>NZ_BAABEM010000007.1:0-370049 GCF_039540155.1 Gibbsiella greigii
ATACCGGGGCAGTGATCACCGACGATAGCGGCAACGTCATCAGCGACGGCGACACCATCACCGACAATACCCCGACCCTGAGCGGCAGCGGCCAGACGCCGGGCTCGACCGTGGTGATCAGCGACGGCGATACCGTGCTGGGCGAAGTGACGGTGGATGAAGACGGCAACTGGAGCTTCACGCCGGAAGAGGCGCTGACGGACGGCGAGCACGATCTGACGGTGACCATCACCGATCCGGACGGCAACACCAGCAGCGACACCATCCATGTGATCGTCGACAGCACGGCCAGCGACGATACCGCCACGGACGACGAAGCCGGCGATACGTCTGAAGACGCGGGCACGGATAACAGCGGCAGCACCAGCGGCGCCAATACCGGAGCAGTGATCACCGACGATAGCGGCAACGTCATCAGCGACGGCGACACCATTAGCGACAATACCCCGACCCTGAGCGGCAGCGGCCAGACGCCGGGCTCGACCGTGGTGATCAGCGACGGGGATACCGTGCTGGGCGAAGTGACGGTGGACGAGGACGGCAACTGGAGCTTCACGCCGGAAGAGGCNCCAGCAGCGATACCATCAATGTAGTGGTTGACACCGTGGCGCCAGAAGGGGTAGACCCGGAAACCGTGTCGATCCTGGATGATAGTGGCGCAGCTATTGCTGCAGGCAGCACAACGGCGGACAACACGCCGACGTTCAGCGGCGAGGGGCTGGAAGCGGGCACCACGGTGGTGATTCGCGACAACGGCACCATTATCGCAGAAGTGACGGTGGGCGAAGACGGCACTTGGAGCTATACGCCGGATGAGGCGTTGGCTAACGGCGAGCACAGCTTTACCTTCGAGGTGGTCGATGCCGCTGGGAACAGCAGCGGCGAATCCGCGGCAATCGTCCTTGTGGTCGACAGCGGCAGCACGGGGCTGGTGATCACCGATGATAACGGAAACGTCATCAGTGACGGTGACATCATTACCGACAACATGTTGACCCTGAGCGGCAGTGGTCAAACACCGGGCGCGACCGTGGTGATCAGCGACGGGGATACCGTGCTGGGCGAAGTGACGGTGGACGAAGACGGCAACTGGAGCTTCACGCTGGAAGAGGCGCTGGCCGATGGCGAGCACGATCTGTCGGTAACCATCACTAATCCAGACGGTACTATCAGCCGCGATAGCATTTCACTAACCATAGATACGTTGGCGCCGGACGTTATTGATATCGCTTCCGTCACGATGACAGATAGCGATGGCAACGTCCTCGAAAGCCTGACCAACGTCAACCAGCTAACCATTAACGGCAGCAGCGCCGAAGCTGGCGCAACGGTTACGGTTTATGACAATGGTGAATTGATTGGCGAAGCCACTGTGGATGAGGACGGCAACTGGTCGCTGGCTCTGAATGAGGCACTGACAGACGGCGAACATGCGCTGACTTTCGTTATAACCGACGTGGCGGGTAACAGCAGTGAATCTTCTGCCGTGCTGGCACTGACGGTCGACACCATCGCACCTGAGGGTGTTAATACCTCGGATGTGGTTATCACGGACGAAGCAGGTCAAGTGGTAAGCAGTAGCGATACGCTGACCGACAGCAAGCTGACCTTCAGTGGTTCTGGTCTGGAGGTGGGTACAACGGTCACTATCATGGATGGCGATACAGTAGTCGGCCAGGCTACGGTGGCTGAAGATGGCACATGGACTTACACCGCAGAGGAGGGATTATCCGACGGCGAGCATAACCTTACCTTTACGGTAACCGATGCCGCGGGCAACAGCAGCACCTCAGCGGCGCTGAATATTACCGTTGCGGCCATTACCCTGACAGCGGCGGATAACGTGAACTCTAGCGCGACGGTTGACTTCACCTATCCGTCAACAGTGACGGAGTCGGAAGATATCATGGACGGCGGTAGTTTGCTTGTCATCGGCTCCGCCACGCTTGATAGTTCGGAGATCCTCGTTGCTGAAGGTACCGTGGTCGATCTGACCGTCACCGTGACAAGCAGTTCATTCTTGAGCATGTTTAGCGGCGCAACGCTGACCCTGTACAAGTACAACGCCTTTAGCGGTGAGTGGGAGGAGGTCTCTTCTGATTCTTCAGGTAGCCTGATTGGGCTATTCGGTCTGGGTGGCGATAGCGCGTCCGTTACGCTCACTGGGCTGGATGCTGGCACCTATAAAATTGTTTACACCAGTACCGGCCTTAGCCTGGGGTCAGGATTCACCCTTTCCGCATACCAGACGGTTTATACACTGGCAAGCGAAGGGACGCCGGGTGACGTCACCTCGGCTACCGGTAACGTGATTACTGACAGCGATTCCCTGAGTGGTACGGATAGCATTGCCCATGCCGACACCACTACGGTAACCGCAATAAGCTTTACCAGTAGTGGCGGCACTGTCACGACGGTGGTAGTTACCGCAAGCGGCACGACGGTTAGCGGGGATTACGGTACCCTGACTATCTACGCTAACGGCGACTATGAGTACACGCCGAATGCAGACATGGATGCAATTGGTAAGACGGAGACGTTCAGTTACACCTTGACGGATTCCGCCACCGGAGCGACGTCTACAGCGAATCTAAACATCCAGATCAACAGTGGCAATGATGCTCTGACGGTTACCTGGGATGAAAGCGATTCCACCGCTAATGGCATCATCGATGCGATAAGCTCTGATTCGGCGGTAGCTAACATCACGCTGGTCAATACGGTATTGTCGACCACAGAGGTTATTTCCGATGGGTCGCTGACCAGTAGTTCGACCATTACGACCAATTCAGTCTTGGTTTCTGAAGCGGGCAGTATTGTCTCCGGTGTTGTGTCGCTGACCACGGGGGGATGGCTTTTCAACGAGACGTACAGCTCGAACTTTACGGTCAGCGCTACGTTACAGATGTATACCTCAAGTGGTTGGGTGGATGTCAGCACCAGCACGTATACCATGCTTGCTGGTAGCTATAATCAGGACACTTTTGGCTTTACGGTATCGACAGATGGTGCGGGCACCTATCGTCTGGTGGTCAGTTCGACAGGGAGTTATACGCTAACCGTGAATGCCGAGGTTGTTGTCTCTGATGCTGCGGCCTATACCATCACGGACAGTACGAACGTGACGGGGAATATACTGGACAACGATACGATCAGTTCAGTGTACTCCACGCTGTACATTGCTTCTGGTAATACAACTACCGATACGGATACCGGCGATTATACTGCGGTGACGGCAGCGGGCATTTCCGTCGTCGGGAAATATGGGACGCTGTGGATTTACAGTACGGGTGACTATATCTATGTTCCTTCATCGGAAACGTTACCGACTGATGGTGATACGGATGTCTTTACCTATGCAATACAAAGCTCCAATGGTGATGTGCAAACGGCAACGCTGACCATCTATCTCGGTGTAAGCGTCGAAGATGCCGGCGGTAATACAGTTGAAAGCAGTACGCTTTCCGATACGGTTGAGGATGCAACTGATGCAACTGATGCGACCGATACCGATGATACGAGCGTGAGCACATACTCCTTGTCCATTGAGGACAGCGCCACTACCGACAGTGAAGACAGCTCAACCGCTGACACCACTACTTCTGAAGACAGTTCAACCAGCACTACGGGAGTCGAAGTGGACGGCAGCGCTGGCGGTGAAATCACCTTCACCGGTACGGCGGGCGATGATGTGTTTAATGTCTATGACACCAACTTCGTTTCCATTACGGGCGCAGATGGTAGTGATACCTTGGCATGGCACAGCAGCATAACGCTTGATCTGAGTGCTATCTCGTCCAAAGTGAGCGATATCGAGGTGATCGATTTGCTCGATGACGGTGAGAACGACAACGTCGTTATCAGCGCGCAGAGCCTGATGGATGTGACCGATGATAACAATACCTTGTATATCAAAGGTGCAGACGGCGATACGGTTACGCTGAATGGTACCTGGGAAGCTGCTGGTTCATCATCGGTTGATGGGGTGACGTATAACCATTACACCAGTTCCACGTCTGATGGCACTGTGGTTCAACTTTATGTTGAGGATGATGTCACTATTGGTTAACCACTGTTAATAGGCAGTAAGAAAAACAGGCTGGCATTTAATGCCAGCCTGTTGTTGTCATTTGTATATGTGGTTTATACCCTTCATACTTCAAGTTGCAGGTGTGTTGGCTTTCCTCGCTCACCCCAGTCACTTACTCAAGTAAGCTCCTGGGGACTCGCTGCGTTGCCGCCTTCCTGCAACTCGAATTATTTTGGATATATACATCCATTGGATAATTCAGGTTGTTTCAGAAACGTTATGATAAAAATATTAGTTACTGCGCTATGCTTTATTAGCATACCGTGTTCATTCGCCGGAGAAGGCCGTTTTCTCTCTTCTTCCCACGATGTGAATAACGAGGAGCCTGGTGGTTTTTGGGGGGCGTTTTCCAATATACCCACCCCAGACAGTATGCCGGCCGGTGGTAATGAATTGGCAGAGAAACTAAAAATCTCTCCTGCAGAAATTGAATTGCGGCCGTCAGAAAAAAAACAGCAAGGCCAACAGCCTAATCATATTATTAATTGGCAGGATGCTATTCACGTTGCTGTTAATCGCCATCCTTCTATTATTAGCAGCATCGCTTCCTTGGAATCGACTGGCTTTGGGGTTGAGGTGGCGAATGCCGGCTATCTTCCCGCTATTTCCGCGGGGGTGACTTCTGGGCGCCAGGAGGATGACGGTTCCGGCCAGATAGCGACCATTGGCCTATCGCAGATGCTGTATGACTTTGGCAAAACCGGCAGTATGGTGGATCTGGCCAGCGCAAAGTTTTTGCGCCAACAGGCCAGCGTGTTAGAACAGATTGATACTATTATTCAACAGACGGCCTTGGCGATGAATGAAGTATTGCGCTATACGCAATTAGTGGAAAACGCTGAGGATCAGGTTAACGCCTTACGCAATATTTTGAAATTAACGCAAATGCGCGTCCAGGCGGGAGCCAGTTCCCGTATCGATCCTGTGCAAGCACAGGCGCGGGTCGAAGCGGCACAGGCTCAGCAGCAAGAAATGGAGATCAAACTGCAACAGGAAAAATTACGGTTGCAATCGTTGCTTGGGCGGACGGTGGACGAAAAGCAGCTTTCTGTGCCGCAGGCGCTGTTGCCGTTAATTCAGAGCCAGGGGGAACGGATCGATCTGAATAAAAATCCCACTGTGCTGGTGGCGCAAGCAGATGCGGCGATTGCCAAGGCGGAATTACGTAATTATAAGTCACAGCAGTATCCCACTATTTCTCTTGAAGCCAGCTCAAATAAATATGTCGGTAATATCGCTGACTACCAGTCTCGCAGCCAATATAATAATCTCTATTTATCGCTAAAAAGCTCAATTTATCAGGGGGGGGCTTTGGTAGCACAGCAGAGCGCCAGCGCCAAAGCGTTGGAAGCCGCACAGGCAACTATCGACAGTAAGAAAATAGAAGTCACCGACCAGCAACGTAGTTATTACCATAATATTATTGGTTTGCAGCGTAATATCGAAATATTGCAACAACGCATGGAAACTATTACCGAAACTCGTGAGTTATATCGTGAGCAATATTTGTCATTGGGAAATAGAAATGCGTTGGATTTGCTTAATGCTGAGCAGGAAATTAGCAAGTCTCGGTTGGATCTTATTAACTCTGAGCGTGACCTATGGGCATCTGAATTAAATTACATTGTATTGGTCGGTATGGCCAGGGATGCTTTTCAACTCAACAATAAGACTATTCATGGTTTACGTATTGCTCCGTAGAATAATGGAAGTTTGCTGAAGGTTAATATAATGGAAAAAGAAAATAATAACGAGCGGGCTTCCGCCTCATCGGGCCAAAAAATGCATTATGCTCCCTGGCTTGATGCGTTATTGCTGGTAGCGAAGCATTATCGCCTGGATGGTTCGCCCGAACGCGTGCGGGGTGAAGCCGAATGGCATTTACGGCATCAGTCACAAGAGACGCTAATTGAAAATATGGCACGCCAACTCGGGTTGCTGGCGATTTTCGAGCGTTTTCATCCCGGTATGTTGGATCCCTGGCGCTTGCCGTTGATCGCCGATTTTGGTGAGCGAGGCGTGGGGGTCATCACCACCTGTGGTGAAGAAGGCATGGTCACCGTCGTTCTCAACGGTGAAAAGCAACTGCAAACGGTGCTGACTTTTGATGAAGTGGGCCAAAACGTCAAACGTGTACTGCTAGCCAAACCGGAAACCTCAATACCAGACGCCCGGGTGGATGACTATATCAAACCCTATCGCGCGGACTGGCTGTGGCAAACCATCCTGAAGGAGTGGCCGGGCTACGTTAACGTCATGTTTGCTTCGCTTATTGCCAACGTGCTGTCGCTGTCGGCCATGCTGTTCACCATGCAGGTTTACGATCGGATTATCCCTTCGCAATCCGAGCCGTCGCTGTGGGTACTGTTCGGCGGTGTAATGATCGCATTGACCTTTGTTTTTATCATGCGCATTACCCGCACCCATATTTCAGACACCATCGGCAAACGCGCCGATCTGCGCATTTCCGATCGGGTTTTCGGCCACGCGCTGCGTATTCGTAATGATTTGCGGCCAAAATCGACCGGCTCGTTCATTGCACAAATTCGTGAACTGGAGCAGGTGCGTGAACTGATCACCTCTACCACCGTTTCGGCCATCGCCGATCTGCCTTTTTTATTGATTTTCCTGTTTATTCTCTGGATGTTAGGGGGCTGGCTGGTGTTGGTGCCGCTGGCGGCCATTCCGCTGATTGTGATCCCCGGCCTGTTGGCCCAGCGAGCATTAGCACGGCTATCGAGGGATACCATGCGCGAGTCTGCTGTTCGTAACGCCATGCTGGTGGAGTCGGTTCAGGGCATGGATGACATCAAACTGCTGCGTGCCGAACCCTACTTCCAAAATCAATGGAACCACCTGAACGAGGTCATCAGTAAGTCATCCAAGAAACAACGGTTTATCAGCGGATTACTCATGAGCTGGACCAGTGAAGTGCAAACCCTCACCTATGTTTGTGTGGTGCTGGTCGGCGCCTTTCTGGCAATGGCGGGGGATATCTCAACCGGGGTACTGATTGCCTGTTCAATGCTCTCCTCGCGCATGATGGCGCCGCTTGGCCAACTGGCGATGATCCTGTCGCGTTGGCAGCAGGCGAAAGTGGCGCGTGAAGGGCTGGAAAGTCTGTTGCAGTGCGAGGTCGATCAGCCTGAACGCAGCGTACAGATTCACCGGCCGAAAATTTTTGGCGACTACAGTCTTTCGGCAATCAGTTACCGTTATGATCCAGAGGCGTCGAAACCGGTGATCGCCGTGCCGCAATTGACGATTAAGCAGGGTGAGAAGATTGCGTTGCTGGGCCGTAATGGCTCGGGTAAATCAACCCTGTTGCAAATGCTGGCTGGTCTGCTGCAGCCCAACGACGGGGTGATTCTCTTGGACGGTATCCGCTTGTCCGCCCTCGATCCCCTGGATGTCCGGCGCGACGTGGGCCTGGTGGGGCAACAGTCTTCGCTATTTTTCGGCACCCTGCGTGAAAACCTGTTGATGGGCATGCCGTTGGCGACAGAAGAAGAGTTGGCGCAGGCGCTGGAGATCAGCAGCGCGATCGACTTTATCCGTAAGCTGCCGGAAGGGCTGGATTATGTGCTGCAAGAAGGGGGGAAAGGTTTGTCCGGCGGGCAAAAACAGCAATTGCTATTGGCGCGAGCGCTATTACGCCAGCCCAGTGTGCTGCTCTTGGATGAGCCGACGGCCTGGCTGGATGACGCTGTTGAAAAGCACCTGATCGAAAAACTGAGCGCCTGGATGGGCAACCGTACGCTGATTATCGCCACTCACCGCCCGGCGGTGATGCAATTGGTGGATAGGATCATTCTGCTTGATAACGGGAGGATTGTGCGTGACGGTACGAAAGCGGAAATGTTGGTGCCGCCGCCGGTGAAACCGTCAGACAGTTCGAAAACCAATCCCGCTGCGCAGGGGGCATCATCATGAGCCGTTTTACTCTCAACCGATTTTCATCATTATTGCCACGTATCAAAGCCGCCTTGCCGCGGATTAAAACTTTCCTAAATGGCGTGTCGTCATCGGGCGCGTTAATTATCTGGTCGGTGCTGCTGCTGCTGCTGATATTATTCTTATGGGCTTCAAACTTCGAATTGGATGAAGTCACTGTTGGTATCGGCAAAGTCGTGCCCAGCTCACATGAACAGGTTGTGCAATCGCTGGAGGGGGGGATCCTGAAAGAGTTGATGGTGCATGAAGGGGATGTGGTTGAAGCGGGGCAGGTACTGGCGTTGCTGGATCCCACACAGATCGAATCCGGCGTACAGGAAAGCACCTCACGCCTGCGAGCCGCACTGGCGACGGTGGCTCGCCTACAGGCGGAAACGGAGAACCGTGAACTGCAGTTTCCGCCTGAAGTTTCCGAGGATGAGCATCTGGTGCTGGCGGAAACCGCGCTTTATCACTCGCGTAAAGAAAACCTGGCAAAAAGCCTTACCGGGCTGCGTGAAGCGCTTGATCTGGTTAACCGTGAGCTACGGTTAACCTCTTCTCTGGTGGCGAAAGGGGCGGCAAGCGACGTGGAAGTGTTGCGCTTGAAGCGCCAGGCGAATGAATTAGAGACGAAAATCCACGATACGCAGAACCAATATATGGTGCGCGCTCGCGAGGAATTGGCGAAGGCGAATGCTGAAGTGGCGGCCCAGCGTTCAATTATCTTCGGCCGCGCCGATTCCCTGAAGCGAACCACTATTATCGCGCCAGTGCGTGGGATTGTGAAAAATGTCGAAATCAATACGGTCGGCGGTGTGATTCCGCCGCGCGGTAACCTGATGGAAATTGTTCCGTTGGATGAGCAATTGATGATTGAAGTAGAGATTGCTCCGCGCGATGTCGCATTTATCACGCCCGGCCAGCGTGCGGTGGTTAAACTCACCGCCTACGATTACCACATTTACGGTGGGCTGGAAGGCAAGGTCGCTTTTATTTCCCCGGATACCATTCAGGATGAAGTGCACAGAGACAAATATTTTTATCGTGTCTATGTACGTACCGAAATGGATTATTTAGTGAATGCCGCAGGGAAAAAATTCCCGGTTTACCCTGGGATGATTGCAGTGGCGGAGATTCACACCGGCAGTAAGACCATCATTGATTATCTTCTGAAACCGCTGAACCGCGCAAAAGAGGCGTTACGCGAAAGATAATGCGTTCAGGCAAGGGGGAAATGTGCGTTTCCCCCGGCGCCGAGATGTTGGCTTCACTCTTTGGGATGTGTGGCGCCGCCGGAGCATCGGGGCTTATCATATTGCCCCTGATGAATCAGGTGAGAGGCCGATAAATCACCGTCTTGCAGGCTTGGCCTTCCGGGCAGCCCCGGCAACTGCCAGCCAGGCAGCTATCGGGGGATTGCGTAATGCGTTCTGCTTTGCCCAGCAAGGTGAGTTGATCCAGCATTGCTTGCACCAGCGGCAACGGCGCCGCCAGCTTTTCACTCAACTGGCGGGCTTCTACGCTGCCATACAGCGCCAGCGCATCGCGCACTTGCAGCAACCCTGCCATCAGTGGCATGCCCGCTGGCGGTTATCGCAACAGCTGGCAGCCGCCGCCGGTGCCGCCAGGTGCACCGTCACCCGGTTACGCGCCCGGCGCAGGCCGAACCATATCAGCAGGTTCACGATAACCACCGCGGCTATGGCCGTCAGGCTGTAGGTGGGGTGCTGGTGGAAGGTCGCCGTCTGGTAGAACAGGGTCGCCAGCGAATAGGCGATGTTCAGCCCCCACAAAATGGAGAACATCATCCAGCCGCGGTTTGCCTCGCGGGCGATCGCCCCCATTACCGACACGCAGGGAACGTACAGCAGCACAAAAATCAGATAGCTATAGGCGGCTAGCGGGCTGCCGAATTTGCTGCTCATGGTGCCCATTGAGCTGGCTTCCATTTCACCGTCACCTTTGCTGGCTTCTATCGGGTTGGCCAGCACGCTCAGGCTAAAGGTGTTCTTTAGCCCCTGCCAGGTTTCATCTACTGCGCCGCCCAAGGCTTCCAGCAGGTTAAAGCTGGCGGGATCGAACGGCTCATTCGTCAGATGCTCGGCGGTGTACAGGGTATTCAGGGTTCCGACCACCACTTCTTTCGCCATCGCGCCGGTAATCAGACCAACGGTTGCCTGCCAGTTGTCGCGCTGCACGCCCATCGGTTGCAGCAGCGGGGTCAACACCCGCGAGACGGAGGCCAGCGCCGAATCATTAATGTTATCCGCAGGTTTGCCGCTAAAGGTGAAGCTGTTCAGCCCGCCGATAAATACGCAGGCGATAACGATCACCTTGCCCGCGCGCAGCACAAAGCCTTTCAGGCGTTGCCAGGTTTGCAACAGCAGGCTTTTTATCAACGGCACGTGATACACCGGCAATTCCATCACGAACGGGGTTGCTTCCCCGCGCATAACGGTATGTTTCAGCACCAGGCCGGTGAGAATAGCGGCCATAATCCCTAGCAGGTAAAGCGAGAACACCACGCCGGCGCCGTGTTGGCCGAAAAAGGCGGCGGCGAATACGGCGAAAATAGCTAACCTGGCGCCGCAGGACATAAACGGCGCCATCATGATAGTGAGCATGCGTTCACGCGGTGCATCCAGGGTACGGGTGCCCATGATCGCCGGCACGTTGCAGCCGAAACCGACGATCAATGGCACAAAGGATTTGCCGGGCAGGCCGAGCGCCTGCATCAGCCGATCCATGACGAACGCGGCGCGCGCCATGTAGCCGGAATCCTCCAGAAACGACAGAAACAGATACATCATGCCAATCTGTGGCACCAGGGGCAGAACGGTATTGATGCCGCCGCCGATGCCCTGGGCAAGGAACAGGGTCAGCCAATCGGGGAAATGCAGGGTGAAACCCAGCCACTGGGTGCCCTGGATAAACAGGGCGGCCGAGCCAGTATCAAATATCGGCTGTAGCGCGCCGCCGATGTTGATGGCCAACAAGAACATCAGGTACATCACCAGCAGGAAGATGGGGATCCCCAGCCAGCGGTTGAGGATCACCTTATCCAGGGCTTCGGTCAGGCGATTGGGCGTTGCTTCGCGTGGGTTGCTGACCTCTTCACAGATGGCGGCAATCGACCGGTAACGGGCATCGGCGATCATCAAACCCGGATCTTCATGCTGTTGCAGTTGCAGCCCCTTGCGGATGGCGGGCAACTGCTCCGTGGCCTGGCCGGCCAGCGCGTGGCTGTAGATATCGCCTTCCAGCATTTGCAGCGCCAGCCAACGGCGGCGGCCGGGGGACAATGCCGGCGGCATGGCCTGGCTCAGCTCATCGATGGCGTTCAGCAGCGGTGCCGGGTAGCGTACTAACGCTTTAAGCTGGTTGATGCGGTGGGTGTCAATCATCTGTTTGAGCACCCCGATACCGTCGGCGCGGGTAGAAACCATGGGCACTACCGGGCAGCCCAGGCGTTCAGACAGCGCCGCAACGTCAATTTCAATGTGCTGGCTATGGGCGATATCCAGCATATTGAGCGCGATAATGCAGGGGATGCCGAGCTCCAGCAACTGCAGCGTCAGGTAGAGGTTGCGCTCCAGATTAGCGGCGTCAACCACGTTAATCAGCAGATCGGCATTGCCGCTAAGGATGTAGTGGCAGGCGATCTGTTCATCAAGCGAGGTTTGTTCGGAAATGGTTGTCAGGGAATAGGTGCCGGGGAGATCGACAAGCGTCACGTCGGCCATTGGGGTGGTGAAATGGCCTTCTTTGCGTTCTACCGTGACGCCAGCCCAGTTGCCGACACGTTGGCGAGCACCGGTGAGCTGATTAAACAGGGTGGTTTTGCCTGAGTTGGGGTTGCCGATAAGGCCGATTGTCAGTGCTTTCATCAGATAAATTCTTTCATTATTCAGTCAGTCGTTCAGCCATGAGATCGGCTGTATACGAGCACAAAGCGTTATGGCGGCGTAAGGCGTTAAGAACGTTCGTCCAGTTGCAACAGCGCCAAATCTTTTTTGCGTAATACCAGGTTGACCGAGCGTGCTTTTATTTCTACCGGATCTCCCAGTGGGGCAATGCGCACAATCTCAATGGATGAACCCGGCAATATACCGAGGGATAATAATTTTTGCCGATAGGCCGGGCTTATCTCGCTGGTGAACCCAATAACTTTATAGGGTTTGTTAATTGCAATAATCATGTTCTTCCTTAACTGATTAATACGTCATATGGCATATTTTATTCAAGCCTGGCGGAAATAAATGATGCGTGTGAAAGGAAATAGCCCAGGCAGCCACAGAGAACATTTTTTATTCTCGTTAGGTTAAATGGTATTGAGCATCATTATCAACGGCAACAGAAAAAACGCTGTATTAGTAACTGTATGTAAGTATTGTCATATCCGGTAGTGCGGCTCATTTGTTGTGAACCCATTGTTATATGCAGGAAAATATATAGTGTGATTTGTTACTGTGTAAAAAATTATTCATAAGCTTGCGGAGCGAACTAGAATATTTATTGAAGGATATTGTCAAGCTTTGCTGCTATAGGATTATTCATTAGCAATAAAATAAATGATTCTGGTTTAGTTCTTGTTGATATTATTATGGGGCTATACGTATTTCGCTCTTTTTTTGATTGTGCGCCTATTGTTCCTAAATATGCCTGAGCAGTTACGACCCTATCCCCTTCGGGCTCTCTGCGGTAATTGGCCAAGCGGAAAGTATAGGGTGGGCAGTGCCCTGGTGCGGGTGCCTGGTTGAACTTTGAGCGCTTGGCGTGATTTATCGCATAAAGATCTTGCCATCAGGCAGCGGCCAGTACATAATTGCGCTCGCTCCAGACGATGGGGCTAGGGAAGTTGTTTGTTATCAGTGTGTTATATGTGGCAGCAACAATCCTTACTACGCTTTCAACGTAGTGCTGTTATAGCATTAACGGTTTTTCGGGTTTTACACCCAATGCGACGCGGGAATAGCTCAGTTGGTAGAGCGCAACCTTGCCAAGGTTGAGGTCGCGAGTTCGAGCCTCGTTTCCCGCTCCAATTTCTCTCCAAAGAAAATCCATTTGGCCCATAGCGCCAAGATGGCCTTTTCGCCTTTTTATTCGTCCCTCAAAAATGTTGTGAACAGAGTTATCCACAGCTTGTGCGAATGCCATGGCCTGCCTGAAAACATGCACCAAATAAAGAAAAATATGTAATTCATTGATAATTATGTATATTTTTTTATTGGAAAACGTTATGCCGATCCCTTGCTCTTTTTGTTGCAGTTGAAAGACAAGGCATTTTTATTTTTATGCACAAGTCCACAGGCTGAGTAAGTGGGGGGAATATCGGGGGATAAAACCCGCTTCAGGCATCTCTCGGCAATCCCTTTTCAACGGCACGGATAAGGCGTTTTTTCTGCGTGGTCAATACGGCAATTCCCTGTTCGGCGCGCCGTGCCAACTGTTGTTCCAACGCCCAGGTGATATGCTCATCCAACATGGCGCTTTCCCCTTGCCGTGCGCGCAGTGCCAGAACGGCTCTGTCCAAATAGGGCGCATTGCCGAGCGCTACCGCAATGTTGCGCAGCCAACGCTGGTGGCCGATGCGCCGGATGGCAGAGCCTTCCGTGATGCGCAGGAACTTCTCTTCGCTCCAACCGAACAGCTCAACCAATTCGGGGGCATGCAGCGCGGCGCGCGGGCTGAAGTCATCCTCATCCGTGAGCTGGGAAAAGCGGTTCCACGGGCAAATCAACTGGCAGTCATCACAGCCATAGATCCGGTTGCCCAGCAACGGGCGGAACTCAACCGGGATAACGCCTTCTAACTCAATGGTCAGGTAAGAGATGCAGCGCCGGGCATCGACGGTGTAGGGGGCAACGATGGCGCCGGTTGGGCAGGTGGTGATGCAAGCGACGCAGCGCCCGCACTGTTCTTGCTGCGGCTGATCGACAGGCAACGGCAGATCGATCAACAGCTCGCCGAGAAAGAACCAGGAGCCAGCTTCACGGTTTAATATAAGTGAGTGCTTGCCAACCCAGCCAATGCCGGATTTGGCGGCTAAAGCCCGCTCCATGATCGGTGCGGAATCCACAAAGGGGCGGAAATTCAGTTCGCCGCAGTAGGCTTTGATCTGCTCGCCCAGCTTCTTCAACCGCTGCCGCAATAGCTTGTGATAGTCGCGGCCAAGCGCGTAGCGGCTGACATACCCCAGCTCGGGGTTGCGCAGGGTGCTGGCGAAAGCCGCCTTGGCCGGCAGGTAGTTCATCCGCACGCTGAT
Organism: Gibbsiella greigii; assembly: GCF_039540155.1. Lineage (NCBI taxonomy): Bacteria > Pseudomonadati > Pseudomonadota > Gammaproteobacteria > Enterobacterales > Yersiniaceae > Gibbsiella > Gibbsiella greigii. Next base: position 14,292 of record NZ_BAABEM010000007.1, read on the forward strand.
CACCCGCAGCGTGCCGGGCAGCAGCTCATGTGGGCGGGCGCGCAGCATTCCATGGCGCGCCATCCATTCCATCTCGCCGTGATACTGTTTGTCCAGCCACGCCTGCAATTTGGGTTCTTCGGCGCTGAGATCGGTATCGCAGATTCCAACCTGCTGGAATCCTAGCGATTGCCCCCATTGCTTGATATGTTGGGCGAGTTGATTGAGATCGAGGGGATTGGTCATGACGAATCACAATGAGAAACCATACGATAACAGTCTACCACACTCTGTCTGGCCAGCAGACTGGTTGCGGCGCGCGGAACCCAAGGCGGCTGCCTGGCTGGGCATTACCCTTTATGATCTGATGCAGCGTGCCGGCCAGGCCGCCTATGCTCTGGCGCGCGATGCCTATCCGGCCTCCCAGCATTGGCTTATCCTGTGCGGCCACGGCAACAACGGCGGCGACGGCTATGTAGTGGCGCGCCTTGCCGCCGCGGCCGGCATCAAGGTGACGCTGATCGCCTGCGACGGCAGCCGCCCTTTACCGTCGGAAGCCACCTCGGCGCGCCAGGCCTGGCAGGCCGGCGGCGGCGAGATCCACCCTGCCGGCAGCCCGTGGCCTGCCGATATCGATCTGATTATTGATGGCTTGCTGGGCACCGGCCTGGCGGCCGCGCCGCGCGCACCTTATGACGCCCTTATTGAGGCCGCCAACCGGGCTTCGGCGCCGGTGGTGGCGCTGGATATTCCCTCTGGTCTGCTGGCGGAAAGCGGTTCGGCGCCGGGGGCGGTGATCCGCGCGGCCCATACCATCACCTTTATTGCCCTCAAGCCAGGGTTGCTGACCGGGCAGGCCCGCGATTGGGTTGGGCAACTTCATTATGGCTCGCTGGGGTTAACGGCCTGGCTGGCGCAACAACCGGCGGCAATCCAGCGCATCACCGCTCGGGATTTAACCCGCTGGCTTCATCCACGCCGCCCCTGTTCCCACAAGGGTGAACATGGCCGCCTGTTGCTTGTCGGCGGCGATCTGGGCTTTGGCGGGGCGATACGTATGGCGGCAGAAGCCGCGTTGCGTAGCGGTGCTGGATTGGTGCGAGTGCTTACTCACATTGAGCATGTGGCGCCGCTGTTGACGGCGCGCCCGGAGCTGATGGTGCAGCGGTTAACGGATGATTCGCTGCAGCAGGCGGTAGAATGGGCTGATGTTGTGGCGATTGGGCCCGGTCTGGGCCAGGGCGCATGGGGTAAGAATGCACTGAAAATCGTGCAATCCAGCGATAAACCTGCGTTGTGGGATGCGGATGCACTGAACTTACTGGCATTAAATCCTGAGAAGCGGCAGAATCGCGTGATAACACCGCACCCTGGCGAAGCGGCAAGGCTTTTGGGCTGCAGCATCGCCGATATTGAGAGTAATCGCTTACTTTCGGTGCAACGCCTGGTGGAACACTATGGCGGCGTGGCGCTGCTGAAAGGCGCCGGCACGCTGATCGCCGATGAGTACGGCGCCATGTCCATCGCTGACGTCGGCAACGCCGGCATGGCGTCTGGCGGCATGGGCGATGTGTTGTCCGGTATTATCAGCGGTTTGCTGGCGCAGAAGATTCCGCTGTATGATGCCGCTCGCGCAGGTTGTGTTGTGCACGGCGCTGCCGCCGATTGCGTGGCTGGCAGACAAGGAACGAGGGGGCTATTGGCAACCGATTTGCTGCTGCAGATCCCTCACTACGTTAATCCCGAGTTGATAACAGATATTATCGAATGAAAGAACTCGTTCTACCTTTGCCGGATGAGGCAGCGACTGTCGCACTTGGGGCCGCTTTGGCCAACGCATGCGATCGCGCCAGCGTAATTTATCTTTATGGTGATTTGGGCGCCGGTAAAACCACGTTCAGCCGTGGTTTCCTGCAGGCGTTAGGGCACCAGGGCAATGTGAAAAGCCCGACTTACACTTTGGTGGAGCCTTACGCGCTCACCCCTTTTGCGGTATATCACTTCGATTTGTACCGCCTGGCCGATCCAGAGGAGCTGGAGTTTATGGGGATCCGTGATTATTTCGCACAGGATGCGATTTGTCTGGTGGAATGGCCGCAGCAGGGCGCAGGCGTATTACCGGCGCCCGATCTTGCGTTGCACCTGCACTATGTCGACGCCGGTCGCCAGGCGCAGCTTGAGGCGCTTTCTGCCTATGGGCACCAACTGTTAGACCGAATTCACAATAAACAGGGATGATGCCGCAATGATGTATGGGTTAAGAAGATTATTCGCCATTGCCCTGCTTGTTGTGTTGGGGCCGTTGAGCGTTGTGGCTGCGCAGGCGGCGTCCTCGTTATCCGATATTCATGTCACTAACGCCAAGCGTGAGGCGACGGTCTCGGTCAGCTTTAACGGGCCGCCCGCCTATGCTTTTTTCCCGTTGCATGGCCCGGAAAGGGTAGTGTTGGACGTGAATCAGAGCAGCAAGGTCAGCGGCCTGCCGCTGAATTTTAGCGGCCAAAACCTGGTGAAAAGCATTCGCTCTAGCCAGCCGAAAGATGCACAAAGCGTCAGGCTGGTGTTTGATCTGACCGCGCGTGCCAAGACCCGTGCGGTCACGCGCCAGAATGGCGACGTTCATACCGTAGTGTTTACCATTGTGGCCGAAGGCAACGCGCCCGCAACCCGGGTGGTTCGCCAGGCGCCGGCGCCAGCTCCGGCTCCGGTGTTTACGCAGGCACCAACGCCGGCGCCTGCCCCGGTAGTGAATGAGCCGGTCAAGCCGGCGCAGAAAGCGCCTAGCGGCAGTAACCCCTTTAAGAATAAACCGGTGGTTGCCGGCGTTGCCACATCCAGTACGCCGCGCAGCAGCCGGGTTTCAGCCGGTTCCGGTAACCGCGTGGTGGTGGCGATCGATGCCGGCCACGGTGGGCAAGATCCCGGCGCCATCGGGCCCAACGGCCTGCAGGAAAAAAGCGTGACCATTGCCGTAGCCCGCCGCCTGCAAGCGCTGCTGGATGACGATCCGCGTTTTAAACCGGTTTTGACGCGCAACGGCGACTATTTTATTTCGGTTATGGGGCGTTCAGACGTTGCGCGTAAGCAGGGGGCCAACGTGCTGGTTTCCATCCATGCGGACTCGGCGCCCAACAAAAACGCCACCGGCGCCTCCGTATGGGTGCTGAACAATCGGCGCGCCAACAGCGAAATGGCCAACTGGCTGGAGCAACATGAAAAACAATCGGAACTGCTCGGCGGCGCGGGCGATCTGCTGGCGAACAGCCAGGCAGATCCGTACCTGAGCCAGGCGGTGCTGGATTTGCAGTTCGGCCACTCGCAGCGCGTTGGTTATGACGTGGCGGTTAAGGTGTTGCGCGAAATGCAGACCATTGGCCTGCTGCATAAGAGCCGCCCGCAGCCCGCCAGCTTGGGGGTATTGCGCTCGCCGGATATTCCTTCCCTGCTGGTGGAAACCGGCTTTATCAGCAATCCTTCGGAGGAGCGGCTGCTTGGCAGCAGCGCGTATCAGGAAAAAATAGCCCAGGCGATTTATCGCGGCCTGCGCAATTACTTCCTGACGCACCCGCTGCAAGCCGACCCAAAGGAGGAAAACCGCCCGCTGGAGGCTTCAGCGGCGGTTAGCAACCCAATCACCACGGTCAGCCAGCCCGAACCTGTTGCGGCCACGGCGGCCAGCGAACCACGCGAGGGTTACAGCGGCAAGACCCAGGTTCACGTGGTGCAGCGGGCTGAAACGCTGTCCGGCATCGCTGGGCGTTACGGCATCAGTATGGCGGCCCTGCGCGATCTGAACAAACTGAAAAAAGATGGCGTGTGGGTGGGCCAACGGCTGAAAGTGCCGGCCGGGCATGCCGAAGCAAGCGTGGCGAAAGCCGCGCCGGCAAAAGCTCGGGCGCAAAAAGTGACCAGGCATAAAGTTGTGAGCGGTGATACGCTATCGTCTATTGCCGCGCGTTATGGTGTCAGCGTTAGCGAACTGAAAAGTGCCAACCGGTTGAAATCCGATGTGGCGCCGCTCGATCGCACGTTGACCATCCCACAAGCCTAATGCTAACCGAAGGAGCCCGTATGCCGATCCAGGTGTTGCCACCGCAGCTTGCCAACCAGATTGCCGCCGGTGAAGTGGTTGAACGGCCGGCGTCGGTGGTCAAGGAACTGGTGGAAAACAGCCTGGATGCCGGCGCCACGCGTATCGATATTGATATTGAGCGCGGCGGCGCCAAGCTGATTCGCATCCGCGATAACGGCTGCGGCATCGGCAAGGCCGATCTGACGCTGGCGCTGGCGCGCCACGCAACCAGCAAGATCAGTTCGCTGGACGATCTGGAGGCGATCGTCAGCCTGGGGTTCCGCGGTGAGGCGCTGGCCAGTATCAGTTCTGTTGCCCGGCTAACGTTGACGTCGCGCACTGAAGAGCAGCAAGAGGCCTGGCAGGCCTATGCGGAAGGGCGCGATCAGGCCGTGACGGTGAAACCGGCGGCGCACCCGCAGGGCAGCACGGTTGAAGTACTGGATCTGTTCTACAACACCCCGGCGCGGCGCAAGTTTATGCGCACGGAGAAAACCGAGTTTGGCCACATTGATGAAGTGGTGCGGCGCATTGCGCTGGCGCGCTTCGATGTGGCAATCAACCTGAGCCACAACGGCAAATTGATGCGCCAATACCGTGCTGCCAAGGATGAAAGCCAGCATGAACGCCGATTGGGCAGCATTTGCGGCGCCGCGTTTTTACAGCATGCGCTGCGGATTTCCTGGCAGCACGGCGAGCTATCGATCCGCGGTTGGGTGGCCGATCCCAGCGGTGCCCGCCAGTTGGGCGAGCTGCAGTACAGCTACGTTAACGGCCGCATGATGCGCGATCGGCTGATCAACCACGCCATCCGCCAGGCTTATCAGGATCAACTGCAGGAAACACAGCAGCCCGCCTATGTGCTATATCTGGAGGTGGATCCGCATCAGGTGGACGTGAATGTGCATCCGGCCAAGCACGAAGTGCGTTTCCATCAGGCGCGCCTGGTGCATGATTTTATCTATCAGGCGGTCACTACCGTTTTGCAGCAGGCGGGTGATACGGCACAACTGCCGTTGGCGCAGCAAGACGGCGCCGCCCCTGTGCCGGCCTGGCAGCCGGAAAACCGCATCGCCGCCGGGAGCAATCATTTCTCGCAGCCGGCGCCGTACCGCGAGCCTTCGCCCGCAGCGAAACCGCCCGTCGCGCGTGAGCGTGCGCCACAGCCGGCTTATCCCAGCGGCGGCGGCTATCAAAAACGCGAAGGGGAGCTGTACGGCAAGCTGCTGCAGGCCGCTGCCGAACCGGCGCCACAGGCAAAGCAGCCATTGTTCCCACCCGTGGCGCCAGCCGCCGCGCTGGCCGGCAGCCCGCTCAGTTTCGGCCGCGTGCTGATGATTCACCCGCCGTGCTACGCCGTGTTGGAACAGCGCCAACGGCTGGCGTTGCTCAGCCTGCCGGTTGCCGAGCGCTGGCTGCGGCAGGCGCAGCTAAACCCGCCGGCCGAAGGGCTGAAGCCGCAGCCGCTGTTGATTCCACTCAAGCTGGCGCTGCATAAAGAGGAAGCGGCAGCCTGCGCGCGCCATCAGCAACTGCTGGTGACCATGGGGCTGGATCTGCAATTTGAACATGGGCGTGTGACGCTGCGCGCGGTACCTTTACCGTTACGCCAACAAAATTTACAAAAACTGATACCGGAACTGTTAGGCTATCTGGCCAAATCTGAAGAGATATCGCCCGCCGCGCTTTCTGGCTGGCTTGCCCGTCACCTGGGCAGCGAGCATGAGCAGTGGAATACGTCCCAAGCGATACAATTATTGGCCGACGTTGAACGACTTTGCCCGCAGTTGGTCAAATCACCACCGAGCGGCCTTTTACAACCTGTTGATTTACAGGCTGCGTTGGCAGCCCTTGAGCATGACTGAAACTGACATAACACACCGTCCCCCGGCGATTTTTATCATGGGGCCGACAGCGTCGGGCAAAACGGCCCTGGCGATGGCGTTGCGTGAGCATCTGCCTGTTGAACTGATCAGCGTGGATTCCGCGTTGATTTACCGCGGTATGGATATCGGCACCGCTAAACCGAGCAAAGAAGAGCTGGCGCGAGCGCCGCACCGCCTGATTGATATTCGCGATCCGGCAGAGGCATACTCCGCCGCTGATTTTCGCGCCGATGCCTTGCAAGAGATGGCCGCGATCACCGCATCTGGGCGTATCCCGCTGCTGGTCGGCGGCACCATGCTGTACTTCAAAGCATTATTGGACGGTTTATCGCCGCTGCCGCCGGCCGATCCGCAAGTGCGCGAGCGGATTGAGCAGCAGGCGCAGGCGCTTGGGTGGGATGCTTTGCATCGTCAGTTGCAGGCCATTGATCCGGTTGCAGCACTGCGAATTCATCCGAATGATCCGCAGAGACTGTCAAGAGCACTGGAAGTTTTTTTTATTTCAGGTAAAACTCTAACGGAAATGACTAAAATTTCGGGTGAATCGTTGCCGTATCATGTTCACCAGTTTGCGATAGCACCGGCCAGCCGGGCGCTGCTTCATGAGCGCATCGCGCTGCGGTTCCATCAAATGTTGGCGGCAGGGTTTGAAACGGAAGCGCGTGCGCTTTTCGCACGGGGAGATTTGCATACGGATTTGCCTTCCATTCGCTGTGTCGGTTACCGCCAGATATGGGCATATTTGTCTGGCGAGATTGGTTACGATGAGATGGTTTATCGTGGTATTTGCGCAACACGTCAGTTGGCCAAGCGCCAAATGACCTGGTTACGGGGTTGGGAGTCTGTCCACTGGTTGGATAGCGAAGCGCCGCAGGCGGCTCTGGACTCGGTCATACAGGTTGTTAGTGCATAGGTTGGGTGAATGTGTACAATTGATGAGTATTCAGCGCGCAAATTTTTTTAGGTCGTTTATTTTAGAGCCGACAGGTTCTTAGTTACAAACAACAAGCAAATAAGGAAAAGATAGAATGGCTAAGGGGCAATCTTTGCAAGATCCGTTCCTGAACGCATTGCGTCGTGAACGTGTTCCGGTTTCTATTTATTTGGTGAATGGCATTAAGCTGCAAGGCCAGATTGAGTCTTTTGACCAGTTTGTCATCCTGTTGAAAAACACGGTAAGCCAGATGGTTTATAAGCACGCTATCTCTACCGTTGTTCCGTCTCGTCCGGTTTCGCACCACAGCAACAACCCAAGTGGCGGCACCAGTAATTATCACCATGGCAACAACCCGTCTGCGCAGCAACAGCCGCAGCAGGAAAGCGATGACGCTGAGTAAAGCGCGTCGCGGTTTGTTGACGATGTCGGGGAGCATAAGCAGCAGGGTTCTGTTTATGTACCCCGCAACAACGGTTTATATCCGTTTGAGAGGTTGCACGCTTGTTTGACCGTTATGAAGCCGGTGAGCAGGCCGTACTGGTTCATATCTATTTCTCGCAAGACAGAGATACAGAAGATCTCAGTGAGTTCGAATCGCTGGTTTCCTCTGCGGGTGTTGAAGCTTTGCAAGTGGTTACAGGCAGCCGCAAAGCGCCACACCCTAAATACTTTGTAGGTGAAGGAAAGGCCGAAGAAATTGCGGATGCGGTAAAGGCCAGTGGCGCATCTGTTGTCCTGTTTGATCACTCCCTTTCTCCGGCGCAGGAGAGGAACCTCGAACGCCTGTGCGAATGCCGGGTTATTGATCGCACCGGATTGATTTTAGACATCTTTGCCCAGCGGGCCCGTACCCATGAAGGTAAGCTGCAGGTCGAGCTGGCGCAGCTGCGCCATATCGCTACGCGCCTGGTTCGCGGCTGGACGCACCTCGAACGCCAAAAGGGCGGGATAGGGTTGCGTGGGCCTGGTGAAACCCAGTTGGAAACGGACCGCCGTTTGCTGCGCGATCGTATCAGCTTGATCCTCAAGCGCCTAGAGCGCGTCGAGAAACAGCGGGAACAAGGCCGCCGTTCGCGTACCCGGGCTGATGTGCCGACCGTATCGCTGGTGGGCTACACCAACGCCGGTAAATCCACCCTGTTTAACCGAATTACGTCCGCCGAGGTTTATGCGGCGGATCAGCTATTTGCCACGCTGGATCCTACCCTGCGCCGTATTTCCGTCGCAGACGTCGGTGATACCGTCCTGGCGGATACCGTAGGCTTTATCCGGCATTTGCCACACGATCTGGTCGCCGCCTTCAAGGCGACGCTGCAGGAAACGCGGCAGGCATCTTTGCTGTTACATGTGATCGACGCCGCAGATCCTCGCGTTGACGAGAATATTGACGCGGTAAATACCGTGTTGGCAGAGATCGAAGCGGATGAAATCCCTACACTGTTAGTGATGAACAAAATAGATATGCTGGATGACTTTGTGCCGCGTATCGACCGCAACGATGAAAATGTCCCGGTCCGAGTGTGGCTGTCCGCCGCCAGTGGAGAAGGAATTCCGTTGCTGTTTCAGGCGTTGACGGAGCGCTTATCGGGGGAGATTGCGCATTACAAGCTGCGTTTACCTCCAGAGGCAGGCCGTCTTCGTAGCCGTTTCTATCAGCTTCAGGCCATTGAAGACGAATGGAACGAAGAGGATGGCTGCATTGGCATGATGGTGCGTATGCCCATTGTCGAGTGGCGCCGCCTCTGTAAGCAGGAACAGGCTCTGATTAACTTTATCGTATGATCATATCCTGTTACATTTAGCCTGAAGTACCCAATCATAGAATAATGGAGCTAAAACATGGCGTGGAATCAGCCCGGTAATAACGGACAGGACCGCGACCCGTGGGGGAGCAGCAATAATAACGGCGGCAACTCTGGCGGTAACAATAAAGGCGGGCGCGATCAGGGCCCACCGGATCTGGATGACATTTTCCGCAAGCTCAGCAAAAAACTGAGCAGCCTGGGGGGCGGGAAAGGCGCTGGCAGCAATAACAGCGGCGGCACGGGGTCTAGCGGTTCGAATTTCAGCGGCCGTATCTTCGGTATTGCCGCGGTTGTGGTCGTGGTGATTTGGGCCGCCAGCGGTTTCTACACCATCAAGGAAGCTGAACGTGGGGTTGTTACTCGCTTCGGTAAATTCAGCCACCTGGTGCAGCCAGGCCTGAACTGGAAGCCGACGTTCATTGATGAAGTTCGCCCGGTCAACGTTGAATCTGTGCGCGAACTGGCGGCATCCGGGGTGATGCTCACCTCCGATGAGAACGTGGTGCGTGTGGAAATGAACGTGCAATATCGCGTGACCAACCCGGAAGCGTACTTGTTCAGCGTCGTCAATGCCGACGACAGCCTGAGCCAGGCCACCGACAGCGCCCTGCGTGGCGTGATCGGTAAATACTCCATGGATCGTATTTTGACGGAAGGCCGTACCGTGGTGCGTAACGATACCCAACGCATGCTGGAAGAGACGGTTCGTCCTTACAACATGGGCATCACGCTGCTGGACGTCAACTTCCAGGCTGCGCGGCCGCCGGAAGAGGTTAAAGCGTCCTTCGACGATGCGATCGCCGCGCGTGAAAACGAGCAGCAATACATCCGTGAGGCGGAAGCCTATGCCAACGAAGTCCAGCCGCGCGCCAACGGCCAGGCCCAGCGTCTGCTGGAAGATTCCAAGGCGTATAAGGATCGTACCATCCTGGAAGCCCAGGGTGAGGTAGCGCGCTTTGCCAAGCTGCTGCCGGAGTATAAGTCTGCGCCTGAAATTACCCGTGAGCGCTTGTACATCGAAACCATGGAAAAAGTCCTGAGCCAGACCCGCAAGGTGTTGGTCAATGACAAAGGCAACAATCTGATGGTATTACCGCTGGATCAAATGCTGCGCGGCCAGGCCGGTGCGCCGGCAGACGGCGCAAACAAAGACACCAGCATGATTCGTCTCAACCCGGCGGCGCCGTCCAGCAGCAACACCAACGCGGGCAGCCAACGTAGCAGCACCAGCAGCGGCTCGATCATGGATCAGCGCCGCGCGAATGCGCAACGTGACGACACCATTCGCGTAGGGAGAGAATAATCAATGCGTAAGTCTTTTATCGTAATCCTGATCGTGGTGCTGGTGGCGCTGTATGCCTCACTGTTTGTGGTGCAGGAAGGCCAACGCGGTATCGTGCTGCGCTTTGGCAAGGTGCTGCGCGATGGCGAAAACAAACCGCTGGTGTATGAGCCGGGTCTGCACTTCAAGATCCCATTCATTGAATCCGTGAAAAACCTGGATGCGCGCATTCAGACCATGGATAACCAGGCCGATCGCTTCGTCACCAGCGAGAAGAAAGATCTGATCGTCGACTCTTACCTGAAATGGCGTATCAGCGATTTCAGCCGTTACTACCTGGCCACCGGCGGCGGTGACGTTTCGCAGGCTGAAGTGCTGCTCAAACGTAAGTTCAGTGACCGTCTGCGTTCTGAAATCGGCCGCCTGGACGTGCGCGATATCGTGACTGATTCCCGCGGCAAGCTGATGTCCGACGTGCGCGAAGCGCTGAATACTGGCACCGTGGGTGAAGGTGAAGAAGTGGCGACCACCGAAGCCGATGACGCTATCGCCTCCGCTGCGGCGCGCGTTGAGCGGGAAACCACCGGCAAACAGCCGCAGGTGAACCCGAACAGCATGGCGGCACTGGGTATTGAAGTGATCGATGTGCGTATCAAGCAGATCAACCTGCCGGTAGAAGTGTCTGATGCTATCTATCAACGTATGCGTGCAGAGCGTGAAGCCGTTGCTCGCCGCCTGCGTTCACAGGGCCAGGAAGAAGCCGAGAAGCTGCGCGCCAGCGCAGACTATGAAGTTTCCCGCACGCTGGCAGAAGCGGAACGCCAGGCGCGTATCACCCGTGGTGATGGCGATGCGGAAGCAGCCAGGCTGTTCGCCAATGCGTTCAGCCAGGATCCGGACTTCTACGCCTTTATCCGTAGCCTGCGTGCTTATGAAGCCAGCTTCAAAGGCAATCAGGACGTTATGGTGCTGAGCCCGGACAGCGATTTCTTCCGTTATATGAAATCGCCTGAATCCACACGGCGCTAACCGGCAACCAGGCAATCAAGGGCCCGTTTGATGCGGGCCTTTTCTTTTTTTGGGGGATGCATGAATCCAACGATTTGGCTGGCGCTGGGCTTAGTGCTGATACTGGAAGGGCTGGGGCCGATGTTGTTCCCACGCGCCTGGCGCAAAATGATTTCGGCGCTGACCCAGTTGCCGGACGCCACCTTGCGGCGTTTTGGCGGTGGAATAGTGGTTGCGGGCTGCGTGATCTACTATATGTTGAGCGTGCGCCTCGGGGGGTGAAGTCTAGCCCAAAAAATACGCAATCGTATGCTAAAAGTGCTGAAACTCAAAAATTACGATGTTAGAATCCTTTTTTAAGCAACCGGTGATTTCGAAAAATGGGTAAGAACGTCGTCGTACTGGGCACCCAATGGGGTGACGAAGGTAAGGGTAAGGTCGTAGACCTGCTGACCGAACGGGCTAAATACGTTGTGCGCTACCAAGGTGGCCATAACGCTGGCCACACTCTGGTTATTAACGGTGAAAAAACCGTTCTTCATTTAATTCCATCAGGTATTCTGCGTGAAAACGTGACCAGCATCATCGGCAACGGTGTTGTTCTGGCGCCAGATGCACTGATGAAAGAAATGAAAGAGCTTGAAGCACGCGGCATCCCGGTACGTGAACGTTTGTTGCTGTCTGAAGCTTGCCCGTTAATCCTGCCTTATCACGTTGCGCTGGATAACGCGCGTGAAAAAGCGCGTGGCGAGAAAGCGATTGGCACCACCGGTCGTGGTATCGGCCCGGCTTATGAAGACAAAGTTGCCCGCCGCGGTTTGCGCGTTGGCGATCTGTTCGATAAAGCCACTTTCGCCACCAAGCTGAAAGACATCATCGACTACCACAACTTCCAACTGGTTAACTACTACAAAGTGGATGCGGTTGATTACCAGAAAACGCTGGATGAAGTGCTGGCTATCGCCGACATTCTGACGGCGATGGTGGTTGACGTTTCCGAACTGCTGGATAGCGCGCGCAAACGTGGCGATCTGATCATGTTCGAAGGCGCCCAGGGCACCCTGCTGGATATTGATCACGGCACCTATCCGTATGTGACCTCTTCCAACACCACCGCAGGCGGCGTTGCGACCGGTTCCGGCCTTGGCCCACGCTACGTGGACTATGTGCTGGGTATCGTGAAGGCCTACTCCACCCGCGTTGGCGCCGGCCCGTTCCCGACCGAGCTGTTTGATGAAACCGGCGAATACCTGTGCAAACAGGGTAACGAATATGGCGCCACTACCGGCCGCCGCCGCCGCACTGGCTGGTTGGACGCGGTTGCGGTGCGCCGCGCAGTGCAGATCAACTCACTGTCTGGCTTCTGCCTGACCAAGCTGGACGTGCTGGACGGCCTGAAAGAAGTGAAAATTTGCGTTGGCTACCGTATGCCGGATGGCCGCGAAATGGAGACCACGCCATTGGCGGCGGAAGGCTGGGAAGGTATCGAGCCGATTTACGAAAGCCTGCCAGGCTGGAGTGAAAGCACTTTTGGCGTGAAAGAGCACAGCAAGCTGCCGCAGGCGGCGCTGAACTATATTAAGCGCATTGAAGAAGTGACCGGCGTTCCGGTAGACATCATCTCTACCGGCCCGGATCGCAGCGAAACCATGATCCTGCGCGATCCGTTCGACGCGTAATCTGGCCGTTTACGGTTGGTGATCAGACAAACCGGGCATGGCCCGGTTTGTTTTTATCTGCTTTATACCCTTCATATTTCAGGTTGCAGGCTGGCGCCAACCTTATCGTTGAGGCCGGGTTTGCTAGATTATGGCGACATAACCCCGCTCTGAGTCTTTCTGTGCGCTAATATAAATGGCGGCGAACTCTCCGCCTGGTTTATTATCCAATAGGCAGGCCGCGCTCCATAATGATACATCAATGCTGCTGTGGATTATTTGGGTTTGCAGCAAGGCGCATGTCGCAAGATGGGGTGGGCCAAAAGCGCCGCCGTTTCTTTTCGGTATGCCGTAATGCGGTGTATCAAACGGGTAAAGTCATACCCAGAGGTAGGATGTGCAGTTAACAAGCTTTACTGATTATGGCCTGCGGGCATTGATCTACATGGCATCATTGCCGGCGGATAAAATGACCAGCATTTCGGAAGTGACCGATGTCTATGGCGTTTCCCGTAATCATATGGTGAAAATTATCAATCAATTAAGCCGGGTTGGGTTGGTGGCCGCGGTGCGGGGTAAAAATGGCGGTATCCGGTTGGGCAAGCCGGCAGAAACCATCCGTATCGGCGATGTCGTGCGGGCGCTGGAACCGCTTTCTCTGGTTAACTGCAGCAGTGAGTTTTGCCATATCACCCCTGCGTGCCGCCTGAAACAGGTGCTGCATCAGGGCGTACAAAATTTCCTTGAAGAGCTGGATAGATACACGCTGGCCGATATGATCGAGGACAACCCCCCGCTCTACAAGCTATTGCTTGTCGAATAAAATGTTGCTGAGCAGACAAGACTCGGCAGCACCCTGCTGATGACAACGGAGGAACCGCAATGTCACAAGATCCATTCTTGGAACGAGAAGCAGAAAAATACGAATCCCCAATCCCCAGTCGTGAATTTATTCTTTCCCATCTGGCGAAAAGAGAAACCCCGGCCAGCCGTGACGAGCTGGCGAAAGAACTGGATCTGACCACGGAAGAAAAGCAGGAGGCGCTGCGACGCCGTCTGCGCGCCATGGAGCGCGATGGCCAACTGGTGTTTACCCGCCGGCAGTGCTATGCCCTGCCTGAGCGCCTGGATCTGCTGCGCGGTACGGTCATTGGCCACCGTGACGGTTATGGTTTTCTGCGCGTAGAAGGGCGCAAGGACGATCTGTATCTTTCTGCCGAACAGATGAAAATGGCGATCCACGGCGATGTGGTGCTGGCCCAACCGCTGGGCGCCGATCGCAAGGGCCGCCGCGAAGCGCGTATTGTGCGCGTACTGGTGCCGAAAACCAGCCAGATCGTCGGCCGTTACTTTACCGATGCCGGCGCCAGCTTCGTTGTTCCTGATGATAGCCGCCTGAGCTTTGATATCCTGATCCCGGCCGATGCCGTCAGCGGCGCCCGTATGGGTTACATGGTGGTGGTGGAACTGACCCAGCGCCCGACGCGCCGCACCAAGGCGGTGGGCAAAATCGTCGAGACCCTCGGCGATAAAATGGGCACCAGCATGGCGGTGGATATTGCGCTGCGCACCCATGAGATCCCGCATACCTGGCCGCCGCAGGTGGAAAAGCAGGTTGCCGACCTTAGCGAACAGGTGCCGGAAGAGGCGAAAAAAGGGCGTGTCGATCTGCGCCAACTGCCGCTGGTGACCATCGACGGCGAAGACGCGCGCGATTTCGATGACGCCGTCTACTGTGAGAAAAAACGCGGCGGCGGCTGGCGCCTGTGGGTGGCCATTGCCGACGTCAGCTACTACGTGCGCCCGCGCACCGCGCTGGACGACGAAGCCTGCAGCCGCGGCAACTCGGTATACTTCCCTTCCCAAGTGGTGCCGATGCTGCCGGAGGTGCTGTCTAACGGCCTGTGCTCCCTGAACCCGCAGGTGGATCGCCTGTGTATGGTGTGCGAGATGACCATCTCTGCCCAGGGGCGGCTGTCGTCTTACAAATTCTATGAAGCGGTGATGAATTCGCACGCCCGCCTGACCTACACCAAGGTTTGGCACATTTTGCAGGGCGATCAGGAACTGTGTGAACAATATCGCCCGCTGGTCAAGAACCTGCAGGAACTGCACACCATGTACCTGATACTCGATCAGGCGCGTGCGGCGCGCGGCGGCATTGCGTTTGAAACCGAAGAAGCCAAGTTTATCTTCAACGCCGAACGCCGCATTGAGCGGGTAGAGCCGACGGTGCGTAACGATGCGCACAAGCTGATTGAAGAGTGCATGATCATGGCCAATATCGCGGCGGCGCGCTTTGTTGAGAAAAGCAAAGAGCCTGCGTTGTTCCGCGTGCATGATCGTCCAAGCGATGATCATATCTCCGCGCTGCGTAGCAACCTGAGCGAGCTGGGCCTGACGCTGGGCGGCGGCCTTAAGCCACAGCCGGAAGATTACGCGGATCTGATGGATGAGATTGAAGATCGCCCGGATCGTGAAATGCTGCAAACCATGCTGCTGCGCTCGATGAAACAGGCGATTTATGATCCGGAAAACCGCGGGCACTTTGGCCTGGCGCTGTCTTCGTATGCCCACTTTACCTCGCCGATCCGGCGTTATCCGGACCTGTCCTTGCACCGTGCGATCAAATACTTGCTGGCGAAAGAGCACGGCGAGCCGGCGCACCGTTGGACGCCGACCGGCGGCTGGCACTACGACTTTGAAGACATGCTGCAACTGGGCGCGCATTGCTCGATGACCGAGCGCCGGGCCGATGAAGCCACGCGCAACGTTGCCGACTGGTTGAAATGCGACTTTATGCAGGATCACGTTGGTTCGGAGTTCAGCGGCGTTATCTCCAGCGTGACGGGCTTCGGCTTCTTTGTGCGCTTGAACGATCTGTTCATCGATGGCCTGGTGCACGTATCAACACTGGATAATGACTATTATCGCTACGATAATATTGGCCAACGCTTGATTGGTGAGTCTTCCGGTACGGTTTACCGGCTGGGGGATACGGTGGAAATCCGTGTGGAAGCGGTGCATCTGGACGAACGTAAAATCGATTTCGCGTTGGTTTCCAGCAGCCGCAAACCGCGCGGTGCCGGCAAAACCGAGCGCGACCGTGCGAAGAAGGGCGGGAAACCGCAGATGCGCGACGGCGGCAACGGCCGTAAACGCCGCGGCGGTAAGCCACCAGCCAATTTCGAACCGGACAGCGCGTTTCGCAAAGAGGGCGCTAAGCCCGGCGCAGCGGTGAATAAAGACAAAAAGGCGAAGCCTAAAAAAACGTCTGAAAAAACCAAAAAAATTGCGGCAGCGACGAAGGCCAAGCGCGCCGGTAAGAAAAAAAACGCTGAGCAGGGCTAACCTGCCGCAGATCATTATCACCGGCCGGCACTTGCCGGCTGCACAGTCAAAAGAGTCTCATGAGCGAAATTATTTACGGCATTCATGCCGTTAAAGCCCTGTTAGAACGCGATCCCCAGCGCTTTCTGGAAGTCTTTATCCTGAAAGGGCGCGACGATCGCCGCCTACAACCGTTGATCGCCGAACTGGAAGCCACCGGTATCGTGATCCAGGTGGCTAACCGCCAATGGCTGGATGAAAAGGTGGAGGGCGCAGTGCATCAGGGCATTGTCGCCCGAGTGCGTGAAGGGCGGCAGTACCAGGAGAACGATCTGCCGGCGCTGCTGGAGAGTACGGCGACCCCTTTCCTGTTGGTGCTGGACGGCGTTACGGATCCGCACAACTTGGGAGCCTGCCTACGCAGCGCTGATGCGGCCGGTGTTCATGCGGTTATCGTGCCGCGCGATCGTTCCGCCCAGTTGAACTCCACGGCGAAAAAAGTGGCCTGCGGCGCGGCGGAAAGCGTGCCGTTAATCCGCGTCACCAACCTGGCCCGCACCTTACGTTTGCTGAAAGAAATGAACGTTTGGGTGGTGGGGACCGCCGGAGAGGCTGACCATACCCTGTATCAAAGTAAAATGACCGGCCCAATGGCGCTGGTGATGGGCGCCGAGGGCGAAGGCATGCGCCGCCTGACGCGCGAACACTGCGACGAACTGATCAGCATCCCGATGGCCGGCAGTGTGTCTTCGTTGAATGTCTCCGTGGCGACGGGCATTTGCCTGTTTGAAGCGGTGCGCCAGCGCAGCTGATCGCCACGCGGCGGCGTCCTCTCCCGCCCGTGGGGGAGGGTAGCCATCGGCCCAAGCCACTGGCTGCGAATGAAGAAACAGTGGCTCTTAATGCGAAAACCTTTTAGATTCACTATCCGGCCTGTAAAGGGCGTTACTGACGATAACAGGAGCAGGGCATGGATATTATTGGCGCATTAGGTGCGTTTGCTGCTTATTTCTTTAGCGGCTTTGCTATGGTGCTGGTCTTCCTGTTCGTCTACACCCGTATCACCCCGCATGATGAATGGACGCTGATCAAACAAGACAATCAGGCCGCCGCTTTTGCGTTTATCGGCGCTTGCCTGGGCTATGTGATCCCATTGGCCAGTGCGGCGGTGAATTCAATCGGCATTCTGGATTATCTGCTGTGGGGCGTGGTTGCGCTGGTGGTGCAATTGCTGTTGTTTGCCGCCGTGAAGCTCTACATGCCGCGCGTGAGCACCAAAATAGAGGCTAACCATGTGGCGGCCGGGATTTTCCTGGGCGGCGTCTCCATCAGCGGCGGCGTGCTGAATGCCGCTTGTATGAGCTATTGAGCCTAACGGTACAAGATGGCCTGTGAATACCACTGGCCAGGCGTTAGCTTGCTTTCCGTATACATCACGATCAAATAATAACTCGCCCCGCGGGCATTCGCCTGGCGGGCGATCTCTGCTTGGATATCCATCGGGCTGCCATATACCCAGGCGCTGACGTTGGCGATCTTTTCCAATCCATAAGTTTGCGCGCGGGTCACTTCCTGCGCCTGGCCGGCAATGGCGGCCGGCGGCTGCTTCGGCGTGGTCTGGAAGACGCTGCAAGCGCAGAGTAGGCTGATCGTGCATAACAGCGTAACGATGCGGGAAAATTTCATCTATGGCCTCGGCGGCTCTGGCGAATATAGCTCCAGTCTAACGTAATACCGGGTGTTTAAGCATATATTGGAACCGATTGAACTAATGATTTTTTCCCGGTTTTGCCATGATAAAGAGATGTGGATAGACAGGAGTAGCGAGATGATCGAGATTTATGACGAACACGCGGGGGATATCGCGTTAATTCACGCCGTGCCGGCCGGGCAGTACGCACAGCCGCTGCCAACGGTATTTTTCTATCATGGTTATAGCTCGTCGAAAGCGGTGTATTCCTATTTCGGTTATGCGCTGGCCAAAGCGGGGTTTCGCGTGGTGTTGCCGGATGCCGATTTGCACGGCGAGCGTTTTAACGGCGACGAACCGCAACGCTTGGCGCACTTCTGGGAAATACTGAAAAGCAATATTGACGAACTGTCGGCGCTGAAGGCGCATTTTGAGCAGCGTGGGCTGATTGCCGATGGCCGCATTGGCGTTGTCGGGGCCTCCATGGGTGGGATGACCACCCTGGGGGCGCTGGTACGCTACCCGTGGATCCGGGCGGCGGCCAGTCTGATGGGCTCGGGGGATTTTTTCCAACTGCCGAAAACCCTGTTCCCGCCGCTTGGTACGGATGGCCAGCCGTTGCCGGCAGCGCAATGGGCGGCGCGTCTGGCCCCGCTGGCCGACTATAGCCCGGAGCAGCAGGTGGAAAAACTGGCCGGGCGGCCACTGCTGCTTTGGCATGGGGAAGCCGACGATCTGGTGCCGACAGCGGAAAGCCTGCGGTTGGCGCAAGCGCTACGGGCGCGGGGCCTGGCGCAACAGCTCACGCTACTGACCGAGCCGAATGTAACGCACCGCATCACCCCGTTGGCGCTGGACGCCACGGCGGCGTTTTTCCAACGCGAGCTGTAACCTCTTCTTGCCCCCCGGCGGCGTTCAGACGCCGCTTTTCGCGCGCACGCGGAAATAAACAAAGAAAATGCACTTGTTCCTTGAGTTTCCCGCGCAGCGTCAGTATGATTACGCGTCATTTTTCAGCCGCACACAAACACGTTCCTTGCTTCCATGGGCCGCGGTTGACCCTGACAGGAGGCTGAATAATCCGTAAGGAGCAATTCGATGCGTCATTACGAAATCGTTTTTATGGTCCATCCTGACCAAAGCGAACAGGTTCCGGGCATGATCGAGCGTTACAGTGCGACTATCACTAACGCGCAAGGTCAGATTCACCGTCTGGAAGACTGGGGCCGCCGTCAGCTGGCTTATCCGATCAACAAACTGCACAAAGCTCACTACGTTCTGCTGAACGTTGAAGCACCGCAGGAAGCGATCGATGAGCTGGAAACTAACTTCCGCTTCAACGACGCCGTTATCCGTAGCATGATTATGCGCGTTAAGCACGCGGTAACCGAAGCATCCCCTATGGTTAAAGCGAAAGACGAACGTCGTGGCGATCGCCGCGAAGATTTCGCTAACGAAACCACAGATGATGCAGATGCTGGGGATTCTGAAGAGTAATTGCCACCGTGACGGCTAATCGTCTGGTCTTGTCGGGCACTATATGCAAGACGCCGGTTCGAAAAGTGAGTCCGTCCGGTATACCCCACTGCCAGTTTGTGCTTGAGCACAGATCCCAGCAGCAGGAAGCCGGATTCAGCAGACAATCATGGTGCAGAATGCCCGTCGTTGTCAGCGGACAAACGTCACAAGCATTAACTCAAAGATTAACGGTCGGCAGTCAGATCACCGTTACCGGCTTCGTCAGTTGCCATCAAGGGCGCAACGGGCTGAATAAACTGGTGCTGCATGCCGAGCAGATTGAATTGATAGATTCTGGAGACTAGCCAAATGGCACGTTATTTCCGTCGTCGCAAGTTCTGCCGTTTCACCGCGGAAGGCGTTCAAGAGATTGACTATAAAGACATCGCTACGCTGAAAAACTACATCACTGAAAGTGGTAAAATTGTCCCGAGCCGTATTACCGGTACTCGCGCCAAATATCAGCGCCAGCTCGCCCGTGCTATCAAGCGCGCGCGCTACCTGTCTTTGTTGCCGTACACTGATCGTCATCAGTAATCGGCCACTGTCCATTAACGACTTTGAGAGGATAAGGTAATGCAAGTTATTCTGCTTGATAAAGTAGCAAACCTGGGCAGCCTGGGTGATCAGGTTAACGTTAAAGCGGGCTATGCTCGTAACTTCCTGGTACCACAGGGCAAAGCTGTTCCTGCTACCAAGAAAAACGTTGAGTTCTTCGAAGCACGCCGTGCAGAGCTGGAAGCCAAACTGGCTGAAACTCTGGCTGCTGCCGAAGCTCGCGCAACCAAGATCAACGAACTGGGTTCAGTTACCCTCGTGTCTAAAGCAGGCGACGAAGGCAAACTGTTCGGCTCTATCGGCACCCGCGACATCGCTGACGCAGTAACTGCTGCTGGCGTTGAAGTTGCCAAGAGCGAAGTTCGTCTGCCGAACGGCGTTCTGCGTACCACCGGTGAGCACGAAGTGCACTTCCAGGTACACAGCGACGTATTCGCGCAGTTGAATGTAGTTGTGGTTGCTGAAGCTTAATCGCTTTTTGCATCGCCACGGTTAAAACGCCAGCCTTGTGCTGGCGTTTTGCTTTTCTGTTCCCGGCAAAACGCGCTACCCTGATGGCAACAGGGAGGAACGGTTATGGCACAGATTGTGTTACAGCGTGTCTATGCGTTTAGCGGCCCGGCGCCGCAACATACTTTTCTTATCGATCGGCTTTGGCCGCGCGGCGTCAGTAAACAACGGCTGGCCGGCGTGCAATGGCTAAAGCAGATCGCTCCAGACACGGCGTTGCGCCAGTGGTTCCACCATCACCCAGATCAATGGGATTCCTTTGTTGAGCAATACCGTCGTCAACTGGCGGAAAATGGCGCCTGGCAGCCGCTGGTGGCGCTGCTACGGCGTGGGGAAACCTTGACCCTGCTCTACGGCAGTAAAGACACGCAGCACAACCATGCGGTTGTACTGCGGGATTTTCTGCTGCAACAGCTGCAGCATTGAGGGGGCATGACGTTAATACGGTAGGGCGTTAACCGTCAGGGCGCGCGGCGATAGCTGCCATCGGGTTGGCGCTGGAAGGTGATCTGGCGATTATCGACGGTGGTGATCGACAGCGCCGTGACGACCCCGGCGGCATCGCGTGCGATACGGACTTCCTGCCCGGCCTTCAGGTTGCTTAGCGGCTTGTCGTCGCCTTCCACCTGCGCCATGGCGAAGACGTCATTCACCGGCAGGCTGTTGTCACGAAACAGCTGCGCCAGCGTCTGTCCCGGTTGGATCTGGTAGTTTAGCCAATTGCCCTGTTCTGGCTGTGCCGCTGCGCTGCCGCCCTGCGGCGGCTCCTGTTGCGGCGTGTGCTGCTGATTGCCGGCCAGGGTATCCCGGCTGCCGGTTTCTGGCGAGTATGGCCACAACAACGCCAGCAACAGCAGCGCGCCGATGATGATGACCCAGCGGCGGTGGAAATTTGGCAGCGGCTCCATCCAGTGGAAGGCGTCCGGGGCATGCCAGATTTTAAGCAGCAACGCTTTTATTGCCTGCCCTTTACCCTGTTCAACGGCGGGTTGCTGTGTTTCCGCCTCTTCCGGCGTAGCCGCAGCCTCCCGTTCCGTATCTGGCTTCAGGCGTGCGCTGACATTAAGCCAGGTGCGCAGCATCGGCATATATATGCGGGTGGTTTTCCTTTTCCTGGGCGTGATTCTGCCCATGGTGACCTCTCTTTAAGCAGCGTAAAATACCGCAGTATCCATGGTGTAGCGCCAACCCGAGAGCCCGTTTCCGCATAATCCGCTAACTGATTGAATTAAGCTGTGTCCGCGATAGGCAGGGCAAGACGGCCAACGGCCAATTGCGACAGCCTAAAGGGCACTAAGGGGTAACGGCGCCTGATGTTAGCATGCGGGGTATTGTTTCTTTTTCTAGCATAAAAGTCACCATTATCCACACAAGATTTTACCCGGCTTTGCCGCGCTGTTATGCTGCTCCTTGTCTTTTCACCGATTAAAGGAAACCCCCCAATGACAACCCCTTCTTTTGACAGCGTTGAAGCGCAGGCAAGCTACGGGATTGGTTTACAGGTCGGCCAGCAGTTGCAAGAGTCCGGTCTGGAAGGTTTACAACCGGAAGCCCTGCTGGCCGGTCTGCGTGATGCGCTGGAAGGGAATGCCCCGGCGGTTCCAGTAGACGTAGTGCATCGTGCGCTGCGTGAAGTGCACGAGCGTGCGGATGCCGTGCGCCGTGAGCGCCAGCAGGCGCTGGCGGTTGAAGGCCAGAAATTCCTGGAAGAAAACGCCAAGCGCGCCGAAGTCACGCAGACGGAATCCGGCCTGCAGTTTTCCGTGCTGGAGCAGGGCAACGGGCCAATCCCATCCCGCCAGGATCGTGTGCGTGTACACTATACTGGCCGCCTGACTAACGGCGACGTGTTTGACAGCTCCGTAGAGCGCGGCCAGCCGGCCGAATTCCCGGTCAGCGGCGTGATCCCAGGCTGGATCGAAGCGCTGACGCTGATGCCGGTTGGGTCTAAATGGCAACTGTATATCCCGCATAACCTGGCCTACGGCGAACGCGGCGCCGGCGCTTCAATCCCGCCGTTTAGCGCGCTGGTGTTTGACGTCGAGCTGCTGGAAATCCTCTGATTTCTTTCCCGCTATTCCCTGGGCGCCGGTTGGCGCCCTTATTTTTTGTGCATTGCCGCGTTTTGGCGTTGTGCGCTGATGCCCGCAGGTTGCGTTTGCTACACTATAGTATCGGCGGGGGATGGCTATTTGGCGTAAAGAAAACTAGTCTGGCAATAAAATAGGTGGTTTAGCATACCTGAGGTGGATGATGTTAGAGCAAATTTGCCAGTTGTCCCGTGAAGCGGGCAAGGCAATCATGGCGGTGTATCACGGCGAGCAACCGCTCGAAGCAGCCAAGAAAAAAGACGATTCGCCGGTGACGGCCGCCGATCTGGCGGCACATGACGTTATCAAGCGCGGCCTGGCGGCACTGACGCCGGATGTGCCGTTGCTGTCGGAGGAAGATCCCCCCGCCTGGGAGGTGCGCCGCCACTGGTCGCGTTATTGGCTGGTCGATCCGCTCGACGGCACCAAGGAGTTTCTGAACCGTAACGGCGAGTTTACCGTCAATATCGCCCTGATTGAAAACGGTGAAGCGGTCATGGGCGTGGTGTACGCCCCGGCGATCGACGTGCTGTATCTGGCTGAGCGCGGCAACGCCTGGAAAGAGGAAAACGGTGCACGGCGGCAAATCCACGTCAGCAACGGCCAACCTCCGCTGGTGGTGGTGAGCCGTTCGCATATGGATGCAGAATTAAAGGATTACCTGAAACAGTTGGGTGAGCACCAGACGGTTTCCGTCGGTTCGTCGCTGAAGTTCTGCCTGGTGGCAGAGGGCACAGCGCAGCTTTACCCTCGCTTTGGGCCAACCAATGTTTGGGATACGGCGGCGGGCCATGCTGTGGCCGTTGCCGCCGGCGCGCAGATCCGCGATTGGCAGGGCAAAGCGTTGCTCTACACGCCGCGCGAGTCGTTCCTCAACCCGGGGTTCCGGGTTTCTCTGTTTTAATTAATTCGCCAGTAACTGGTGCAGCATGTTCATCACTTGCTGCACTTCTTCCGGCGTAAGCGCGCCGTCTTTGGCAAACTGAATCTTCCCTTGTTTATCCAGCACGATAATTGCGGAGCCTTTCGGCTGCAACTGCCAGGCCTTCTGCACGCGGCCGTTGTCATCGACAATAAACTGCGACCACGGGAATTCCTTTTTGCTGTCCTCAATACTGCCGCGTACAAAAATCCCGCTACCGACAATGGCATCATCCATATTGATGATTGTCGTCGTTTGGTAACGATCGTGCGGTAGATTTGCCTCCTTGAGCGCTTCAATCAGCGGTGCGTTCATCGCTTTGGCGGAGCTGCGGCCCGCAATATGCTGAATGACGCGCACTTTGCCGCTGAGCTGCGCACTGTTCCAGTTGCCGTAGCTGAATGCACCATTGGTGTAGCGCAGTTCGCCTTCTTCGCTGACGCCAACCGGCGCGACGCGTTGTTGGGGCTGGAAATTATGTGCTGAAGATAAAAGCGGGGTAAGCAGCAATGATATGGCGAGCAGGCTGCTTGTTTTCATAGGTTCTCCTTGCTGGAAAAAATTACCGTCACAACCTAAATAGCAGAAAGCATAGGTGGTGATAGGCGGTCTGTCCTGTTAGCGGGATCGCAGTTTTTTCCTTTGCAGGATATCACCTGCTTTGTGAATGGATATACTGAAAATTAAGGTAATCACTATATGTAACTCTGTCAAAAAGTGTAAATCTAGTGAATAAGTTCACTGAATGGGAACCAAGTCACCGGAATCCGGTCTACACTAGTGCTATGAAATTGCGTTCAGTCTGAAATACCGCCACGTTGGCGGCCTATTGAACGCGTGGTCCAACGGGAGGAGAGTAATATAATGAGAATCTTCCATCGCTATAACCCATTGAAAGTGGCCAAGTACGTCAAAACCCTATTCCGCGGGCGCCTGTATATCAAAGACGTCGGCGCATTTGAGTTCGATAAGGGCAAGATTTTGCTGCCTAAAGTGCGCGATAAACGCCACTTCAGCGTGATGAGCGAGGTTAACCGCCACGTATTGCAGCTGCAGTCAGAAATGTGCTGATGCTCTTGGGGCGGGGAACCGCCCGGTACAGTTGGGCGGTTTGTTACCCGCCCCTCGCGATGGCGAGGGGCGGGCTGCAGGAATCAGGAAGGGATATGTTCATCCGCGGCTTTTGGCAAAACTGCCGCTGGTTTGTCGCTTAGCTTGGTCACCAACAGCTGGTCAATCTTGTAGCTGTCGATATCCACCACTTCAAATTTGTACCCGGCGTATTTCACAAAGTCTGTGCGCTTGGGAATCTTGCGCAGCATATACATCATAAAGCCGCCGATGGTTTCGTAGTTGCCCGCCTGCGGGAATTCATCGATATGCAGTACCCGCATCACGTCGTCAATCGGCGTGCCGCCTTCAATCAGCCACGAACTTTCATCACGGGCGACAATCTGCTCTTCCTGGCCCTGGCCGACCAGATCCCCCATCAGGGTGGTCATGACGTCGTTCAGGGTAATGATGCCAACCACCAGCGCGTATTCATTAAGGATAACGGCAAAGTCTTCGCCCGCGGTTTTAAAACTCTCCAGCGCTTCTGACAGCGTCAGCGTGTCCGGCACAATCAGCGCCGAACGAATCTGCACGCCGCTGCTTAACGCCAGGCTCTGGTTGCCGAGCACCCGGTTCAGCAGATCTTTGGAATCCACATAGCCCACCACTTGATCGATATGGCCATCGCACACCAGGAATTTGGAGTGCGGGTGAGTCAGCACCTTCTGTTTGATGTTCTCTTCGCTTTCGTGCAGATCGAAGAAAATCACGTTTTCCCGCGAGGTCATGGAGGAGGGCACGGTGCGCGATTCCAGCTCGAACACGTTTTCAATCAGCTCATGCTCCTGCTTACGCAGCACCCCGGCCAGGGCGCCCGCCTCCACCACGGCATAGATATCGTCGGAGGTGATGTCGTCTTTGCGCGCCATCGGCAGTTTGAACATGCGGAAGATCAGGTTCGCCAGGCCGTTGAATAACCATACCAGTGGGCGGAAGACCATGATCGAGAAACGCATCGGGTTGATGATCCGGACGGCAACCGTCTCTGGTGCAATCATACCGATGCGCTTCGGGGTTAAATCGGCGAACAGAATGAACAGGCTGGTCACCAGGACGAAAGAACAAATGAAGCTGATCTGCTCAGCCAGTTCCGGGGAAACAATGCGCTCAAACAAAGGCTTAAAGGTGGGAGAGAAAGCGGCGTCGCCGACGATACCGCCAAGGATGGCGACGGCATTCAGGCCGATTTGTACTACGGTAAAGAAGATACCCGGCGTCTCTTGCAGTTTGAGCACTCGAGCGGCGTTAATATTCCCTTCGTCGGCCATCAGTTTGAGCTTGATCTTGCGCGATGCGGCCAATGATATTTCCGACAGGGCGAAAAAGGCGCTCACGGCGATCAGAAAAAGAATCAGTAATATACTGTCTAACATAGTTTATCCATTCGTGCCGGCGGATGCCGGCGCTTTTGAGGAGGGTGGTAATTCATTAAAAAAACGTGTAATAACAACCAGAAAAGCGGCTACCAGGCCGTTTGCACGGCCCGCGCATAGTATAACAGCAGCTCACTGAAAGCCGCCAGCGATGAAAAATGACAGCATTAGCCCTGTGGTGGCAGGCACACCCCGATACCGCCCAGGCCGCAGTAACCTTCCGGGTTTTTGTGCAGATACTGCTGGTGATAGTCTTCCGCATAATAGAAAGGCTGAGCGGGGGTAATTTCGGTGGTGATGCGGCGCGCGTCGCCTGCGGCGTCCATCGCCTGCTGGAAACGTTGCTGGCTGCTTTCCGCTTCGGCCTGTTGTTGCGGGCTTAACGTATAAATGGCAGAGCGGTATTGCGTGCCGATATCGCCGCGCTGGCGCATGCCTTGCGCCGGGTCGTGGTTTTCCCAGAACAGCTGCAGCAACTGTTTATAGCTGACGGTCTTGGGATCAAACACCACGCGCACCACTTCCGCATGGCCGGTCTGCCCGGTGCAGACTTCTTCGTAGGTGGGGTTCGGAGTAAAACCACCACTGTAGCCGGAGGCCGTGCTGTAGACGCCCTCTTGTTCCCAGAACAAGCGCTCGACGCCCCAGAAACAACCCATGGCGAACATAGCCACTTCCATGCCTTCCGGCACCTGAGTCATCGAGTGGCCGGTGACCACATTAAGGGTTGCTACGGGCATTGGGGTGGTGCGGCCTGGTAATGCATTCGCTTTATCAATCGGTTGAGACTTATCAAAAGATGGCACCACGGTTGACTCCTGTTATCACGATAATTATTGGGCCAAGACGCCCTGGCGTTAGTTGTATCTGAACGCCTCTTTGCCCACAATAGGCAATATGTTGCGTTTCTGTGTAAGTTTAACGCAGTATATAGGGCGCAAAAAGCAGAGAATGTGTCTTGTTTGCGGCTGGGCATGCCGCTTAATGGTGCCTTGGTGGTTGATAAATCATCGTGTTATCCCGGTGTAATCCCCGGCACCAGTGCTAAGGTTGTATAGGAAAAGTAGAATAATCTAAGGAGAACGCGTGCCACGATACCGTGCCCTTTGCGTTTTATGCGTGTTATTTACTGCGCCGCCGGCATTGGCGGCCAACGTACGCTTGCAGGTGGAAGGTCTTAGCGGGGAGTTGGAACAAAATGTTCGGGTACGTTTGTCCGCGATTGGCAGCGATGAAGTCAGCGCCGACGGGCGCTTTCGTGCGCGCGTGGATCAAGCTATCCGCCAGGGGCTGCGGCCGCTGGGCTATTATCAGCCGACCATTGATTTCTCGCTGGATAACAACCCAAACCTGTCGCGGCCGGTGCTGCATGCGAAGGTCAACCCCGGTGAGCCGGTGCGTATCGCTGGCGCCGACATTGTGTTGCAAGGCGGCGCCAGAACCGATGAGGACTATCTCGCGGCGGTGAAGCGCGGGCGCCCGGAGATTGGCACTATTTTGAACCACGGCACCTACGACAGCTTTAAAAGTTCCCTGACCGGCCTGGCGCTACGCAAAGGGTATTTTGATGCCGAGATGGTCAAGAGCCAGCTTGGGGTGGCGGAAGATTTGCACCAGGCCTACTGGGATATCGATTTTAACAGCGGTGAGCGTTATCACTTCGGCGACGTTAAGTTTCAAGGCTCGCAAATCCGCGAAGATTATCTGCAAAATCTGGTGCCTTTCCATAAAGGGGATTATTACAGCTCGGGCGATCTGGCCGAGCTGAACCGCCGTTTGTCTGCCACCGGTTGGTTTAACTCGGTGGTGGTATCGCCGGACTTCAAGGATTCAAAAGCGAGCAAAGTGCTGCCGCTGGACGCGGTGGTTTCCCCGCGCAGCCGTAACACCATGGAAGCCGGCGTTGGCTATTCCACCGACGTCGGCCCGCGCGTAAAAGGGGTGTGGAAAAAACCGTGGTTGAACGATCGTGGTCACAGCCTGGAAACCAGCGCCTATGTTTCGGCGCCGGAGCAACAGCTCGATCTCTCGTATAAAATCCCGCTGCTCAAGAGCCCGCTGGAGCAGTATTACCTGCTGCAGGCCGGTTTCAAAAGCCAGGACCTGAACGATACCAAGGCGGACAGCACCAAGGTGGTGGCATCGCGCAACTGGGATCTTTCCAGCGGCTGGCAGCACGCTGTTAACTTTACCTGGCGGCTCGACCACTTTACCCAGGCGAACGTCACCGATACCACCATGCTGCTGTATCCTGGGGTGAGCGTGGCGCGTACCCGTTCACGCGGCGGGTTGATGCCAACCTGGGGCGACTCGCAGCGCTATTCCCTCGATGTTTCCGACACCACCTGGGGCTCTGGCGTTGATTTTGCCCTGTTGCAGGCGCAGAACGTGTGGATCCGCACCCTGGCGGAGAAACACCGCTTTGTGGCGCGCGCGCAGGCGGGTTGGATTGAAACCAATAACTTCGATAAGATCCCGCCGGATCTGCGCTTTTTTGCCGGGGGCGATCGCAGCATCCGTGGTTACAAATATAAAAACATTTCACCGCGTGACGATGACGGTAAGCTGACCGGTGCGTCGAAAATGTTCACCGGCTCGCTGGAGTACCAATATAACGTGACGGGCAAATGGTGGGGCGCAGTGTTTGTTGATTCCGGTGAAGCCGTGAACGACATCAGAAAAAGTGATTTCAAAACCGGGGCGGGCGTCGGCGTGCGCTGGCAGTCGCCGGTTGGGCCAGTGAAGCTGGATATTGCCGCCCCTGTGGGGGACCAGGAAACCCACGGGGTGCAGTTCTATATCGGTTTGGGGCCTGAACTATGAGCCTGATAAAAAAGATTTCTCTTGGATTTTTAATCGTACTGCTGCTGATCGTGGGCAGCGTGGCGTTTTTGCTGGGCACCACCACCGGTTTGCATATGGTGATCAACGGCGCCGCACGCTGGGTGCCCGGCCTGGATATCGCCAGCGTCACCGGCGGCTGGCGCGATCTGACGTTGAAAGGCGTCAAGTATCAGATGCCGGGCGTTACCGTCAACGCCGGCCAATTCCACCTCTCGCTCGATCTGTCCTGTTTCAGGCGCAGTTCACTGTGTGTTAACGCGCTGACCGCCGACGATGTCGACGTCGCGGTGGATACCGCGAAAATGGCGCCTTCGGCGCCAGCGGAGGAGAACAGCGAGCCCACCACCAACCTGAGTACGCCGTATCCAATCACGCTGCGCATGTTGGCGCTGAACAATGTCAACGTGCGAGTGGACGAAACTGCGATTTCGCTGGCGCAGTTCCATACCGGCGCACAGTGGCAAGAGCGCGCATTAACGCTGTTGCCGACCAAAATCAGTTCGCTGCTGATCGCCTTGCCGAAAACTCCGCAGAACCCGTTGCCGGAAGCGGTGCAACCGGCGGTGGATATCGCTAAGCAGGCCGCGGAGAAAGCCAGCGATACGCCAACACCAGCGCCGAAGTTGGAAGAGAAGCCGCTGGGCGACACGTTAAAAGAACTGTTTGCCAAACCGCTATTGCCGGATCTGCCGGAAATTCGCCTGCCGCTAGATATTACCGTGCAGGAAATCCGCGGTGAGCAGCTGCGCCTGACCGGCGATACCGATGTGTTGATTTCCAGCCTGCTGTTGCAGGCCAGCACCCAGGATCAGCACATCAAGCTGGATAATTTCACCGTCCAGTCGCCGCAGGGCTCGCTGTCGGCGCAGGGGCAGGCTTCACTGACCGGCATCTGGCCGGTGACGATGGCGGCGAATGCGGCGTTAAACGTTGATCCGCTGAAAGGCGAGAAGATCAAGCTCGATATCGGCGGCGGCCTGCGTGAAGCGCTGACGGTGGCGCTTAACCTTTCCGGCCCGGTCGGCGCTCAACTCGACGTGCAGACCCAGTTGGCGGAAGCCGGCCTGCCGTTGGCGCTGACGTTGCAGAGCAAACAGCTCAAGTGGCCGCTGGCCGGCGCCGCGCAGTATCAGGTAGATGATTTCCAACTGCGCTTTAGCGGCAAAGCGACGGATTATGCGTTGTCGACCCGCGCCAATATCAAAGGCCAGGATTTGCCGCCGGCGGTGCTGACGCTGGATGGCAAGGGCAACATTGAACAGTTCAAGCTCGATCGCTTGCGCCTGGCGGCGCTGCAGGGCAATACCGATCTCACGGCGCTGGTGGACTGGAGTAAAGCGATCAGTTGGAACTCGCAGCTTACGCTGAGCGGCATCAACACCGCCAAACAGTGGCCGGAATGGCCGGCGAAGCTGGAGGGGAAAATCACCACGCGCGGTAGCCTGTATGGCGGCAGTTGGCAGTTGCAGGTGCCGCAGTTGGATCTGCGCGGCAACGTGAAGCAAAACAGTGTGTCGGCGCACGGCTCGCTGAGCGGCAATGCGGCCGGCCAGTGGACGATCCCTGGCGTCAATCTGGCGCTGGGGCGCAATACGCTGAACGTGAAGGGCCAGTTGGATGAAAAGAGCTGGAACCTGGATGCGAATATTGATGCGCCGCGCCTTGATGGCGCGCTGCCGGGGCTGGGCGGCACCGCTAAAGGGGTGCTCAAACTGCGCGGCAACCTGCAGGCGCCACAGCTGTTGGCGGATCTGGTCGCTTCCGGCCTGCAATGGCAGGCGCTGCGCATTAACCGGGTGAAGATCGACGGCGATGTGCGCTCCAGCGATCAAATCCAAGGGCAACTGGCGGTGCGGGTGGAACAGCTCAAGCAGGATGCGCTGGAAGTTAACCTGCTGACGCTGGAAGCCAAGGGCAGCGAGAAACAGCATACGCTGCAACTGAAAATCGATGGCAAGCCGGTTTCCGGGCAACTGGCGCTGGCCGGCAGCTTTGATCGCCAGCAGCAGCGCTGGCGCGGCAATCTGAACAACACCCGTTTTGATACCCCAGTCGGCGAATGGCGCCTGACGCGCGCTATCGCCCTGGATTACCTCAATACCCAGCAGAAAATCAGCGTTGGGCCACACTGCTGGCAAAACCCGGATGCGGAACTGTGTGTGCCGAACACCATTGAAGCTGGCGCCAGCGGGCAGGCAAGCGTGGTGCTTAACCGCTTTGATCTGAACATGCTCAAACCGTTCCTCGGCGAGGAAACCGCGCTGAGCGGGGTGTTTAACGGCCGTGCCGACGTAAGCTGGAAAGCGGGCGAAGCACTGCCGCAGGCAAAAGTCTCACTGGTGGGCAACGGCGTGAAGGTGGTGCAGCAGGTGCAGGGCAAGCCACTGCCAATCGCCTTTGACCGGCTGAACCTCAACGCGGCGTTGAACAATGGCCGCGCCCAGGCGGACTGGCTGATTAAGCTCACCAACAACGGCCAACTGGAGGGCAACGTGCAGGTGGCCGATCCGCAAGGGCGGCGCAACATCGCCGGCAACGTCAACATCACCAATATTTCACTGGCGCTGCTCAACCCGGCGCTGACGCAGGGTGAGAAGGCGGCGGGGATGCTGAACGCCAACCTGCGCTTGGGCGGCAGTGTGCAAAAACCGCTGGTGTTTGGCCGCCTGGCGCTGGATCAGGTGGATATCGACGGCAACTGGATGCCGTTTGATATGACCAATGGCCGGCTGGTGATCAACTTCAACGGCATGAGCTCAACGCTGGAAGGGCTGATCGCGACGACCCACGGGCAGCTGAATTTGACCGGGGACGCGGACTGGCGCGAGCTTAACGCCTGGAACGCGCGCATCGCCGCCAAGGGAGATAGGCTGCGCGTTTCAGTGCCACCAATGGCCCGTGTCGATGTTTCGCCTGACATCGTGTTTGAAGCCACGCCGCAGCTATTCTCGCTTAACGGCAAGGTGGATATCCCGTGGGCGCGCATTACCGTCCAGGAACTACCGGCAAGCGCGGTGGGCGTCTCTTCCGATGAGGTGATGCTGGACGACAAGCTGCAGCCGATACACGAGCAAACCGCGTCCATCCCGATCAACAGCAACCTGATGATCCACGTGGGCGATGACGTGCGGCTTGATGCCTTTGGCCTGAAAGCCGGCCTGAAAGGCGATCTGAAGGTGGTGCAGGACAGAAACGGCCTTGGCCTGAATGGCCAGATTAATATCCTGAACGGGCGTTTCCACGCCTATGGTCAGGATCTGATCGTACGCAAAGGCCAACTGATGTTCTCTGGGCCGCCGGATCAACCCTACCTGAACATGGAGGCGATCCGTAATCCGGATTCCACCGAGGACGACGTGGTGGCCGGGGTGCGCGTGACCGGGCTGGCGGATGCGCCGAAGCTGGAAGTGTTCTCCGATCCGACCAAATCACAACAGGAAGCCCTGTCTTATCTGCTGCGTGGCCAGGGCCTGAGTAGCTCTGGCGCCGATGGCAACGCCATGACTTCAATGTTGATCGGTATGGGGGTTGCACAAAGTGGGCAACTTGTGGGTAAAATCGGCGAGGCGTTTGGCGTAAGTAATTTGGCCCTTGATACCCAGGGAGTTGGCGACAGTTCCCAGGTTGTAGTGAGCGGTTATGTCCTCCCTGGCTTACAAGTAAAATATGGGGTGGGTATTTTCGACTCGCTGGCCACGCTGACGTTGCGTTACCGCTTGATGCCCAAGTTGTATCTGGAAGCGGTGTCTGGTATCGACCAGGCATTAGATTTGCTCTATCAGTTTGAGTTTTAGCGATGCGAATAATTGTCTACGGCAGTTTAAGGCGCAAACAGGGGAACAGCCACTGGATGACCAATGCCCAGTGGCTGGGTGAACATGAGCTCGACGGCTACCAGATTTATAATCTGGGCCATTATCCGGCGGCCATCGTGGGGGAGGGGATGATACATTGCGAAGTGTACCGCATCACCTCTTCGATTCTGGCCGAACTGGATGAACTGAAAAGTAATACCAAAGACTACCGGCGCGAACTGATTCAAACGCCTTATGGGAGCGCGTGGATCTACCTGTATAAACACAGTGTGGAAGGGTATCCGCTGATCGAAAGCGGCGACTGGCTAAAGCGTGACGAAGAATAAGTAGCACGGCAATAAAAAAAAAACACCGCCCACTGGGCGGTGTTTTTTCATGGCGGGCGGCCTTATTTTTTGGCAGCGCGCTCAAAAGAGGCGATGATTTCGGCTTTGGCCGCGGCGGCGTCTGCCCAGCCTTCGACTTTAACCCATTTGCCTTTTTCCAGATCTTTATAGTGCTCGAAGAAGTGGGCGATTTGTGCCTTCAGCAGTTCAGGCAGATCGTTCACGTCTTTGATGTGATCGTATTCTTTGGTCAGTTTGCTGTGCGGAACGGCAACCAGTTTCGCATCTTCACCGGCTTCGTCGGTCATTTTCAGAACGCCGACCGGGCGGCAGCGGATCACGGAACCCGGCTGCAGTGGGTATGGCGTTGGCACCAGCACGTCAACCGGATCGCCATCCAAAGACAGGGTGTGGTTGATGTAGCCGTAGTTGCACGGGTAGAACATTGCGGTGGACATGAAACGGTCAACGAACAGCGCGCCGGTTTCTTTGTCGATTTCGTATTTGATCGGATCGGCGTTAGCCGGGATCTCAATAACTACGTAGATGTCTTCTGGCAGGTCTTTGCCCGCAGGGACCAGGTTCAAGCTCATGTCGGTTTCCTTTCATCAAACCAGAAATGGAGTGGCGGCTATTATAGCGGACTCTCTTACGATTTCCTGCCCTTTTCATCACCGGCACCGAGTGGCTTTGGCCTGGCGGCGTTTTCCGGATTAATCCGGCGCCGGCCTGGGCTAGCATGCATCGTTAGCCCCTGGCAGCGCCGGCTCGGCGGGGGGATTATTCGTCTGGGAATTCGGCGATAAAGCGTTCTGCGTCTTCGACCATCGATTTGGTGCCGACGAAGAACGGCGCCCGCTGGTGCAGCTTGGCGGGAATGATATCAAGAATACGGTTTTTGCCGTCGCTGGCCTTGCCGCCGGCCTGTTCGGCCAAGAATGCCATCGGGTTGCATTCATACAACAGGCGCAGCTTGCCTTTTGGGTGGCTGGCAGTGCTGGGGTATATATAAATACCGCCTTTTAGCAGGTTGCGGTGGAAGTCGGCAACCAGTGAGCCGATATAGCGTGAGGTATAAGGACGTAACGTCGCTTCATCCTGTTCCTGGCAGTATTTGATGTATTTCTTCACGCCGAGAGGGAACTTGATGTAGTTGCCTTCGTTGATGGAATACATATTGCCGGTGTCCGGGAATTGCACCCGTTCGTGTGAGAGGCAGAACACCCCCAACGACGGATCGTAGGTGAAAGCATGCACGCCGTGGCCAGTAGTGTAGACCAGCATGGTTGAAGAACCATAGACCACGTAACCGGCTGCGACCTGGCGGTTGCCGGGCTGCAGGAAATCTTCTTCGGTGACGGGGGTACCGACAGGCGTTACACGCCGGTAGATAGAGAAAATAGTACCGACAGAGACGTTAACATCAATATTTGATGAACCGTCCAAAGGATCCATCAGCACGACATATTTGCCGTTTTCTGCACGCTCGCCGTCGAAAATAACGATCTCGTCTTCTTCTTCAGAAGCGATGCCGGCCACTTCGCCGCGCGCTTTTAATGCTGCCTTCAGTTTTTCATTCGCGTACAGATCCAGCTTCATCTGGACTTCACCCTGTACGTTTGAAACGCCGCTGGTGCCGAGGATATCCACCAGGCCCGCTTTATTGATGTCGCGGTGGATAATCTTGGCGCCCAGCTTGATGGCGGAGAGTAACGCAGTCAGCTCACCGGTGGCGTGAGGAAAGTCGTGTTGTTTCTCGACGATAAATTCGCCTAACGTTTTCATGACACATTCCCTGAATCGACAGATGGACAGCGATTTGGTAACAAACCGCTTACGTTTTCTTCAGCAGTGTAGCCCAAAGCGAAACGCTATTCATAGGCAAATCCATTTCTTCTGGACTAATCTGAGGGTTAGAATAAGCGCTAATTCGACGTCACTAAATGAGAAACCTATGCGCATTCACATTCTTGGGATCTGTGGCACCTTTATGGGGGGGTTGGCGATGCTGGCCCGCTCGTTGGGGCATGAGGTCACCGGCTCAGACGCTAACGTCTACCCGCCAATGAGCACGCTACTGGAGAACCAGGGAATCGATCTCATTCAGGGTTACGATCCGGTCCAGTTGGATCCCGCTCCCGATCTGGTGATCATCGGTAATGCTATGACGCGCGGCAATCCTTGCGTGGAAGTGGTATTGGAACAGGGGATCCTGTATGTTTCCGGGCCGCAGTGGCTGCACGATTATGTGCTGCGCGATCGCTGGGTGCTGGCGGTGGCGGGCACCCATGGCAAGACCACCACGGCAGGCATGGCGACCTGGATCCTGGAAGCCTGCGGCTATCAGCCGGGGTTTGTCATTGGCGGTGTGCCGGGCAACTTTGAGGTCTCTGCACGCTTGGGCGACAGCCCGTTCTTTGTGATCGAAGCCGATGAGTATGACTGTGCGTTCTTCGACAAACGATCGAAATTCGTGCACTACTGCCCGCGGACCCTGATCATGAACAACCTGGAGTTTGATCACGCAGATATCTTTGACGATCTGAAAGTGATCCAGAAACAGTTCCACCACCTGGTGCGTCTGGTGCCGGGCAAAGGCCGGATCATTGTGCCGGAGAATGATGCGCACCTGAAGCAAGTGATGGCGATGGGGTGCTGGAGTGAACAAGAACTGGTTGGGGAAGACGGCACCTGGCACGCACGTAAGCTGACGCCGGACGCCAGCCATTATGAAGTGTTGCTCGACGGTGAAAAAGTGGGTGAAGTCAAATGGGCGCTGGTGGGTGAGCATAATATGCACAACGGCCTGATGGCGATCGCCGCCACCCGGCATGTAGGCGTGTTGCCTGCGGATGCCTGCCGTGCGCTGGGGGATTTCATCAACGCCCGCCGCCGCCTGGAACTGCGTGGTGAAGCCAATGGCGTGACCGTCTATGACGATTTTGCCCATCACCCAACCGCCATTCTTGCCACCCTGGCGGCTTTGCGTAGCAAGGTCGGCGGCACGGCGCGCATTTTGGCGGTGCTGGAGCCACGTTCCAACACCATGAAAATGGGCATCAGCAAGAATGAACTGGCGCCGTCATTGGGGCGCGCTGACGAAGTGTTCCTGTTCCAGCCGCACCATATTCCGTGGCAGGTTGCCGAAGTGGCGGAAGCCTGCGTGCAGCCAGCGCACTGGAGCGCCGATCTGGATACGCTGGTGGAGATGATCGTAAAAACTGCTCAGCCTGGCGACCATATACTGGTGATGAGCAACGGCGGTTTTGGCGGTATACACGATAAGCTGCTGGCGGCACTGGCGAAAAAAGCCGAGCTGAAAGCGCATTATTGATTGCTGCAGGCTCCAAACTGAAACCGCCATTCGGCGGTTTTTTTACGCGTTGCAGGCCCCATTTTGCCGCCTCTGTCCCTGTCCGAGTGGTTTACGTGCATAAAAAAGCCCCCGCGAGCGGGGGCAAAGGGGTTCGTCGGATAGGACGACGAGTTTTTTTAGGAAACTTGGTTTGGGTTGTTTTGTGCAATAGCCGGGAGGAGCCGGCGATTGCCACCATGGTGACTACTTGTAGATTTCGGCCGTAGCGTGCCAGTTGCCGTTTTCGTTAACTTCGATAATGCGATAGGCGGTTGCGCCTTGCTTATCGGCTTTTTCAGAAAGCGCCTGGCGTACATCGGAAGGTGCGCCGATGATGCCGCCTACGCTGATGGTGCCGATTGATTGCAGGGTTTCTGCCTGTTGGTTATTCACCAGGGTGGCGGCTGACGTACCGAAAGCCAACATGGATAAGGCGCTGAGCGCTAAAACGGTAGCTTTAATTTTCATTTTTAACCTCACTGTATTCTCGGATCTATTCACATAACTTGTGATCCACATCGTGGAAATGAGTATACATCTAGTAACCATGAAAATTAATAGCAAGCTAACAATTTGCAATAAGGCTTTTCTATTAGCGTTTGCATGGTAATAATCAGAAAGAATAAAAAACGAACACTAAATAATCATTCCATGTTAAAAACATGTAATTTCAATAGACTGGCAACTTTTGATTAATTGTGCGTAACAATCAGGCCGCTAAAGGGGAGGGGGTGGCTGTTATGAGAAACCGGGAAAGGGGGCTTGCGGTGAAGCTGACGAACGGGGAAGTGCAAGAACGCGGCTCACACCGCGTTTTTTGCTGCCCTCTGGCGCTATAATTCCTGTTCGAACAGTGCCAGGATAGCTTCGAATAGCTGATGGGCGGTAAAATTACTGGCAGGCGTCACGAAAATAGTGTCATCACCGGCGATGGTGCCAAGGATACCTTCCGATTTGCCGAGTGAATCAAGCAGGCGGGCGATCAGCTGCGCAGCGCCGGGGCTGGTGTGGATAACAACCAAAGCATCATTATGATCGACATCCAGCACCAAATTTTTAAGCGGGCTGGTGGTGGTCGGGACGCCAAGCTCAGCGGGAAGGCAGTACACCATTTCCATTTTGGCATTGCGCGTGCGTACAGCGCCGAACTTTGTCAGCATACGCGATACCTTGGACTGGTTGATATTTTCGAAACCTTCTTCTTGCAGCGCTAAAACGATCTCGCCCTGAGAGCTGAATTTTTCTTCTTTCAATAACGCTTTGAACGCTTTGATCAGATCTTCCTGTTTTGCGGGATTACGCATTTTGCACCGTGGAATGTTGGGAAACAGAAGTCATTATTATGCATTTATTTGCATTTTTATGCAATAAGGGTGCGCTGGAATGTGGGGTTACGTGGTATGGCGAGCGTAGAGCGCGCTATGCTAGCAGCATCGGCTGCGGATGAATATGCCTTTTGGCACCGATGCCATATCACTCAAAAAGTGAACAAAATGTTATAGAAGTGATATTATTGTGATGTGAAGGAAGGGTGTAATGTGACGTTCTGACCAGTCTACGCGTGCTTTAGCATGTATTATTTCTGGTTAATGCGCGCTATGCCCTTAATGCGTAAGTGATTTCATCTAGAATGGAAGCCATATTCTGCTTCCATCGTGCTTGAGCCTCGTAAACCCTACAGTTAAGAGATTGTTTTTACAAGCGTAATAAATTAAGGTTCGCACCCCATGAATTCACGGCGCTTTTATATTTAAGATAATAAAGGAGTATAGGATGAAAGTTGCAGTTCTCGGTGCTGCTGGCGGTATCGGCCAGGCCCTCGCCCTTCTACTCAAGACCCAACTTCCTTCAGGTTCTGAACTCTCTCTGTACGACATTGCTCCTGTCACCCCAGGCGTGGCCGTTGATCTCAGCCATATTCCTACGTCGGTCAGCATCAAAGGCTTCTGTGGTGAAGATGCCACTCCGGCGCTGCAGGGGGCGGACGTGGTGCTGATTTCCGCCGGTGTGGCGCGTAAGCCGGGGATGGATCGTTCCGATCTGTTTAATGTTAATGCCAGCATTGTGCGTAACCTGATCGCGCAGGCGGCAAAAACCTGCCCGCAAGCCTGTATCGGCGTTATTACCAACCCGGTGAATACCACGGTGCCGATTGCGGCCGAAGTGTTGAAGAAAGCCGGGGTGTATGACAAGCGTAAGCTGTTCGGCGTCACCACGCTGGACGTCATCCGTTCCAACACCTTCGTGGCGGAGCTGAAAGACAAGCAACCGGAAGCACTGGAAGTGCCCGTTATCGGCGGCCATTCCGGCGTGACCATTCTGCCTCTGCTTTCGCAAATCCCTGGTGTTAGCTTCAGCGAGCATGAGGTGGAAACCCTGACCAAACGTATCCAGGATGCGGGTACCGAAGTGGTGGAAGCCAAAGCCGGCAGCGGCTCGGCAACCTTGTCGATGGGCCTGGCCGCGGCATGCTTTGCGCTTTCCCTGGTGCGCGCCATGAATGGTGAAAAGGGTGTGGTGGAATGTGCTTACGTTGAGGGGGATGGCGAATATGCCCGCTTCTTCGCGCAACCGTTGCTGCTGGGGAAAGACGGTATCGAACAATATCAGGCTATCGGGCCATTGAGCGCTTATGAGCAAAACGCGCTGGACGATATGCTGGACGTGTTACGTAAAGATATTGAGCTGGGCGAGAAGTTTATCCATAACGCCTAAGCCCCCTGCCTTTAACCTCATAACATTGCCGCCGGCATGAAACCGGCGGTTTTTTTCTTTATTGCACTTACTGCTTAATACGGCTCTTGCGATCCAGCAAATGGTTGGTTTGTGGATCAAAATAGCGGCTTGGCCAGATCTCCGCCGGATGAATATCCAGCGCTTCAGCGATCAGCCATTCGCCTTTTGGCCACGGTCGGGAAAGGGCATTTGCCAGGGTGGAGGAACACAGGCCAGCCTTGCGCGACACCGCTGCCAGAGTGGTGCCCTTTTTACGT
This sequence comes from Gibbsiella greigii, assembly GCF_039540155.1. Taxonomy (NCBI): domain Bacteria; kingdom Pseudomonadati; phylum Pseudomonadota; class Gammaproteobacteria; order Enterobacterales; family Yersiniaceae; genus Gibbsiella; species Gibbsiella greigii. Next base: position 53,356 of record NZ_BAABEM010000007.1, read on the forward strand.
AATGCCGCAATAACATCCGCTGGGTGCCAGTCAGGTTTCCTTGAATTCATGTTTACATTCCTTTTTTGGTTAGCCAAAGTCATGTTAGTGGTATAAATAACCTGTATAACTTAAACGTTTTCATCAACTAAAACGTTTATACGGAAACCAGAATATCACTAAGTTTTCTGGAAAATATCTAAATAATTTCTGAAATTCTTTTCGCTACACTATCGTCAGAGAACATGGCTATGAAAAATGAGTGGTTTGCTGCCAAGGAGCTTATAGGCGTTGCGGGGTTACCTTCTTCACCACAAGGAATTAATTTGATGGCCCGTCGTGAAGGTTGGGTTAGCCGTCGCCGCAAAGGTGTTCAGGGAAAGGCGCTGGAGTATCACGTAGATAGCTTGCCGAAAGATGTCCGCCACCTCTTGTTACTGAAAGAAGAACCTGCGAGTTACGATCTGGATCGCAAAGATCCGCTGGTAGTTTGGGTTGAATACTATTGGCATATGTCGGAGGGTGAACGCGAAAAGGTGTTGGCATTCCTGATGCGCGAAGGGATAGGCAGCCTGTTAAAACGCATTAGCGGGGAAAATGGCGCTGAGGAAGAGACATAGGCCCGGGCTGCGGACCTATGAAAACTGACTGTCGTATTACGCTCTTAATGGTTTCTCTGTACCGCCATATGAGCCAGGCCTTCCAACGCTTGGCGGTATGGCGATGCCGGTAAAACCTGTAGGGCGGCGATAGCCTTGTCGGCTTCTTCCTCGGCGCGCTGGCGGGTGTATTCTAACGAACCGCATTGCTGCATGGCCGCCAAGACCGGCTCCAGTAAATGGCGGCCGTTGCCCTGTTCAATCGCCCCGCGGATGAGCGCCGCCTGTTCGCTGTTGCCATGGTGCATGGCATGCAGCAGCGGTAGCGTCGGTTTTCCTTCGTTAAGATCGTCGCCGGTGTTTTTGCCCAGCGTGACGCCGTCGGCGCTGTAATCGAGCAGATCGTCGATCAGTTGGAATGCGGTGCCCAGGTATCTGCCGTAATCGCGCAGGCTGCTTTCTTCGGCTTCGCTGGCGCCCGCCAAAATCGCGGAAGACTGGGCAGCGGCTTCAAACAGGCGCGCGGTTTTGCTGTAGATCACCCGCATATAGCTTTCTTCGGTAATGTCGGGATCGTGGACGTTCATTAATTGCAGCACTTCGCCCTCGGCGATTACGTTGACCGCTTCCGACATTAGCGCCAGCACGCGCAAGGATTCCAGGCTGGTCATCATTTGGAAAGCGCGGGTATAAATGAAATCGCCAACCAGCACGCTGGCGGCGTTGCCGAACGCGGCGTTGGCAGTCGCCTTGCCGCGGCGCATGTCGGATTCATCGACGACATCGTCATGCAACAGGGTGGCGGTGTGGATGAATTCAATCAGCGCAGCGACGGTAACGTGCTTGTTGCCTTCATACTGTAGCGCCCGTGCCGCCAACACGGCGATCATCGGGCGAATGCGCTTACCGCCGCCGCTGATGATGTAATAGCCAAGCTGATTGATGAGCGTGACTTCGGAATTTAACTGTTCGAGAATGATTGCGTTCACGTCCGCCATATCTTGCGCGGTTAAATCGGTAATTTGTTCTGGTTTCATTGTATTTTTTTCAGCTGTGTTTCTCTTCACAGCGATCAGATCGCTGTTCACATCGGTGCATGGCGGTAACTGTTTCCTGATTGTACTTGAAAAACGCCCCAGATAAATGCCACGAAAGAAACTGTGTTTTTTTTCTTCTTTTTTCTACTTCAGGCCTGATTCTGCTCTTGTCATGCGCGGGATTATTGCGTAGAATTCGCGCCCTATTGTGAATATTTATAGCGCGCTCTGTACTGAACAGTTAAGCACGCGGAAAGCGGAGTTTTATATGTACGCGGTTTTCCAAAGTGGTGGTAAACAACACCGAGTAAGCGAAGGTCAGACCGTTCGCTTGGAAAAGCTGGACATCGCAACTGGTGAAGCGGTTGAGTTTGACCAGATTCTGATGATCGCAAATGGCGATGATATCAAAATCGGCGTTCCTTTCGTCGATGGCGGCAAGATCAAAGCTGAAGTCGTTGCTCACGGTCGTGGCGAGAAAGTTAAAATCGTTAAGTTTCGTCGCCGTAAACACCACCGTAAGCAGCAGGGCCACCGTCAGTGGTTCACTGATGTAAAAATCACCGGCATCAGCGCTTAAGTTAGGAGAGCAGATTAATGGCACACAAAAAGGCTGGCGGCTCGACTCGTAACGGTCGTGATTCCGAATCCAAACGTCTGGGCGTAAAACGCTTCGGCGGTGAAGCAGTACTGGCTGGCAGCATCATCGTTCGTCAGCGCGGCACCAAATTCCACGCTGGTACCAACGTGGGTTGCGGCAAAGATCACACTCTGTTCGCTTTGAAAGACGGCAAAGTCAAATTCGAAGTGAAAGGCCCGAGCAACCGTAAATTCATCAGCATCGAAGCTGAGTAATTTTTCGAGCCGGTCCTACATAGATAAAAGCCCCGCAATTCGTTGCGGGGCTTTTTATATTTATGGACACCTCTCCCTCCTGGTGCTTATACGGGTATCATGGAAACAAAACAGCAGGCTGGCATAGGCATTTTTTTGGCGCTGACAACGGCTGTTTGTTGGGGCGCGCTGCCAATTGCAATGAAAGAAGTGCTGGAGACGATGGCGCCGTTTACCATCGTCTGGTACCGCTTTACCCTTGCCGCAATCGGGCTGTGCCTGATCTTGGCCGTGCGGGGTAGGCTGCCGCCGTTGCAGCTCTTTGCGCGGCCACGTTGGCTGCTGCTGCTGGCGATAGCTACAGCGGGTTTGTTGGGGAATTTCGTGTTTTTTAGCTCCTCGTTACAATACCTGAGCCCGACGGCTTCACAGGTGATCGGGCAGCTCTCGCCGGTGGGCATGATGTTCGCCAGCGTGTTGATCCTGAAAGAGCGCATGCGTATCACCCAGGTGATTGGCGCATTGATGCTGATTAGCGGGCTGATGCTGTTTTTTAACGTTAGCCTGGTTGAGATTTTTACTCGCTTGACGGATTACACCCTGGGGGTGCTGTTGGGCGTATGTGCGGCCATGGTGTGGGTCGCCTATGGCGTGGCGCAGAAAGTGTTGTTGCGCCGTCTGGCTTCACCACAAATTCTGGTATTGCTGTACACTTTATGTGCAGTGGTGTTATTCCCGTTGGCCGAGCCCGCGGTGATTTTCCAGCTTAGCGGCTGGCAATTGGCTTGCCTGCTGTTTTGCGGTGCGAATACGCTGATTGGTTATGGCGCGCTGGCTGAAGCCATGGCGCGCTGGCAGGCGGCACAGGTAAGCGCGCTGGTGACGCTCACTCCGTTGTTTACCCTGTTATTATCTGATTTATTGGCTTTGGCATGGCCACAGATGTTTGCTGCTCCGCCCCTGAACCTGGTTGGTTATATTGGTGCATTTGTGGTGGTGGCGGGCGCTATGTTTTCCGCAATCGGCCACCGTTGGTGGCCGCGTCGGACAGAAATAAATCGGGTTGCTCCTTTGAAGCCGCCCGGTGAATGAGTTACGGAGACGGTAAATGAAGTTTGTAGATGAAGCGACGATTCAGGTCTTTGCTGGTGACGGTGGTAATGGCTGCGTCAGCTTTCGCCGCGAGAAATATATTCCTAACGGTGGGCCGGACGGCGGCGATGGCGGCGACGGCGGCGACGTCTATCTGCTGGCCGACGAGAACCTGAACACCCTGATTGACTACCGCTTTGAGAAGTCGTTCCGTGCTGAACGTGGCCAGAACGGCCAAAGCCGCGATTGCACCGGCAAGCGTGGTAAAGATATCACTATCAAAGTGCCGGTCGGTACCCGCGTGAAAGATCTCGGCACCGGTGAAATCCTGGGTGACATGACGCGCCATCAGCAACGCCTGATGATCGCCAAAGGCGGCTGGCATGGCTTGGGCAACACTCGCTTCAAGTCATCGGTGAACCGTGCGCCGCGCCAGAAAACCAATGGCACGCCGGGGGAAGAACGCGACATTCTGCTGGAATTGTTGTTGCTGGCCGATGTCGGGATGCTTGGCCTGCCGAACGCCGGTAAATCCACCTTTATCCGTGCGGTATCCGCCGCCAAGCCGAAGGTTGCCGACTATCCGTTTACCACTCTGGTGCCAAGCCTGGGTGTGGTGCGTATGGACAGCGAGCAAAGCTTCGTGGTGGCCGATATTCCCGGGCTGATTGAAGGCGCGGCCGACGGAGCTGGGCTGGGTATCAGGTTCCTGAAGCACCTGGAGCGCTGCCGCGTGCTGTTGCACCTGGTGGATATTGCGCCGATCGATGAGTCCGATCCGGTGGAAAACGCGAAAATCATCATCAACGAACTGCAGCAATACAGCGAGAATTTGGCGCACAAGCCACGCTGGCTGGTGTTCAACAAAGTTGACCTGATGGGTGAGGAAGAGGCTGCCGAGCGCGCCAAGGCGATTGTAGAGGCTCTGGGCTGGGAAGATAAGTACTACATGATCTCTGCCGCCAATCGTGCCGGCGTCAACGCCCTGTGCTGGGATGTGATGAACTTCATCAATACCCAACCGAAGGAAATGGCGATCGAAGAAAGCGCGCCGGAGAAAGTCGAGTTCATGTGGGATGATTATCACCGTGAACAGCTTGCCGAAGCGGAAGCTGAAGCCACGGACGATGATTGGGATGACGACTGGGACGAAGATGACGAAGAAGGCGTTGAAATCATCTACCAGAAGTAAGAAGCTTCCCTACTGCGTGCCTGCTTATCGGCACGCTTAATGACAAGCCCCGCTTCCCATTGGGAAGCGGGGCTTGTTTGCATTGGCTGGGGGGCAACCGGTGGCTTGCCTTAGTTGTTTTGGTAGATATCCCGGTATAAGCGGCTTTCAAAGCGCACCAGCGGCACTCGGCGCTGTTTCTGATCTTCCGGCGGCACGGCGTAGCCTGACAGATACTGCACGAACGCATAGCGTTGGCCGCTCGCGGTGGTAATAAAGCCCGCCAGGTTGTAAACGCCCTGCAATGCACCGGTCTTGGCCGAGACTTTGCCGTCGACGCCGGCCTCGTGTAGGCCGCCGCGGTAGCGCAGCGTGCCGTCATACCCCGCCAGCGGCAGCATGGAGATAAAGTCCAGCTCGTTGTCATGCTGGGCGATGTACTGCAACGCCTGCATCATGGTGGCCGGCGTCAGCAGGTTGTGGCGCGAGAGGCCGGAGCCGTCGACCACGATGTTGTTGCCCAGATCCACGCCGGCTTTTTGGCGCAGCACCTGGCGCACCGCGTCCGAGCCTGCACGCCAGGTGCCTGGCACGCCGAAGCGCTCGTGGCCAATGGTGCGGAACACCGTGTCGGCAATCATGTTGTCCGATTTTTTCAGCATGATTTTCAGCAGATCGTGCAGCGGCGCCGACTGGGTCTGCGCGATAACTTCGCCCTTCATGCCCGGTTGGGTTTGGCGTTTCAGGTGGCCTTTGATCACGATACCGGCCTGCGTCAATTCATCTTTCAAAATCGCGCCGGCATAGCTGGCGCCATCCTGGACGGCAAATGCCAGCGGCAACGGTTCGCTACGCTGCGTCAGGCAGCCGGTCAGGGTGAAGCGGTTCAGTTCCCCCGGCGCCACGTCCAGCTCGCAGTACTGGGCATCCGGCGAGCCTTTTGCCAGGGTGCGCACCTGGCTGAACATGTTCACCGGGTAGTAGGAGGCTACGCGGATAAACGCCATTTCCCCTGGCGTCGGCGCGCTGTAAAGCGAGACCGAGAAACAGTTGCGATCGACGATCGCCGCCGCCGGCGGCGCGCTGAAGCACTGCGTCAGGTCGTTCCAGGGCCAGCCGGGCGCTTTGTCGTGGCTGGCGAACACGGATGTGTCGATAAGCACATCGCCGCTAATTTCCTGCACGCCCTGTTTTTTCAATGCCGCTACCATGTTGCGCAGATTTTGGCGTTTAAAAGTCGGATCGCCGCCAAAACGCGCAATCAGGTTGCCGCGCAGGGTGCCGCCGCTGATGCTGCCCTGGCTTTCCAGCGTGGTGGAAAACCGATAGTCAGGGCCAAGCTGCAGCAATGCCGCCAGCGCGGTCAGCACCTTTTGCGTACTGGCCGGCAGGGCCATCTGCTGCGAGTGATAATCGATGATGGGCGTGGTGGCCCCAATCTTCTGAACGACCAGGGCAAGGTTGGCCCCATCAGGCAAATATTGTGTGTAATCTTCAACCGGGGCCGCATTTGCATTAAGGGCAAACGCACAGGCCAATGCACTGACAATTCGTGGAAAACGCATAATCTCGGGCTAACTGCTGGATAACGTGCCGTCATACTACGGTGCATTAAGGGAAAAAGTAAACGATGACCCCTAAGGAACTCTACGGTAAAATACGTATCAAAATGCAAAACCGAACCTGACTCGGGCACTTGGCCCGAGTCAGGCTTCTTTTGTTTGTCGCCTGGAAACGGTGGTGTGTAACCCTCCGTTTTTTCATACGAATACGTCAGGATGACGGTTATTTGAACAGGAATGATTTAGAGGTATTGATACTATGAAACAGATTCCGATGACCTTGCTTGGCGCAGAAAAGCTGCGTGAAGAACTTGAACATTTGAAAACCGTGCGCCGGCCGAAAATCATTGCCGACATCGCGGAAGCCCGTGAACACGGCGATCTGAAAGAAAATGCGGAATACCATGCGGCCCGTGAACAACAAGGGTTCTGCGAAGGGCGCATTCAGGAAATTGAAGCCAAACTGTCAAACGCGCAGGTGATCGACGTCACCAAGATGCCCGCTAACGGCCGTGTGATTTTTGGCGCTACCGTATCGATATTGAACCTGGATACCGAGGACCAAGTGACATACCGCATCGTGGGTGACGATGAGGCCGACTTCAAGAAAAATCTGATTTCGGTAAACTCACCGATGGCGCGCGGTTTGATCGGCAAAGAGCAGGATGATGTGGTGGTGATTAACACCCCGGGCGGCGACGTTGAATATGAAATCCTGAAGGTCGAATATCTTTGATCGCGCCGGCTCTGGTTATAAGTTAGCCAGCTTTTTGTAAAGAAAGGAAAAAGGCCGCACGCGGCCTTTTATCTTGAACCGGTGCATGGCACCTTTTCGCTAAACTGGCGGCGTTTAACGCGGTAAACTGATTTTTCGCTCTTTGCTTGGGCGATAAAGCACGAGCGTACCACCGATAACCTGTACGTTGCAGGCGCCGGTTTCACGAACGATAGCGTCGGCGATCAGGGACTTGGTTTCGCGATCTTCAGCTGCGATCTTTACCTTGATCAGCTCATGGTGCTCCAGAGCCTGTTCTATTTCAGCCAGCACCCCTTCGGTCAGACCGTTATTACCCAGCATGACTACCGGTTTTAACGGGTGCGCCAAGCCTTTCAGGTGCTGTTTTTGTTTGTTATTCAGATTCATTGTCTTTTTTGCTTAAGTTGGGATTGAAAACGGTACATTCTACCGCCATCTCATGTATATCACCAAATCGGTCTGTGACCTGTGGGAGTCTACGTGAGTCGCGAACTTGGCATAAGGCTCTTTTTAGGATAGTTGGAAAACGAGATGGCGAATAAAAAGCGTTCGGCCAGTTCCAGTCGCTGGTTACAAGAACACTTTAGCGATAAATATGTGCAACAGGCGCAGAAAAAAGGGCTGCGATCTCGCGCCTGGTTTAAACTTGATGAAATACAGCAAAGTGACAAACTGTTTAAACCGGGAATGACCGTCGTGGATTTGGGCGCAGCGCCAGGTGGCTGGTCGCAGTACGTCGTCACCCAGATCGGCGGCAGCGGGCGCATTATTGCCTGCGATCTTTTGCCGATGGATCCTATCGTCGGCGTCGATTTCCTTCAGGGCGACTTTCGTGATGAACTGGTGCTAAAAGCCTTGATGGAACGTGTAGGTGAAAGTAAGGTTCAGGTGGTCATGTCCGACATGGCCCCGAATATGAGTGGCACCCCGGCAGTCGATATACCAAGATCGATGTATCTGGTTGAACTCGCGCTTGATATGTGTCGTGATGTTCTCGCACCAGGTGGAAGTTTTCTGGTGAAGGTGTTCCAGGGAGATGGCTTTGACGAGTATCTGCGGGAAATTCGCTCCCTGTTTACGAAGGTTAAGATTCGTAAGCCAGACGCTTCTCGCGCACGTTCGCGTGAAGTGTACATTGTAGCGACAGGGCGCAAACTGTAGTACCCTAACGCTGTTTGTTAACACAGTTGTAATATGAGGTTAATCCCTTGAGTGACATGGCGAAAAACCTAATTCTCTGGTTGGTCATCGCGGTCGTATTGATGTCCGTATTCCAGAGCTTTGGGCCCAGCGAGTCGAATGGCCGTAGGGTAGATTACTCTACCTTCATGTCCGAACTGACCCAAGATCAGATTCGTGAAGCACGAATTAACGGACGTGAGATCAACGTTACCAAGAAAGATAGTAACCGATACACGACTTTTATCCCTGTTAACGATCCAAAACTGTTGGATACGTTACTGACCAAGAATGTGAAAGTTGTCGGTGAACCGCCTGAAGAGCCGAGTTTGCTGGCTTCTATCTTTATTTCCTGGTTCCCGATGCTATTGCTGATCGGTGTCTGGATTTTCTTTATGCGGCAAATGCAGGGCGGCGGCGGCAAGGGCGCGATGTCCTTCGGCAAGAGCAAGGCCCGCATGCTGACGGAAGACCAGATCAAAACTACGTTTGCCGACGTTGCGGGCTGTGACGAAGCCAAAGAAGAAGTCAGCGAACTGGTGGAATACCTGCGCGAGCCGAGCCGTTTCCAGAAGTTGGGCGGCAAGATCCCGAAAGGTGTGCTGATGGTGGGGCCGCCGGGTACCGGTAAAACCCTGCTGGCGAAAGCCATCGCCGGTGAGGCTAAAGTGCCGTTCTTCACCATTTCCGGTTCCGACTTCGTTGAAATGTTCGTCGGTGTGGGTGCTTCCCGCGTACGCGACATGTTCGAGCAGGCCAAAAAGGCCGCGCCGTGCATCATCTTCATCGATGAAATCGATGCCGTCGGTCGCCAGCGTGGCGCCGGCTTGGGCGGTGGCCACGATGAACGTGAACAAACGCTGAACCAGATGCTGGTTGAGATGGACGGTTTCGAAGGCAATGAAGGCATTATCGTGATTGCCGCGACCAACCGCCCGGACGTGCTGGACCCTGCGTTGCTGCGTCCTGGCCGTTTTGACCGCCAGGTTGTGGTTGGGCTGCCGGATGTGCGTGGCCGTGAGCAGATTCTGAAGGTGCATATGCGCCGCGTGCCTTTGGCAGCGGATATCGACGCCTCGGTGATTGCGCGTGGTACCCCTGGTTTCTCCGGCGCCGATCTGGCGAACCTGGTGAATGAAGCCGCCTTGTTTGCCGCCCGCGGTAACAAGCGTGTCGTGTCGATGGTGGAGTTTGAGAAAGCCAAAGACAAGATCATGATGGGGGCCGAACGCCGCTCCATGGTGATGACCGAAGAGCAGAAAGAATCGACCGCGTATCATGAAGCAGGCCACGCCATCATCGGCCGCCTGGTTCCAGAACACGATCCGGTGCATAAGGTAACGATTATTCCACGTGGCCGTGCACTGGGTGTGACGTTCTTCCTGCCGGAAGGCGATGCGATCAGCGCCAGCCGCCAGAAGTTGGAGAGCCAGATTTCCACGCTGTACGGCGGCCGCCTGGCCGAAGAGATCATCTACGGGCCGGAAAAAGTGTCTACCGGTGCGTCGAATGACATTAAAGTCGCCACCTCCATCGCGCGCAACATGGTGACCCAATGGGGCTTCTCCGAGAAGCTGGGGCCGCTGTTGTATGCTGAAGAGGAAGGCGAAGTGTTCCTGGGCCGCTCGGTGGCCAAGGCGAAGCACATGTCTGATGAAACGGCGCGCATTATCGATCAGGAAGTGAAGTCGCTGATTGAACGCAACTACACCCGTGCGCGTACGCTGTTGATGGAAAACATGGATATCCTGCACTCAATGAAGGATGCCCTGATGAAATATGAAACCATCGACGCGCCGCAGATCGACGATCTGATGAACCGTAAAGACGTGCGCCCGCCGGCAGGTTGGGACGATGCGAGCAAAAACAACAGCTCTGACAACGGCGGCAGCCCAAAAGCGCCGACGCCGGTTGATGAGCCACGCACGCCAAACCCAGGTAACACCATGTCTGAACAGCTCGACAAGTAAGTTGGCTGTGCAATAACATCAAACCCCGGCCAGCCCGGGGTTTTTTATTGCCCAATGGGCGATGAATTCGGAACAGTAAGGTAGATTTATCATGCAGTTGACCGTGCGCGACATGACTCTTGACCTCACCCGTCCGCAAGTGATGGGCATTCTCAACGTCACACCTGACTCCTTCTCTGACGGCGGCCGCCATAATTCGCTGAATGCTGCGCTGCAGCATGTGCAAGCGATGATTGCCGCGGGCGCGACGATGATTGACGTTGGCGGCGAATCAACCCGCCCCGGAGCGGCCGATGTTAGCGCCGACGAAGAGTTGGCGCGCGTGGTGCCGGTGGTTGAAGCGCTGGCGCGGCGTTTTGAGGTCTTTATTTCGGTGGATACCTCGAAGGCGGCGGTGATCCGCGAATCCGCAAGCGCGGGCGCGCATTTGATCAACGATGTGCGATCGTTACAGGAACCGGGCGCATTGGCCGCGGCGGCACAAAGCGAACTGCCGGTGTGCCTGATGCACATGCAGGGCGAACCGCGCACGATGCAACAGGCGCCGCAGTATGACGATTTGATCGGTGATGTGAATACGTTTTTCCAGCACCATATTGCCCGCTGCAATGCGGCGGGGATAACAAATCAGAAATTGCTGCTCGACCCAGGCTTCGGTTTCGGTAAGAATCTGGCGCATAATTATCAGCTTCTGGCACGGTTATCCGAGTTTCATCATTTCGGTTTGCCGCTATTGGTGGGCATGTCACGTAAATCCATGATTGGCCAACTGCTTAATGTACCGCCTGAACAACGGCTTATCGGCAGCGTTGCCTGTGCGGTTATCGCTGCGATGCAGGGCGCGCAGATTGTCAGAGTGCATGACGTTAAAGAAACCGTCGAGGCGATGCGTGTCGTCGAGGCAACACTTTTAGCTAAGGGACAGTAGAGACTATGAGCGAGCGTAAATATTTTGGCACCGACGGCATCCGTGGCAAAGTCGGTGACAGCCCGATAACCCCGGACTTCGTCCTTAAGCTCGGTTGGGCGGCGGGGAAAGTGCTGGCGCGTCATGGCTCTCGCAAGATCATCATTGGTAAAGATACCCGTATTTCCGGCTATATGCTGGAGTCGGCGTTGGAAGCCGGCCTGGCGGCTGCGGGGCTGTCCGCTTCGTTCACCGGCCCGATGCCGACGCCTGCGGTGGCATACCTGACGCGGACTTTCCGCGCCGAAGCCGGCATTGTGATTTCGGCTTCGCACAACCCGTTTTACGATAACGGCATCAAGTTCTTTTCCATCGACGGCGCCAAGCTGCCTGATGAGGTTGAAGAGGCGATTGAAGCCGAGATGGAAAAACCATTGACCTGCGTTGAATCCGCCGAGTTGGGTAAGGCCAGCCGCATCATCGACGCCGCCGGCCGCTACATTGAATTTTGTAAGGGCACCTTCCCGAGCGAACTGAGCCTAAAAGGGCTGAAAGTGGTGGTTGACTGCGCGAACGGCGCCACCTACCACATCGCGCCGAGCGTGCTGCGCGAGCTGGGGGCGAAAGTGATCGCCATCGGCGTTGAGCCGGACGGCATGAACATCAACGAAAAATGCGGCGCGACCGACGTGCGCCAACTGCAGGAGCGCGTGCTGGCGGAAAAAGCTCACGTCGGGCTGGCATTTGACGGCGACGGCGATCGCGTCATGATGGTTGACCACCTGGGCAACAAGGTCGATGGCGACCAGATTCTGTATATCATCGCCCGTGAAGGGCTGCGCCAGGGCCAATTGCGCGGCGGCGCCGTGGGCACGTTAATGAGCAACATGGGCCTGGAACTGGCGCTGAAACAGCTGGGCATTCCTTTTGCCCGCGCGAAAGTGGGTGACCGCTACGTGTTGGAAAAAATGCAGGAATTGGGGTGGCGCATCGGTGCCGAAAACTCCGGCCACGTGATTTTGCTGGATAAAACCACCACCGGTGACGGTATTGTCGCCGGCCTGCAGGTGCTGACGGCGATGGTGCGCAACCATATGTCGCTGCACGATCTGTGCAGCGGGATGAAACTGCTGCCACAGGTGCTGGTCAACGTGCGCTTTGCCGGCGAGCACAACCCACTGGAATCTGCCGCGGTGCTGAAAGAAGCCGAAGCGGTCGAAGCGGAATTGGCCGGCCGTGGCCGCGTGCTGCTGCGTAAATCCGGCACCGAACCCCTGATCCGCGTGATGGTGGAAGGGGAAGACGAGCAGCAGGTTACCGCGCTGGCAAACCGTATTGCCGATGCGGTGAAATCCGCAGGTTAAAACAGGTGGTTACCCGGCGGCGTCGGGTCATGCCGCCGGTGAAAAGCTTTTTGGCGTTTTTTTCCGCAAACGCGCTGGTGGCAGCAAATTGCCCTTGCGCGCTTTGACGGCTTTGGTTAGTATTCACACCCGCTTCAGTGGGTAGTTGATAAAAACGCCTGCTTTTTTGGTGAGAAGCCTTTGGTTCGCGGTGAACCCGCAAGGATACAGGTACAACTATGTACGAAGCTCTTTTGGTAATTTTCCTGCTGATCTCAATCGGGCTTGTGGCTCTGATTATGCTGCAGCAAGGTAAAGGTGCTGATATGGGAGCCTCATTCGGCGCAGGTGCTTCCGGCACGCTGTTTGGTTCGAGTGGTTCCGGTAACTTCATGACCCGTATGACGGCGGTACTGGCGACGTTGTTTTTCGTCATTAGCCTGATTTTGGGCAACCTGAGCAGCAACCAAAGCAAAAAAGGCAGTGAGTGGGAAAATCTGGGCCAGCCAGTAAAAACTGAGCAGGCGCCTGCACCGGCCGCACCAGCCAAGCCAAGCAGCGATATCCCGCAGTAAGCCGGTTATACAGTGTTTGAAAGCGGTCGTTAGTCAACATTCGGCGGCCGCTGCAGTAGAAGTAAACAGTACCGAGGTGGTGGAATTGGTAGACACGCTACCTTGAGGTGGTAGTGCCCTAACGGGCTTGTGGGTTCGAGTCCCATCCTCGGTACCAATCCTAAGATAACTTGCAATTTTGCGATTATCAGCGTAGTATTTGCCACGTTTTCGGACGCGGGGTGGAGCAGCCTGGTAGCTCGTCGGGCTCATAACCCGAAGGTCGTCGGTTCAAATCCGGCCCCCGCAACCACTTTCCTTCAAGTGTTTATTTTCAAATACACTTTTCGATTGAAATCCGCTTTTCTCGAACAACATTTGAAAATGATACTTGTATCGGAAGTTGTACCGAAGCCGCTGTGCGGCAAACAGGGTCCAGTTGCATAAAGCCCCGAATTTTCGGGGTTTTTTGTTATTTGGCAACAGAATCACTGGGCTATTAGGCCCTTTTTTTATGTCTTGGGGGTGGGCTTGTCCACATTAGAGCAAAAATTAACAGAGATGCTTTCGGCACCGGTAGAGGCGTTGGGCTTTGAGCTTGTAGGCATCGAATTTATTCGTGCGCGCCAATCGACGCTCCGCATCTATATTGATAGTGAAGACGGTATCACTGTTGATGATTGTGCTGATGTCAGCCACCAGGTCAGCGCCGTGTTGGATGTTGAAGATCCCATCACTGTCGCTTACAACTTGGAAGTCTCCTCTCCTGGCCTTGATCGTCCAATGTTCACCGCAGAGCACTATACTCGCTTCCTCGGTGACGAAGTCAGCATGGTCTTGCGCATGGCGGTACAGAACCGCCGCAAATGGCAGGGCATTATCAAGTCTGTCGAAGGCGAAATGATCACGGTTACTGTGGATGGGAAAGATGAAGTGTTCGCGCTGAGCAATATTCAGAAAGCGAACCTGGTACCCCACTTTTAAAGAGTTTGGATGAGGCAACTAGGATGAATAAAGAGATTCTGGCTGTTGTTGAAGCTGTTTCCAATGAGAAAGCTCTGCCGCGTGAGAAGATCTTCGAGGCGTTGGAAACCGCATTAGCGACTGCAACCAAGAAAAAATACGAGCAGGAAATTGATGTTCGCGTCAGCATCGACCGTAAAACCGGCGATTTTGACACGTTCCGCCGCTGGCTCGTGGTTGATGAAGTGACCCAGCCAACGCGTGAAATCACCTTGGAAGCGGCTCAGTTTGAAGAACCGTCCATTGATCTGGGCGGCTATATTGAAGATCAGATTGAATCTGTGACCTTCGACCGCATCACCACCCAGACTGCTAAGCAGGTTATCGTACAGAAAGTGCGTGAAGCCGAGCGCGCGATGGTGGTTGACGCCTTTCGCGAGCACGAAGGTGAAATCGTTACCGGTGTGGTCAAGAAAGTTAACCGCGACAGCATTTCGCTGGATCTGGGCAGCAATGCCGAAGCCGTCATCGGCCGTGAAGACATGCTGCCGCGTGAAAACTTCCGCCCGGGCGACCGTATTCGCGGCGTGCTGTATGCCGTGCGCCCTGAAGCACGCGGCGCTCAACTGTTCGTCAGCCGTTCCCGCCCGGAAATGCTGATTGAACTGTTCCGCATCGAAGTGCCGGAAATCGGCGAAGAAGTGATCGAAATTAAAGCGGCAGCCCGCGATCCGGGTTCCCGTGCAAAAATTGCCGTGAAAACCAATGATAAGCGTATCGATCCGGTCGGCGCCTGCGTTGGTATGCGCGGTGCGCGCGTACAGGCCGTATCCAGCGAACTGGGCGGCGAGCGCATTGATATTGTGCTGTGGGATGACAATCCTGCGCAGTTCGTCATCAACGCCATGGCGCCGGCCGACGTGGCCTCGATCGTCGTTGATGAAGATAAGCACACCATGGATATTGCCGTTGAAGCCAGCAACCTGGCACAGGCGATTGGCCGTAATGGCCAAAACGTGCGTTTGGCCTCTCAGCTTAGCGGTTGGGAACTGAACGTGATGACGGCGGAAGATCTGCAGGCCAAACATCAGGCCGAGGCTCATGCCGCCATTGATACCTTCACCAAGTATCTTGATATCGACGAAGATTTCGCCACTGTGCTGATTGAGGAAGGCTTCTCCACGTTGGAAGAGTTGGCCTATGTGCCAATCAACGAGCTGCTGGAAATCGACGGTCTTGATGAAGATACGGTTGAAGCGTTGCGCGATCGCGCCAAAGCTGCATTGACCACATTGGCCCTGGCCCAGGAAGAAAGTCTGGGCGATCAAAAGCCTGCTGATGATTTGCTCAACCTGGCAGGGTTGGAGCGTAGCATGGCTTTCAAGCTGGCCGCACGTGGGGTTTGTACGCTGGAAGATCTTGCCGAGCAGGGTGTTGACGATCTGGCTGATATTGAAGGGCTTAGTGATGAGCAAGCCGGTGAGCTGATTATGGCTGCACGTAATATCTGTTGGTTTGGCGACAACGCGTAATAAACTGTAGCAGGAAGGAACAGCATGACGACAGATGTAACCGTAAAATCGCTGGCAGCAGAGATCCAGACCTCGGTTGATCGCCTGGTACAGCAGTTTGCTGATGCAGGGATCAACAAGTCTGAGGCAGACTCTGTGACCCAGCAAGAGAAAGAAACTTTATTGGCGCACCTAAACCGTGAACACGGTAGTGCGCCGGGTAAGCTGACGTTGCAGCGCAAAACGCGCAGCACCTTGAACATTCCGAGCACCGGCGGTAAAAGTAAATCGGTGCAAATTGAGGTCCGCAAGAAACGCACTTACGTAAATCGCGATGCACAAGAAGCCCAACAGGCTGAAGCGGCTGAGCAGGCACGGCGTGAAGCGGAAGAGCAGGCACGGCGCGAAGCGGAAGAGAAAGCGAAACGCGAAGCAGAAGCGAAGCGCGCAGCCGAAGAGCAAGCCAAACGTGAGGCCGCAGAGATCGCGAAGCGTGATGCAGCGGAAAAAGAAAAAGTGACCAATCAACATACCGACGAAATGACCAAGCCAGCTCAGGCAGAAAAAGCACGCCGCGAAGCCGAAGCCGCAGAACTGAAACGTAAAGCGGAAGAAGAAGTGCGCCGTAAGGTCGAAGAGGAAGCCAAACGCGTGGCTGAAGAAGCACGCCGTATGGCGGCAGAAAACGGTGAGAAATGGGCCCAGGCCGACGCAGCAAGCGAAGCGGTAGAAAGCGCAGATTATCACGTGACCACCTCACAGCACGCTCGCGCTGCCGAAGACGAGAACGACGCCAAAGTTGAAGGCGATCGTCGCAGCCGCAGCCGTGGCGGTAAATCAGCCAAGCAGAAGAAAGGCAACAAACTGTCTGAATCCAAGGCCGATCGTGAAGAAGCGCGCGCGGTCACCCGCGGCGGCAAAGGCCGTCGTAAGCCAAGCACGCTGCAGCAGGGTTTCAACAAACCGGCGCAGGTGGTTAACCGTGACGTGGTGATCGGCGAAACCGTCACCGTGGCTGAACTGGCCAACAAAATGGCGGTTAAAGGTTCCCAGGTTATCAAAACCATGATGAAACTGGGTGCGATGGCAACCATCAACCAGGTTATCGATCAGGAAACTGCACAACTGGTGGCTGAAGAAATGGGTCACAAAGTGATCCTGCGCCGTGAAAACGAGCTGGAAGAAGCGGTCATGAGCGACCGTGACACCGGTGCGGCGGCCGAATCGCGCGCGCCAGTGGTGACCATCATGGGCCACGTTGACCATGGTAAAACGTCACTTCTGGACTACATTCGCTCCACCAAGGTGGCGTCTGGCGAAGCCGGCGGCATTACCCAGCATATCGGTGCGTACCACGTTGAAACCGACAACGGTATGATCACCTTCCTGGATACCCCGGGCCACGCCGCGTTTACCGCCATGCGTGCACGTGGTGCGCAAGCGACCGACATCGTGGTGCTGGTTGTTGCCGCCGATGACGGCGTGATGCCGCAGACCATTGAAGCTATCCAGCACGCCAAAGCGGCGAAAGTGCCGGTAGTGGTTGCGGTGAACAAGATTGATAAGCCGGAAGCCGATCCGGATCGCGTGAAAAACGAACTGGCGCAGTATGGCATCATCCCGGAAGAGTGGGGCGGTGAAGCGCAGTTTGTTCACGTTTCAGCCAAGGCCGGTACCGGCATCGACGAGCTGCTGGACGCTATCCTGCTGCAAGCTGAAGTACTGGAGCTGAAAGCCGTGCGTAAAGGTATGGCCAGCGGCGTGGTGATCGAGTCCTTCCTAGATAAAGGCCGTGGCCCGGTTGCTACCGTTCTGGTGCGCGAAGGCACCCTGAACAAGGGCGACATCGTGCTGTGCGGTTTTGAATATGGCCGTGTGCGTGCGATGCGTGATGAAACCGGCCGTGAAGTTCAGGAAGCCGGCCCGTCTATTCCGGTTGAGATTCTGGGCCTGTCCGGCGTGCCGGCTGCTGGTGATGAAGCGACCGTAGTACGTGACGAGAAAAAAGCGCGTGAAGTGGCGCTGTATCGTCAGGGCAAATTCCGTGAAGTTAAACTGGCTCGTCAGCAGAAATCCAAGCTGGAAAACATGTTCGCCAACATGACCGAAGGCGAAGTGTCCGAAGTCAATATCGTGCTGAAAGCCGACGTACAGGGCTCGGTCGAAGCGATATGCGATTCGCTGCTGAAACTCTCCACCGATGAAGTGAAGGTGAAGATTGTGGGCTCCGGCGTTGGTGGTATCACCGAAACCGACGCGACCCTGGCTGCGGCATCCAATGCGATTCTGGTTGGCTTTAACGTGCGTGCCGATGCTTCCGCCCGCCGCGTGGTTGAGTCCGAAAGCCTGGATCTGCGTTACTACTCCGTGATCTACGATCTGATCGACGAAGTGAAACAGGCGATGAGCGGTATGTTGGCGCCTGAGTACAAGCAGCAGATTATCGGCTTGGCCGAAGTGCGCGACGTCTTTAAATCACCGAAGTTTGGTGCCATCGCTGGTTGTATGGTTACCGAAGGCGTGGTCAAACGCCACAACCCAATTCGCGTGCTGCGTGAAAACGTGGTTATCTATGAAGGCGAGCTGGAATCCCTGCGCCGCTTCAAGGATGACGTGAACGAAGTCCGCAACGGCATGGAATGTGGTATCGGTGTGAAAAACTACAATGATGTTCGCACTGGCGACATGATTGAAGTATTTGAAGTCATCGAGATCCAGCGTACCATCGCTTAAGCTTCGAATAACGCTTACATTTGCTTTGGGGGGCCTTGTGCCCCCCGATTTGTCTGGAGGATTTCCACATGGCAAAAGAATTCAGCCGCGGCCAACGTGTGGCGCAAGAGATGCAAAAAGAGATTGCGATCATTTTGCAGCGTGAAGTTAAAGATCCGCGCGTCGGTATGGCGACCGTATCCGGCGTGGAGGTTTCCCGCGATTTGGCCTATGCCAAAGTTTACGTCACCTTCCTAAATGTGTTGACCGATAACCACGATCCTGAGCTGGTTACCAAGGGGATCAAGGCATTGCAGGACGCTTCTGGCTACATTCGTACCCTATTGGGCAAAGCGATGCGCCTGCGCGTGGTGCCGGAACTGACCTTCGCCTACGACAACTCACTGGTTGAAGGCATGCGAATGTCCAACCTGGTGACCAACGTGGTGAAACACGATGCCGAACGCCGTTCGGCATCAGGCGATGACGAGGAGGCTTAATGAGCCGCCCTCGTCGCCGCGGCCGTGATATTCACGGCGTCCTGTTGTTGGATAAGCCGCAAGGCTTGTCATCCAACGATGCCTTACAGAAGGTCAAGCGCCTGTATAACGCCAATCGGGCCGGCCATACCGGCGCGCTCGATCCCTTGGCGACCGGCATGCTGCCTATCTGCCTGGGCGAAGCGACCAAGTTTTCCCAGTTTTTGCTCGACTCCGATAAGCGTTACCGCGTTATCGCCAAGCTGGGCCAGCGCACGGACACGTCTGATGCCGATGGTCAGATAGTGCAGGAACGCCCGGTAGCCTTTAGCCGTGAGCAACTGGATGCCGCATTGGCGCAGTTCCGCGGCCCGCTCCAACAGGTGCCGTCGATGTATTCGGCGCTGAAGTATCAGGGCAAAAAACTGTACGAGTATGCGCGTCAGGGCATTGAAGTGCCGCGTGAAGCGCGCGCCATCACGGTGTATGAACTGCTGTTCATCCGTTGGGAAGGCGACGAACTGGAATTGGAAGTTCACTGTTCCAAGGGCACCTATATTCGCACCATTGTTGACGATCTTGGCGAAGTGCTCGGCTGTGGCGCGCATGTGATTTATCTGCGCCGCCTGCAGGTCGCGAAGTACCCGATTGCGCGTATGGTGACGCTGGAACAGCTGGCTGCGCTGCAGCAACAGGCGCAGGAGCAGGATATGGCGCCGGGCGAGCTGCTGGATCCGCTGCTGATGCCGATGGATAGCCCGGTGGAAGATTTTCCTGAGGTGAACCTCCTGCCGGCGGTGGCGGGGTATGTCAAACAGGGGCAACCGGTTCGTTCCGCGGCCGCGCCTGCTGCGGGCATGGTGCGCATCACCGAAGGCGATGAACGCAAATTTATCGGCGTTGGTGAGATTGCCGATGACGGCCGTGTGGCGCCCAAACGCCTGGTTGTCGAGTACGCCGACTGAACGTGGCTTGGTCATTTTTCCCCCTTTTAGTAACGCGCCTACAGCTTGAAGGATCGCGGGGATAAGGGTAGAATGGCGCAGCCTATGCATGGGTTGCTGAATTAGAGATCGGCGCCCGTATTTTTTATCTATAATTTGGAGTGTTACAATGTCTCTAAGTGTTGAAGCTAAAGCTAAAATCGTAGCGGACTTCGGTCGTGATGCTAATGACAGCGGTTCTACCGAAGTTCAGGTTGCCCTGTTGACTGCACAGATCAACCACCTGCAAGGTCACTTTGCAGAACACAAAAAAGATCACCACAGCCGTCGTGGTCTGCTGCGTATGGTTTCTCAGCGTCGTAAGCTGCTGGACTACCTGAAGCGTAAAGATGTAGCGCGTTACACCAGCCTGATCGAGCGTCTGGGCCTGCGTCGCTAATCGAGCAAGTTTCAGTGGAAAGGGGCCTATTTAGGCCCCTTTCTTCTAGGAAGCATAAGCAAATCAGGTTAATGTATACCCGATTGATTTCAACTTTCAGGAAGGTGGCAAGCGAGTCAATCCGATGCGTTTACTTAGGTGAATGAAGCGGGTAAACGAGCGCAGCCAATCAGCCTGTAGCTTGAAAGACGAAGGGCATACCATCTGAAATGGTAAAAAATGGTCTTCTATTACAGAGGTTCGCGCGGCTAATGAGAGACTTTACTCCGGGCGTGAGTAAGGATTGTCATTAGTCGCGAGGATGTGATGAGAAGGCAAATCAAGTCACTGGCGTTGTTTGAGTCGTCATTACGATTGCGCGCCTAATTTAAGGATTGTATTTTGCTGACACCGACTATCCGCAAATTCCAGTATGGCCAGCATACCGTCACGATTGAGACCGGTATGATGGCGCGTCAGGCCACTGCCGCCGTTATGGTAAGCATGGATGACACCGCAGTATTCGTTACCGTTGTAGGCCAGAAGAAAGCGAAGCCTGGCCAGGGCTTCTTCCCGCTGACCGTGAACTACCAGGAGCGTACTTACGCTGCCGGCCGTATTCCGGGCAGCTTCTTCCGCCGTGAAGGCCGCCCGAGCGAAGGTGAAACCCTGACCTCGCGCCTGATCGACCGCCCAATCCGCCCACTGTTCCCGGAAGGCTTCCTGAATGAAGTTCAGGTTATCGCCACCGTAGTTTCCGTTAACCCGCAGGTGAACCCGGATATCGTTGCGATGATCGGGGCTTCTGCTGCGCTTTCGCTGTCCGGTATCCCGTTCAACGGCCCAATCGGTGCGGCACGCGTAGGTTACATCAATGACCAGTACGTGCTGAACCCAACCGTTGACGAGCTGAAAGAAAGCCGTCTGGATCTGGTTGTTGCCGGTACCGCTGGTGCGGTGCTGATGGTTGAATCCGAAGCGGACATCCTGAGCGAAGATCAGATGCTGGGCGCCGTGGTATTTGGCCATGAGCAACAGCAGGTGGTGATCGACAACATCAACGCGTTGGTGAGCGAAGTTGGCAAACCAAAATGGGATTGGCAGCCGGCGCCGGTTGATGAAGCGTTGCATGCTCGCGTGGCCGAGCTGGCAACCGCTCGCCTGGGCGACGCTTACCATATCACCGAGAAACAAGAGCGCTATGCGCAGATCGATGCAATCAAAGAAGATGTGGTTGCCGCGCTGCTGGCGCAGGATGAAACACTCGATGAAGCGGAAATCAACGATATTCTCGGCCAGGTAGAGAAAAACGTGGTGCGTAGCCGCGTGCTGCGCGGTGAGCCACGTATCGACGGTCGTGAAAAAGACATGATCCGCGGCCTGGACGTGCGTACCGGCGTGCTGCCACGCACCCACGGCTCCGCACTGTTCACCCGTGGTGAAACGCAGGCGCTGGTTACCGCCACGCTGGGCACTGCCCGCGATGCGCAAACGCTGGATGAGCTGTTGGGCGAGCGCACTGATAATTTCCTGCTACACTACAATTTCCCTCCGTATTCTGTTGGCGAAACCGGTATGGTGGGTTCACCGAAGCGTCGTGAGATCGGCCATGGCCGTCTGGCGAAGCGCGGTGTTATGGCTGTGATGCCTAAAGGCGATGATTTCCCGTATACGGTGCGTGTGGTTTCTGAAATCACCGAATCCAACGGTTCTTCATCCATGGCCTCTGTCTGCGGCGCGTCTCTGGCGCTGATGGATGCTGGCGTTCCGATCAAAGCCGCCGTTGCTGGTATCGCAATGGGCCTGGTGAAGGACGACGAAAACTTTGTGGTTCTGTCCGACATCCTCGGTGACGAAGATCACCTGGGCGACATGGACTTCAAAGTAGCCGGTAGCCGTGAAGGTATCACCGCGCTGCAGATGGACATTAAAATTGAAGGTATTACCCGCGAAATCATGCAGGTAGCACTGAACCAGGCCAAGGGTGCGCGTCTGCATATCCTGGGCGTGATGGAACAGGCTATCAGCACGCCACGCGGCGATATCTCTGAGTTCGCACCGCGTATTCATACCATCAAGATCAATCCGGACAAAATCAAGGATGTGATCGGTAAAGGCGGTTCTGTGATCCGTGCGCTGACCGAAGAAACCGGCACCACCATCGAAATCGAAGATGACGGTACAGTGAAGATCGCGGCGACCGACGGCGATAAGGCGAAACACGCAATTCGCCGCATCGAAGAGATCACCGCAGAGATCGAAGTTGGCCGTATTTACCAGGGTAAAGTCACCCGTATCGTTGATTTCGGTGCCTTTGTGGCCATCGGCGGCGGTAAGGAAGGCCTGGTGCATATTTCTCAGATCGCAGACAAGCGTGTTGAAAAAGTCACCGACTATCTGCAGATGGGCCAGGAAGTACCGGTTAAGGTGCTGGAAGTTGACCGTCAGGGCCGTGTGCGCCTGAGCATCAAGGAAGCAACAGCGCCAGAAACCGCTGCTGCGCCTGCGCCTGAAGTAGAATAAACTGTAATTACACAGTTTTGGCAGCTCCCTTCCATCGGTTGGGAGCTGTTCGTACCCCGTGGGCAGGATGCTCGCGTTTTAAGCAGGCGGAGAACAGGATGTTCATCCAATGTTTGTCTTCGGGAGTGGGAAATGAAGTCTTTCTTGCGCTGGTGTTATGTTGCGACAGCAATCATGCTGGCAGGATGCAGCAACTATGATTGGCGTAAAGACGAGGTTCTGGCTATTCCGTTGCAGCCCACGCTGCAGCAGGAAGTGATCCTGGCGCGCATGGAACAAATACTTGCCAGCCGGGCACTGACGGACGATGAGCGCGCGCAGCTTTTATATGAGCGCGGAGTGCTGTATGATAGCCTTGGGTTACGTGCGCTGGCGCGTAACGATTTTTCGCAAGCGCTGGCAATACGTCCTGATATGCCGGAAGTTTTCAACTACTTGGGCATATACTTAACGCAGGCAGGCAATTTTGATGCTGCCTATGAAGCGTTTGATTCGGTACTAGAGCTTGATCCAACTTACAATTACGCGCGTTTAAACCGGGGCATCGCACTGTATTACGGCGGTCGCTTTCCGTTAGCGCAGGATGATCTGCAGGCGTTTTATCAAGACGACCCAAACGATCCCTTCCGTTCGTTGTGGCTGTACCTTGTGGAGCGAGAAATCGATCCCAAGAAGGCCGACGTAGCGCTCGAACAGCGTTATGAAAAAGCGAACCGAGGGCAATGGGGATGGAATATTGTCGAATTCTACCTGGGCAAAATCAGCGAAAAAACGCTGATGGAACGCCTCAAGGCAGATGCAACGGATAACACTTCGCTCGCTGAGCATCTCAGTGAAACTGACTTCTATTTGGGTAAACACTACCTGAGTCTGGGGGACAAGGACATCGCTTCGGCGTTGTTCAAACTGACGGTGGCTAACAACGTTCATAACTTTGTTGAGCACCGCTATGCATTGTTGGAATTGGCGCTGTTGGGCCAAGAGCAAGACGACCTATCGGAATCGGACCAGCAATAGCTGACGAACACTTATCAGCCTGAACGACATTGGTTTAACCGCCAAAGTTATCGCCTTAACGGGCGAGGGCCTTTTGTTCGTTTTATAATCTAATTTGAGCCGGTTCACACTTTTCAATGAAAATGACTGAAAATTTTCGCGACGAGTTATGTAGACTGGCAGCCATTATTAATGAGGCACGTGTACATGACTACTGAGTTTGAAACCTCTTTTGTTGACCTGGGGCTGTCAGCTCCGATCATTTCTGCCCTGACCGATTTGGGCTACGAAAAACCATCACCGATCCAGGCTGAGTGTATTCCTCACCTGTTGAATGGCCGCGATGTGCTGGGTATGGCACAGACCGGTAGCGGTAAAACCGCAGCGTTTTCGCTGCCCCTGCTGCACAACCTGGATGCAGCCCTGAAAGCACCACAAATCCTGGTGCTGGCGCCGACCCGCGAACTGGCGGTTCAGGTTGCTGAAGCAATGACCGATTTCTCCAAGCACATGCATGGCGTTAACGTTGTGGCCCTGTACGGCGGCCAGCGTTATGACGTACAGCTGCGCGCCCTGCGCCAGGGCCCACAGATTGTTGTGGGCACGCCAGGCCGTCTGCTAGATCACCTCAAACGCGGCACGCTGAACCTCTCCAGCCTGAAAGGCCTGGTGCTGGACGAAGCCGACGAAATGCTGCGCATGGGCTTTATTGAAGACGTTGAAACCATCATGGCTGAGATCCCTGCGGATCATCAGACTGCACTGTTCTCAGCCACCATGCCGGAAGCGATCCGCCGCATCACCCGCCGCTTTATGAAAGAGCCGCAGGAAGTGCGTATTCAATCCAGCATCACTACGCGCCCGGACATCAGCCAGAGCTACTGGACTGTGCACGGCATGCGCAAAAACGAAGCGCTGGTACGTTTCCTGGAAGCGGAAGACTTTGATGCCGCCATCATCTTCGTGCGCACCAAAAACGCCACGCTGGAAGTGGCCGAAGCGCTGGAGCGCAGCGGTTACAGCAGTGCTGCGCTGAACGGCGACATGAACCAGGCGCTGCGCGAGCAAACCCTGGAGCGCCTGAAGGATGGCCGCCTGGATATTCTGATAGCCACCGACGTGGCCGCCCGCGGCCTGGACGTTGAACGTATCAGCCTGGTAGTGAACTACGATATCCCGATGGATTCTGAATCCTACGTTCACCGTATCGGCCGTACCGGCCGTGCTGGTCGTGCCGGCCGCGCGCTGTTGTTCGTGGAAAACCGCGAACGCCGCCTGCTGCGCAACATTGAACGCACCATGAAGCTGACCATCCCGGAAGTGGAACTGCCGAATGCAGAACTGCTGGGCCAACGCCGCCTGGCCAAGTTTGCCGCCAAAGTGCAGCAACAGCTGGAAAGCAGCGATCTGGACCAGTACCGTGCACTGCTGGCTAAACTGCAGCCGGAAGAAGAGCTGGATATGGAAACGTTGGCCGCCGCGCTGCTGAAAATGGCGCAGGGCGAACGTCCGCTGATCCTGCCGCCGGATCCGGTCTTCAAGCCGCGCCAACGCCGTGAGTTCAACGACCGTGATGATCGCCGCCGTGACAGCAGCGATCGTCCGCGCCGTGAACGCCGTGACGTGGGCGAAATGCAACTGTACCGCATTGAAGTTGGCCGTGATGATGGTGTGGAAGTTCGTCATATCGTTGGCGCTATTGCTAATGAAGGCGACATCAGCAGCCGTTATATCGGCAACATCAAGCTGTTCGCTTCCCACTCCACTATCGAGCTGCCAAAAGGCATGCCGGGCGAGATCCTGAATCACTTCACCCGCACGCGCATTCTGAACAAGCCGATGAACATGCAACTGCTGGGCGATGCTCAATCGCATGAGCGTCGCGATCGTGGCAACGGTGAACGCCGTGGCGGCCGCCCATTCAATGGCGAACGCCGTGAAGGCGGCCCGCGCCGTTCTTTCGGTGAGCGCCGTGAAGGCGGTAACGGCGAACGCCGTGGCGGTAACTTCAACCGTGACGGCAAACCTGCCGCACGCCGTGATGATGCCGAGCCAGCCGCACCGCGCCGTCGCTTCGGTGACGCATAACATCAGGCGCTAACGCGCTTTCCGCCGCCGTATGGCGGTGGGGAAACTAAAAAGGGCCCATGATTAATCACGGGCCCTTTTTTATTCGCTTTCAGCTGCGAGCGTTCCGCTGGTTAGCTGCCGCAGGCGGCGTTCGCTCTGTTCATCCGCCGGCATATACACCATCATCCGATCGCCATTTCTTGCTGCCGACCACCAGTTATTCTGGTGTAGGCTCATCACGCCAACCTGGGCGTTTTTAAACCGCTTGATATTATTATTGATCGCGCGCACTTCGTAGCGTTCCCAGGTAGAGCGGAAATCCGCCGATGTGGCCATGTAGCGCTCCAGCTGTTTTTCCCACAGCGGATCGCCAAGATGTTCGGCCATCTGCGCGCGGAACATTGCCACCATATTCGGCATTACCTCATCCCAGTCCAGCAGGCTGGCGCGCCAGGCTTTATTGGTGAAAGCCAGGTAGATGCAGTTACGATCCTCCGGGGGGATTTGCACCAGATCAACCCCCACCAGCAGGCAGTAAGCGCGGTTAAACCCCAGAATGTCGAAGCGTGCGTTATTAATAATCGCCGGCATCGGATCCAGTTGATCCAGCATTTGCTGCCCACAAATGGAAACCTGCTTGCACAACGGGCGTTGGTGCGCCGGGGGCAGGCTTTGCCCCGCCAGCATAAACAGGTGATGGGCTTCAGCTTCGTTGCACTGCAGTGCATTGGCGATGGCGGTCAGGGTTTTGATCGAGGCCTGAATCGGCCGGCCCTGTTCCAGCCAGGTGTACCAGGTAATGCCAACGTCGGCGAGCTGGGCTACTTCTTCACGGCGCAGGCCGGGAGTGCGCCGTTGGCGCATACGCGGCAACCCCAGGCGGTTTGGATCCAGGCTTTCGCGCCGTGCGCGCAGGAAAGCCCCCAGCAGTTTGCGGTTGTCGATGTTGGATTGCGGATGTGTTTGTTCTGATAGGTTTGAATCATCAATTAAAGACATACGCTGTTTCCTCCGCCGAGCGTGACCGGTAGTTTTTATACCATGATAATCAAGCACTGGTACCGGTTTAATTTAAGGGTGATGCTAGCCCCATTGTTGAATTAACTCAATGGTTGAGCACAATGAGCACACTGTCTTTTGGTACCCAATTAGGGCGTGGCGGCCTGATTATTTTACTGGCGGGCCAGCTACTGCCGATGATTGATTTTTCCATCGTCAATGTTGGTCTGGATTCCATCGCGCAATCGCTGCGGGCCAGCCCGGCACAGTTAGAACTGGTTGTAGCGGTGTATGGCGTAGCATTTGCCGTTTGCCTGTCGATGGGGGGGCGCATGGGCGATAACTTCGGGCGCCGCCGGGTGTTTTTATGGGGCGTGCGGTTGTTTACCGTATCTTCATTGATTTGCGGCCTGGCCAACAGCATCGGGTTGTTGCTGCTGGCCCGGGCGTTGCAGGGTGTTGGCGCGGCGCTGATCGTGCCGCAGATCCTGGCGACTATTCATGTTTGTTTGCGTGGTCGTGAGCATACTCGGGCGTTGGGCATGTATGGCGCCATCGGTGGGCTGGCATTTATTGTCGGCCAAGTACTGGGCGGCATGCTGATTGCTCTGAATGTTGCCGGTTCGGGCTGGCGCAGTGTGTTTTTGATTAATATTCCGGTGGGGCTGTTGGTGCTGTTTTGTACGCGCCGTTGGGTGCCAGATACCCGCACTGAACGGGCGGTCAGCCTTGATTTACCCGGCACATTGCTGTTGGGGCTGGTGATTGCCTGTCTGTTGTTCCCGCTGGCGCTAGGGCCGGTTTGGCACTGGCCATGGCAATGCTTAGCGCTGTTGGCCACGACCATTCCGTTGCTATTGGCGCTGTGGCGGGTGGAACGCCGGCAGGAACAACGCAACCTGCATCCATTGTTGCCGCTGGCGCTGATGCGCCTGCCGAGTGTGCGTTTTGGCCTGCTGGTCGCCATTTTGTTTTTCTCCTGCTGGAGCGGTTTTATGTTCGCCATGGCGCTGACGCTGCAGGCCGGCGCCGGCCTGAGCTCATTCCAGTCCGGTAATGCGTTTATTGCACTGGGTGCGGCCTATTTCGTGTCATCGTTGCTGAGCAGCACGGTGGTTGAACATGTCGGTATGGTTCGCACGCTGCTGTTCGGCTGCCTGATTCAGATGACGGGGTTATTGGCGCTGATGTTGAGCGTCAAGATGGTTTGGCCGCAGTTGGGCGTGCTGAATCTGATCCCGGCAACGGTGCTGATTGGCTTTGGGCAGGCGTTTATCGTCAGCAGTTTCTTTCGCATTGGGTTATCGGATGTGCCGGCCGCCCAGGCGGGTTCCGGCAGTGCTATGCTGGCTACCGTCCAGCAGACGGCCTTTGGGCTTGGCCCGATCCTACTGGGGATGGTGTTTGTCCAGGCGTTGCACCTGCACCACGGGAACTATCTGGATGCGCTGCAGGCAATGCTAACCGCCGAATTCTGCCTGATGCTGATCCTGCTCGGCCGCACCTTGTGGTATCTGCGCACCAGCCAGCAGCGGCGCACGCGGGCGACTGCTGAATAAAACGCGGGGAATATCCCGGCGGTATTCCCCGGCGCCTGAAATAGCCCTCATGAGAGGGGGGCTGGCTTCTCCTGCTGCAGATCGTTTTTCACCCCGGCGACGATCTCAAACGAATGCAGCCGCGCCTGATGATCAAAGATCTGGCCATTGACCATGATTTCATCGGCGGCGGTTTCGCGCAGCAGCGCCTGCATCCCTTCACGCACGGCGTCTTTACCGCCGACGATCGACATACGCAGCACCTGCTCAACGCCATATTGCTCCGCGGCGCTCCACAACGCATGGATATTTTGCACCGGTGGCGGCAGCGGGCCGGGCGCGCCCCGGCGCAGGTTGATGAACTGCTGCTGCATCGAGGTGAACAGGAAGCGTGCATCGCGCTCGCTGTCGGCGGCAATCACGTTTACGCACACCATGGCATAGGGCTGCGGCCAGCGCTCGGAAGGCTGGTAGCTTTCGCGATAAATCCGCAGCGCCTGGAATAGCATATCCGGCGCAAAGTGCGAGGCGAAGGCGAACGGCAAGCCCAACTGGGCGGCCAATTGCGCGCTGTACAGGCTGGAGCCCAACAGCCAGATGGGCACATGTAGCCCCTGGCCGGGCACCGCCTGTACCGCCTGATTGGGTTGGACATCGCCGAAGTAAAGCTGCAGTTCCTGCACGTCACGCGGGAAGTTATCCACATCGCCGGAAAGATGGCGGCGCAGCGCCAGCATGGTGCGTTGGTCGGTGCCGGGCGCGCGGCCCAGCCCCAGATCGATACGGCCGGGATAGAGCGATTCCAGCGTGCCGAACTGTTCAGCGATCACCAACGGTGAATGGTTGGGCAGCATCACACCGCCCGAACCCAGGCGGACCGTACTGGTGCCGGCGGCCAGATACCCCAGAAGCACCGAGGTGGCCGCGCTGCCGATGCCGGTCATATTGTGGTGTTCCGCCAGCCAGTAACGCTGGTAGCCCCATTGTTCGGCATGCTGCGCCAAATCTAACGAAGCGTGGAATGCATCGCGGGGTTTCGCCCCCTGTGGAATAGGGGAAAGATCAAGCACCGAAACCGGTACAGGTTTTTTTTCAGTCATCATATCGTCCATCAGGCCAGAAAGGGGATCGCTTAAAGGGCGAGTGCAGAGATCTGCAAGTTAGTGTTAAAAGCATAATGCAGTTTAACGGTATAAAAGAGGATATACGTGCTTGTGATATTGTTATAACGAACGGCCTTTGGTGAGCACCGCCAATATGGATGTGTGCACAGGTGCCTGCGCTTTATCCCAGGGAGTTGGATAGATGAAGAAAAAAACCTTGTTTACCCTGCTGTTGGTGGCCGTTGCCATCGCGATGGCGGTGTTGTTCCGTGCGCATAATCAGAATTTGTTATTGCAGGGTGAAGTTGACGCGCCGGAAGTGATCGTGGCGTCCAAAGCCAAAGGGCGGGTGATTGAACGCCGGGTAGAGCGCGGGGATGATGTGCGAGCTGGGCAGTTGCTGATCCAGCTCGATAGCCCGGAGCTGATGGCGCAGTTGCATGCCGCACAGGCCACCCGCGATGAGGCCAAAGCGCAGTTGGATCAATCATTGCACGGCACGCGGGAAGAAAGTATCCGCAACCAGCGCGCCACGCTGGCACAGGCGCAGGCGGAATATCGCAATGCGCAGCAGGAGTATGAACGCAACCAGGACGTGTTCCGCCGCGGTTATATTTCAAAATCGGAAATGGACAGCGTGCGCAGCACCCGCGACACCGCCTATCAGCGCGTACAGGCGGAGCAGGCCACGTTGGATGAGGCGATCAACGGCGATCGTGTCGAACTGCGGCAGAAATACGCCGCCGAACTGCGAGCGGCGGAAGAAGATCTGCTGGAAATCAAAGCGCAAACGGACGATCTGCAGGTGAAGGCGCCGGTGGATGGCGAAGTCGGGCCGATCCCGGCGGAAGTAGGGGAGTTGCTTAGCGCCTCCAGCCCATTGCTGACGCTGATCCGCATGCCTGATGCCTACTTTGTGTTTAACCTGCGTGAAGACATTCTGGCGCACGTGCGCAAAGGCGATAAGGTGCAGCTTCGGGTGCCGGCGCTGCAAAACAAAATCATTGAAGCGGAAGTGCGCTATATCGCACCGCTGGGTGACTACGCCACGAAACGCGCAACGCGTGCCACTGGCGATTTCGATCTGAAAACGTTTGAGGTTCGTCTGTACCCGGCCCAGCCGGTTGAAGGATTACGCCCAGGGATGAGCACGCTATGGCAATGGCAAGAAGACTGAAAGCGGGCTGGCGCTGTTTTAGCCATGCGTTCGACAACGAGTGCAGGGTTAGCTTACGCAAGCCGGTCATCCATTGGTTATGCTGGATATTCCCGCTACTGCTGTTCGCCCTGATCGGCAGTAACTTTTCTGCGGGCACGCTGATGGATCTGCCGGTCTCGGTGGTGGATAACGATCGCAGCCCGTTGTCCAAGTCGTTGATCCGCAAATTGGATGCCGGCCCACATGCGCACGTCGAAGCCTATGACGGCGGGTTGGACGAAGCGTTACACCGGCTGCGCAGCGCTCAGGATTACGCGCTGCTGTATGTGCCGCCCGATTTTGCCGCGGATGCGCTGGCGGGCAAGCAACCGACCATCGCGCTTTATTACAACGCCCTGTTTTACGGCGCTGGTCTGTATTCCACCCAGGATTTCAGCGCGCTGATCGCTGAAACCAACAGCAGTTATCGCTCGCTGCTTGCCCAAGAGATGGGGAACACGCTGCCCGCGCTGTCGGACGTAACCCTCAGCTACGGCAGCCTGTTCAATGCCAGCGGCAGCTACATTTACTATCAGCAATTTGCCGCCACGATTCATCTTCTGCAGGTGTTTGTCGTGACCTGCATGATCTATGTGCTGGCACGCAGCCAGGCGCTGCTGAAAGCCAAACCCTTCAGCCTGGCGCTGTTGGGCAAGCTGGCGCCGTATACGCTCTGTTTTACCGTGCTGCTGATGGTGGAGATCGCCGCGCTGGTCGGTATCTTTGATGCGCGCGTCACCGGCAACCCGTTGTTTATGCTGTTGATCGGCTTTTTCTATGTGATGGCCGCGCAGAGTATCGGTTTGCTGCTGTTTACTTTCACATCCAACGCCATTACCGCCTACAGCCTGATCGGTATTCTGGTCAGCATCGCGCTGACCTTTTCCGGTATGGCAGTGCCGGAACTGTCGATGCCGCTGCCGGCGCAGATCATCGCCAACATTGAGCCGCTGACCCACGCGCTGAACGCGATGTTTGACGTCTTCCTGCGCCAGGTGCCGGCCAGCACCATTCTGAGCATCTGTTCCTGGCTGCTGGTGTATCCCCTGATTGCGGCGTTTTTGGTGCGCAACCGGCTGGCGGCGCGCTTGGCGAAAGAGGCGGCGATAATATGAAAAGCTATTGGCAAACCTTTTGCCGGGTGCTGATTGGCATGCTGGAGCGGCCGATGTGGCTGATGCTGATCCTGTCGCTGTGCCTGATGAGTATGGTGTACGCTAACCGCAGCGTGTGGGATCTGCCGGTCGCGGTGGTGGATCAGGATCACAGCGCCGCCAGCCGGCAGATCATCCGCCAGTTGGACGCCACGGCCAAGATCGCCATTAAAACCTATGACAACCTGGAAGAGGCGAAAGACGATCTGGGCTGGCGCCGGCTGTTTGCGGTGATCATCATGCCGGTGGATCTGGAGAAACGGATCCTGCACGGCGACAGCGTCGTCATTCCCATGTATGGCGATGCGACCAACCGCCTGGCTAATGGCCAGATCCAGCAGGACGTCACCGCCGCCTATCAGCAGATCCTCAACCAGTACAACACAACGCTGCTGCTGCGCAACGGCTTTAGCGAACAGCAGGTGCAGGTGTTGCTGACGCCAATCCGCGGGCAAACGCTGGATGTATTTAACCCCGGCATCAGCTTTGCGGCGATTGTTTTCCCTGGGCTGTTGGTGATGCTGCTGCAGCACTCGCTATTGATTGCTTGCGTGCGCGTGAGCATTACCCTGAAAGGGGCGCCCGGCGGCAAGCCTGCGATTCCGGTGTACCTTGGCGGGTTGTCGGCGCTGCTGCCGATCTGGCTGTTTTTGTCTATTGTGCTGTTTGTGCTGTGGCCGTGGGTTTTGGGCTACCGGCAAACGGCGGCGATCCCGGAAATCCTGCTGCTGACCTTTCCGTTCCTGCTGGCGGTGCTCGGGTTGGGCAAGCTGGTGACCGAATGCCTGCGTAGCGTGGAGATGATCTACCTGACGCTGTCGTTTATCACCACCCCGGTATTCTACCTTTCCGGCACTCTGTGGCCGTTGCAGGCGATGCCGGGCTGGGTGCGCGCCATTTCATCCGCCTTGCCTTCCACCTGGGCGACTAAAGCGATTGCTGGCGTTAACCAGATGGGCCTACCGCTGCGGGATGTAGGTTGGGATGTGGTGATGCTGTTGCTGCTGGGGGCGGTGTATACCGTGATTGGTATCGGCATTGGGGCAATACGCAACCGGGTTGCCTTGCGCAGCCTGTTCCGCCGGCGCCGGGCTTGATGACAGTGCTGGTGGAACACCCATCCCATTGCAGAATGGTTCACCTATGTATTACATTTCAATGAGTTAATGTTATTTAAAAGCGTGGGATTGTTGGTGGTTTTTTTCTTGTTTAAAAATATTATGTAATTCGATCAGGTATATTTAGAGTGTTCCCCGCGCTAGCGGGGATAAACCGTCAGCGTTAGATACGGCGGCGCAGTGGGTGAAGTGTTCCCCGCGCCAGCGGGGATAAACCAGCGGGGGGACCACTCCTCGCCTTTTAACATCTGTGTTCCCCGCGTGAGCGGGGATAAACCGACTAAGGGAGCAACGGTGGGCACGGGAACACTCACGCTGCGAGTGCTTTTCATATCCGCTGTCGATATTGGGTATATGATGTCACCTCTATTTTGGTTCACATATTTGTTGGAATGTTAACGCCAGCCATAGTTTTTGCCAGTAGTTTTAAAAATAGTTTGGATGAATTTACAGTAAGTTGTTATAAATAATGTAATCAGATTCGCAAAATTCAGAGTCAAAGTGATGAAATTATTATTGTGAATAATTTCAATTTGTTAACCTGATTGTGGTCATTAAGTAATATGAATTGTTATTCGTATGTTACGCGTGTGCGAGCTTTCCACCATCGTGGAAATGAATTGTAGACGGACGTTCTGGAGTCTTTCTTTTGAATCGGCTCTCTTAG
The DNA here is from genome assembly GCF_039540155.1 of Gibbsiella greigii. NCBI lineage: Bacteria > Pseudomonadati > Pseudomonadota > Gammaproteobacteria > Enterobacterales > Yersiniaceae > Gibbsiella > Gibbsiella greigii. The sequence goes on from NZ_BAABEM010000007.1 coordinate 86,733, forward strand.
CGTATTGGGTACGACGGAAGCACCTCTGACAAGGAATATATATGCATGGAATAATGCCTCCTTGCTATATGCGCTACTGGGGCAAAGCGAATAGATCCCAAGATACCGGTGGTGACGATTATCATTTATTACCCTATCACTGTCTGGATGTCGCGGCCTGCGGCTATCAGTTGGTTATGCATAACCGCTTTCATGCTGCGGATATTTTTGCTGAATTGGGTTTTTCGCAATCCGATGGAGCTAATTGGTTCGCGTATTTTTTGGCTATGCATGATATTGGTAAATTTGCGCGTGGTTTTCAGCAACTTTATCAGCATGATGATGTTTTTTTGGTGCCAGATGCTGGTCGTGCTTACCATTCTCGGCATGACTCGCTGGGATATTGGGTTTGGTGTGAGCATCTGTTACCCCGTTGGCTTAATGATGACATTCCTCTATTCCCTGGGGATGAGAAAAAGAAACAATGGAAAGGCAGCCTAGATATCTGGTGGCAACTGGTTACCGGCCATCATGGTATCCCGCCGGAAATCACCAACGGGGCATTGGCCTTTACTCAGGATGATATAGCGGCTGCCGAATGTTATCTGGTTGCGTTGCGGCATATTTTCCCCCAGACGGCTTTCCCTCCCCAGTTTGCTGATAAAACATGGCGTGCGGAGTTAAAAAAACAAAGCTGGTTATTGGCTGGGTTAGCTGTGTTGGCTGACTGGTTGGGATCGAATCAGGATTATTTTCCTTTTGTCGCTAAGCCAATGTCGTTAGCGGATTATTGGGTTCAAGCTCGGTGGAAATCGGAAAAAACGATTGCCTCTCTACCGTCGCCTTCGGCGGTGAATACTTTTCATGGTTATTCTGGCCTTTTCCCTTTTATTCAGCAGCTTACTCCATTACAGCAATATGCTAACGATCTGGATATCAGCCTGTCTGGAGCTCAATTACACATTCTGGAAGATGTCACTGGCGCAGGGAAAACAGAAGCCGCATTGATTCTGGCTAATCGTTTGATGGCGCAGGGGAATGCCGATGGTTTATATGTTGGTTTACCCACCATGGCAACGGCAAATGCGATGTATCAGCGTTTAGCCAATGCTTATCGAGCCTTATTTCATCCATCTGCTCATCCCTCTTTGGTTTTAGCGCATGGTGCCAGCAAAATGTCTCAGGCATTCAGTCAATCTGTTTGGCAGGGAGATAATCATGGTCAGCGCAGTTACACTGCTACGGAGTCTGGTGCTAGCAGTGAATGTAATCGTTGGTTTGCAGATTCGCGTAAAAAGTCATTATTAGCTGAGGTTGGGGTAGGCACGCTGGATCAATTATTAATGGCGGCTATGCCATATCGGCATCAATCCTTGCGCCTGCTTGGCATCAATAACAAAGTGCTGATATTAGATGAAGTACATGCCTATGACGGCTATATGGTCCGTTTGTTGGAAGGGTTGTTGTTGTTTCATGCCGCACAGGGGGGAAGCACCATCATTTTGAGTGCGACATTACCCTTTTCATTACGCAGTAGATTATTAACCGCCTTTTCTCGTGGTGCAGGATGGGCTGCTCCTGCCCCGGAAAAAGATGCAGGCTACCCGTGGGCATCATATTTGCATTGCCATGGTTTGGTTGAACGGCAATTGGCTACCCGAGCGGCAGTCAAGCGACATGTCACAGTACATTGGCTAACGCAATTGGACGAAGCGATTGCCATGATTGAAAAAGCCGCGGCAGAACAACGCTGTATTTGCTGGATACGTAATAGCGTTGATGACGCGATGCTGGTTTATCACCAATTACGGCTGCGGGGCACTATTCCGGAAGAAAACCTGCTGTTGTTCCATAGCCGTTTTGCTTTTATCGATCGTATGCGTATTGAACAAACCGCATTGGATTGGTTTGGTAAGAACGCTGATCCACATGCCCGACGGGGCAAAGTTCTTATTGCTACACAAGTAGTAGAGCAAAGTCTGGATATCGATCTGGATATGATGATCAGCGATCTGGCCCCAATAGATTTGCTCATTCAGCGGGCTGGTCGGTTGCAGCGCCATATCCGTGATAAAAACGGCAAGGTTGCCACCGCATTAAACGATGCGCGCCCTGCGCCGGTATTATCGATATTGGCTCCCGTATGGCAGCCTGACGCTCAACTCAATTGGTTAGGTGAATCTTTACGGAATACCGGTTATGTGTATGCCGATCACGCCTGTTTGTGGCGTACCCAGGCGGTGTTACGCGATCTGGGGGCAATAACGATGCCGGAACAGGCCAGAACGCTGGTGGAAAGTGTGTATGAAGAGGTGATTGACGCCCCGCTAGCACTACGAGATGTGGCGGATCAAGTGTATGGCAAAATGCTAAGTGCGCGTGCGGCGGCAGGGCAGAACGTGCTATCCCGCGATAAGGGCTATGACCGACGCGCCAGCGATACGCTGTGGAGTGATGCAGTTGAGTTATCAACCCGTCTGAGTGAGCCTACCCTGGATATTTATCTTGCCTATCGTACACCCGTAGGCATTAGCCCCTATGCAGGAACGGAAGATTTCCCGTGGGAAAAAAGCCGTGTGCAGGTACGGGAGAGCTGGTGGCAAGCGCATTGCGCGACGTTGCCGCAGTTGCAGGAAGAGGAGCTGGAACTGTTCAGGCAACAGCAGCATCGGCCGCAAGGCAAGGTATTGCTGTTAGCTATCGACGAGGAGTGTGATTATTACCGCAAGGATTTAGGGCTGTTGGGGATAAATAATAACTAAGGAGAAAAAATGTCATCTTTTTCATTGCTCACAGAACCCTGGTTGCCGGTGATCACGCATGCTGGGTGGAATAAAAAAATCTCGCCGGTGCAGATCACCGATGATGATATTGCCGATCTGGCCTACCCCAGAGCAGATTTTCAGGGGGCGGCTTATCAGTTGTTAATCGGCCTGTTACAAACGGTTTATGCGCCGGAAGATGAAGAAGGATGGGAAGAGGTTTGGGACGACGGCATTGATGCCGCAGCATGGCGGCAGGCTCTGGCGACGATAACTGAAGCAATGCAATTTGGCCCGCAAAAACCGGCTTTCTTGCAAGATTTTTCCTCCTTGGAAAGTGAAAATACGTCCATTTCCGGCCTATTGATTGATGCGCCGGGCGGCAATACGCTGAAGTTAAACAAAGATCACTTTATTAAGCGCAATAGCTATCAGCGTTTTTGCCCGCATTGCGCAGCCATCGCATTGTTCACCGTGCAGACGAATTCCCCGGCGGCAGGGGCCGGTTTTCGCGTGGGCATGCGCGGCGGTGGGCCAATGACCACGCTGGTGATGCCGCAAAAGAATGAAAACCCGCTGTGGAAAAAATTATGGCTGAACGTTATTCCACAGGAACAAAAGCCGCGTCCCGATGAACTCCCGCTGATTTTCCCTTGGTTGGCGCCCACGCGCACCAGCGAGAAAGCCGGGAATAGCGTTACGCCGGAAAACGCCCATCCGTTGCAAGCCTATTGGGGTATGCCCCGCCGCATTGAAATCGATTTTTCCCTCACGGAGCCAGGTTGCTGCGATCTCTGTGGTGAAGAACATGAAACGCTGCTTACGCAAATACGCAACAAGAATTATGGCGTGCAATATGATGGCTGGTTGCACCCGCTATCCCCCTATCGCCAGGCGCTGAAAGAAGGATCTCCGTTGCTGGCATTGAAGGGGCAACCCGGTGGGCTGGCCTATAAAGATTGGTTAGGGTTGGCGTTAGGGGCGGAGGACAAGTTTAACCGCACCCTGCCGGCACGGGTAGTTCGGGAACGGAATGCCACCCGGGGGAGCATTGGGGAGCAAACTTACCTGTGGTGCTTTGGTTTTGATATGGATAATGCCAAGGCGCGTTGTTGGTATGAACACCGGGTGCCCCGTTTTTCTTTGGCGAAACTTGAGCGCCAGCAGTTGGCGGCTGTGCTGGAGCGAGTGGTGGTCCTGGCCGTTGGGTGTTTGCCGCTGCTGCGGCAGGCGCTGAAAGAAGCATGGTTTTCCACGCCGAAAGAGGCCAAAGGGGATTTCAGCACAGTAGATATTGCCTACTGGCAGGAAACCGAACCCTTCTTTCGCCTGCTGTTACCCCATGTAATACAGGATCCTGCCTGTGTGGCGGCGGCCCGCACGGCGCTAAAACACTGGGTATCGTCCCTGCATCAGCAATTATTTGTGATGTTTGATCGCCTGGCATTGGCTAACCCGGATGACAGTGAGGATCTGCTACGGATTCTGCGTGCCCGGCGCATGCTGGATAAAAACTACACCAAATTGAAAGTGCTAAAAGATTTACAACCGTTGATGGCGGAGCGTAAGGAGGTGCAAGGTGCTTGACAGCAATACACGCAAGGAATTGGTTTTTACCCAGAAAGTTGCACAGGATGTATTAACGAATTGGTTTTATGACCTACAGCAACGCGATCGTGACAAATCTTTCAATGGGCGTTTATGGCGGGCAGAACTACGGAGGGTGAGGGGATCATATGGCGCCCTTACCTGTGAAGGTTTTCATGTGTTGAACCAGCGGTTGAGCAAAGTAATGGCGCTACAGCCTGGCGATCTGCTAGCGCTGGCCGTATTTGCCAGTGTGGTTGTTCATGCGCGCAGAGCGAATGCGCAAGGGAGCTTTGCCGCCCAGTTGGGCGCCGAGTTAAAGGGGCGCCCTTGCTTGTCCCGATTGCGTTTTGAACGTCTGCAGCAGGTTCGGTCGCCAGAAGAGTTATGTGGCCAGCTTATCAAAGCAGTAAAGCTCCGGGCGGATGAAGGCGTAAATATCGTTTCGTTGGCCGACGGTATTTTCCTGTGGGTGCGTGAATGGCTGGCGCGTGAGGAACATTGTGCCGCAGAAGTGAACCCCTTCCGGCGAAATAACGTACGGTGGGCGAGTGAATATTTAATGGCATCAGAAAAATAATCAATAAACAAGGATTGAACAATGACAACGTTTATTCAGCTTCACTTATTGACCGCTTATGCACCGGCAAACCTGAACCGTGATGATACCGGGCGCCCGAAAACCGCCATCATGGGGGGCGTGGAGCGTTTACGGGTTTCGTCACAAAGTTTAAAACGTGCCTGGCGCACATCGGAAACCTTTCAACAGGCACTAAGTGGCCACATCGGTGAACGAACCCGCCGCTTGGGGCGTGAGGTTTACCAGCAGCTTATTTCCGGCGAAGTGAATGACAAACTGGCCTTGGCTATTGCCGGCAAAATCGCTGCTCAATTCGGCAAGATAAAAGCGGATAAGAATGCCTATGCGGTAGAAAACCTGGATATTGAACAACTGGTGCATATCAGCCCGGAAGAAAAAACGCTGATTACGCAATTGGTTGGGAAATTAATTGGTGAAAAACGCGAACCGCATGACGACGAGCTGAAATTATTAAGGGCGCAGGCTCAGGGGGTGGATATTGCGCTATTCGGTCGAATGTTGGCATCCAGCCCGGAGTTTAATGTTGAGGCTGCTTGCCAGGTTGCCCATGCGTTGGGGGTCAGCGCAGTCACGGTGGAAGAGGACTTTTTTACCGCTGTTGATGATTTAAACCGTAAGGAGGAAGATGCCGGTTCTGCACATATGGGGGAGCAGGGGTTCGCTTCGGCATTGCTGTATAGCTATATCTGCATCAGCCGCGATCTGTTGTTGCAAAATCTGAACGGTGACGAGGCGCTGCTGAAATGCACGTTGCGCGCGTTGACGGAAACGGCAATTACGGTTTCGCCTACTGGCAAGCAAAACAGTTTTGCTTCACGCGCTTATGCGTCTTACGTGCTGGCTGAACGGGGAGATAAACAACCGCGCTCGCTGTCAGTCGCATTTTTTAATCCGGTTCGGGGGGAAGATCAGCTTAACCAGGCCATTTCTTGCCTGAAGGCGCAATATCAGAAGTTTGATCGTGCTTATGGCGTAAGCGCGCAGCGTAATGAGCTGAATGTGGAAACCGGGAAAGGCACGTTGTCTGCATTGTTGGATTTTGTTGCGCAGTAAGGAGGCTGTATGTCCCGCTATTTATTATTCCAGCTCTATGCGCCGCTTGCCTCTTGGGGCGCCGCCGCTGTGGGTGAGGTTCGCCATACTGATGTGATACCAACGCGTTCTGCTTTACTGGGGTTGCTGGCCGCTGCGCTTGGGATCTCGCGGGAGCAGGAGGCGCGGTTGAACCAATTCAACCAGCATTATTGCTTTGCCGTGTTGCCGCTTTCTTCCCGTGAACAGTGGTTACGGGACTACCACACTACGCAAGTGCCTAAAGAAAATAGAAAGCGCAGTTATGTTACCCGGCGTGATGAGTTAACCATGGCGCCGGAAGAAGTGGGTACCCTGTTATCGGTAAGAGAATATCGCTGTGATGCCTATTATCTGATTGCGGTTGAAGCTACGGCAGGCGCGCCTGAAACGTTGGATGCCCTGGCCCTGGCACTGAATGCTCCGGACTTTCCTCTTTATCTTGGGCGTAAGGCATGCCCGTTGGCACTGCCTTTGGCGCCGAAAATTGTTGAAGGAAACCTGGCGGAAGCATTCCGGCAGGGGGAAAAATCACTGGAGCAGGATCTTGCCTTATTGTTTGCTCAACCGGCCCCTGAAGTGATGTGCTACTGGGAGGGTGAGCAGGAAGGTGTTGAATTATTAGGGGCGCAGCAGCGTAGCGATCGGCCGCTTAGCCGCCGGCGTTGGCAATTTGGCCTGCGGGTGCAGCACAGTGGGAAGTATCGGAGGGAGGCGTAATGTTTCTTTCTCGTGTTACGTTGGATGTAGCAAAACTGCCACCTACCATGTTGCATAAATGGTTCAGCGAGCAACAACCCTATGCAAGCCATCAATGGCTATGGCAGCTCTTTCCCGAGGAGCGAGAGCGGAGCTATTTATTTCGTCAGGAGAAATCGGTTTCTTCTAACGGGCTGTTTTACCTTTTGTCTGCGCGCAGACCCAACCAGGAACATAACCTGTTCCGGGTTGAAACTAAACCATTCTCCCCGCTGTTGTACCAAGGGATGCGGCTACATTTTTGTTTGCGAGCCAATCCGGTTGTTACTCGTAATAATAAGCGCAGCGATGTGATGATGGACGCCAAATTTCATGCCCGGCAACAGGGTATTGCTACTGATGTATGGTGGCAGTTACAAGAACAAGCAGCCCAACGATGGCTAATTGAGCAGGGGCAGCGTAACGGTTTCCGCTTGTTACCTATAGCTGATGGTTTAACTAATGTTGTGGCCTATAAATCTCAAAGGTTTGTACGGCGAACTGGGGAAAGGCCAATTACGTTTAGCACCGTTGATTATGCGGGGTATTTAACCGTGACGGAGCCAGCGCTTTTTTTAGATGTTTTGCACTCTGGGCTGGGAAAAAGCAAAGCGTTAGGTTGTGGGCTGTTAATGATAAAAAGAGGATAACTTATGGGTTTTATTCCTCTTAATCCTCTTCCGCTGAAAGATAGAACGTCGATGGTGTTCCTGCAATATGGGCAGATCGATGTTATTGATGGTGCGTTCGTTTTGGTGGATAAAACCGGCGTACGTACGCATATTCCATTAGGTAGCGTTGCCTGTATTATGCTGGAGCCGGGAACACGAGTTTCACACGCCGCAGTCAGGTTAGCAGCAACCGCAGGGACGCTCTTGGTTTGGGTGGGGGAAGCAGGTGTTAGAATGTATGCCAGTGGGCAACCTGGTGGTGCGCGTTCAGATCGTTTGTTATATCAGGCCAAGTTGGCCTTGGATGAGGATCTGCGTCTGAAAGTGGTGCGCAAGATGTTCGAATTACGATTTGGCGAACCTGCGCCGAGCCGTCGTTCAGTTGAGCAGTTGCGTGGCATAGAAGGTGCCAGGGTAAGGCAAACTTATTCCATATTGGCTCAGCGTTATGGCGTGAAGTGGCATGGGCGGCGTTATGATCCGAAGGATTGGGAAAAAGGTGATGTTGTTAATCAATGTATCAGTGCGGCAACGTCTTGCTTATATGGTATTACTGAAGCCGCCGTGCTAGCGGCGGGTTATGCTCCTGCCATTGGTTTTGTACATACCGGAAAGCCATTATCTTTTGTTTATGACATTGCAGATATAATTAAATTTGAAGGCGTTGTTCCAAAAGCCTTTGAAATTGCAGCTGCTTCTCCCCTATTACCAGATAAAGCAGTACGTTTGGCCTGCCGCGATATTTTTCGCAGCCAAAAAACATTAGCCCGTTTGATCCCGTTGATTGAAGAAGTATTAGCCGCCGGTGAAATTGAAATGCCTAAACCATTTGAAGATGCGCAACCACCGGCTATTCCTGAGCCGACATCATTGGGTGACGTCGGCCATCGGAGTCGTAACTGATGGGTATGTTGGTGGTTGTGACTGAAAATGTGCCTCCTCGTTTGCGGGGGCGTTTGGCTATTTGGTTGCTTGAAGTCCGAGCCGGGGTTTATATAGGAAATACGTCCCGCAAAGTTAGAGAGATGATCTGGCAACAAATCACTGCGCTAGCGGATGACGGCAATGTTGTTATGTCTTGGGCAACGAACAATGAGTCGGGTTTTGACTTTCAAACCTTGGGTGAGAACAGGCGCATGCCGGTAGATCTTGATGGATTAAGATTGGTATCCTTCTACCCTTTTGAAAATCAATAGGTTATGGTTCTTTAAAAACAGGGAAAAGTTGGTGAATTTTTAATGCTTGAAAAAGTTATTATATAACAGTTATATACGTTTAGAGTGTTCCCCGCGCCAGCGGGGATAAACCGTTGCTGCAGGCCATTGGTCATCTGTTTGACGAGTGTTCCCCGCGCCAGCGGGGATAAACCGCGTACTTTCCGCCATATCGCCGCCCTGGTTTGGTGTTCCCCGCGCCAGCGGGGATAAACCTGAGCGTATGCAGTACATCAAGAAAAACCCTTCGTGTTCCCCGCGCCAGCGGGGATAAACCGGGTGACACGTTCACAGCCGGTAAAGAGTATGTGTGTTCCCCGCGCCAGCGGGGATAAACCGCGAACCAAACTGTGGGACGAGTTTGGTTATCCGTGTTCCCCGCGCCAGCGGGGATAAACCGATGATGAGATGGCGGAGTTAGCCAAACGGCTGGTGTTCCCCGCGCCAGCGGGGATAAACCGCTCGATAACATGAGCAAGATGGCTGACATCGCGTGTTCCCCGCGCCAGCGGGGATAAACCGGAGAGACTGAATGTTTGTATTTTCCACCCGACGTGTTCCCCGCGCCAGCGGGGATAAACCGCCCGAATGGTCCATGAAGCTGCCGGGGATTTCGTGTTCCCCGCGCCAGCGGGGATAAACCATATGCGGGATAGGTTCATATCATCTTTAGGGAGTGTTCCCCGCGCCAGCGGGGATAAACCGCCGGCCGAGATGATGGAGCACATCATCACCAGGTGTTCCCCGCGCCAGCGGGGATAAACCGTTGGATTTGGTTGCCTCGCCGCAGCTGTTGGAGTGTTCCCCGCGCCAGCGGGGATAAACCGGTGGGTGAAAAATAATGGCTCGCTCAGTCAATGTGTTCCCCGCGCCAGCGGGGATAAACCGCCGTTCCTGGCTGAGCGCCTATCACTGGATGGGTGTTCCCCGCGCCAGCGGGGATAAACCGTTGTCCGCTTGCCACCATTTTGATAACGACCAGTGTTCCCCGCGCCAGCGGGGATAAACCGCAACTCGTTTGGTGACGGCACCGCGCAACACGGTGTTCCCCGCGCCAGCGGGGATAAACCGGAACGACTTTCCATCAACGTTGGCAAACGCCAGTGTTCCCCGCGCCAGCGGGGATAAACCGTCGAACGGGAATGGGATCGGCATATCGTGAAAGTGTTCCCCGCGCCAGCGGGGATAAACCGACAGCGCGCGGATCGCCTCTCCGCAGGAGTCTGTGTTCCCCGCGCCAGCGGGGATAAACCGATCCCAGCCGACGGCAATGGTCATCAGGAATTGTGTTCCCCGCGCCAGCGGGGATAAACCGACTTTCCCCCTGCAAATTTCTCAGAATTCACGGTGTTCCCCGCGCCAGCGGGGATAAACCGTGCGCCGGTTGCATTGACATAACTGTCAACGAGTGTTCCCCGCGCCAGCGGGGATAAACCGCGCGTGATTGAAGAAAATGAGGCGACCAATGGGTGTTCCCCGCGCCAGCGGGGATAAACCACCAAACCCCGCCGTCGTTATCCGGGGAATCACGTGTTCCCCGCGCCAGCGGGGATAAACCGTGCTCGTTTTATATCTACCCGGAGCGCAATGCGTGTTCCCCGCGCCAGCGGGGATAAACCGGCCACTGCTGCTTTTTGTCATTAACGAAATGAGTGTTCCCCGCGCCAGCGGGGATAAAACGGAAACCGAGGGCATTTGGTGGAACGCGTTCCGGTGTTCCCCGCGCCAGCGGGGATAAACCGACTATGGAATATGGTGTGGATTCCCTAACGCAGTGTTCCCCGCGCCAGCGGGGATAAACCGGATTCGCAGCTAATGGCGCTACTGCAAAAACTGTGTTCCCCGCGCCAGCGGGGATAAACCGTACATGCGGGTGCCGATGGGAGCGGGTAACTCGTGTTCCCCGCGCCAGCGGGGATAAACCGATACATCTGAACCTCATCAACCATACGCTCTCGTGTTCCCCGCGCCAGCGGGGATAATCCGTTTTACGCCAACTCCGAAAAGTCACAAGCACAGTGTTCCCCGCCGCGGCGGGGAACATACCTTATTGCTGCACCAGCTCCAGCCCGGCCAGGCGGCGCCAGTAGCCGTTACAGTCGGCGCGATCGGCCAGCGCCAGCGGCTGTTGGCCCTGTTGGTTGGCGCGGAAATGATCGACCATCGCCAGCGTGTCTGGCCCCTGCGGTGACAGGCGCACAATGTCCACCAGTTCCTGCATTGCCGCCAGTTCGTTGCCCAGGTTGTAACAATAACCGCTTAAGGTTTGGATACCGTTTAGCACGAACACCTGCTGGTTTTCCTGCGAGCGCATGGCGCGCCCCTGCGGGTATTTGATACAGCAGGTTTCACATTCGTCTTTGCCGCGGTTTTCCGAACGGGCGGTAAAACAGCGTGCCGAATAGGCCAGCGGTAGGTGGCCATAGCCCATCACTTCCACCTCAAACTGATGGCGGAACCCCAGTTCGTCGCACTGCGCCAGCAGGTTCGCCAGCCAGTCGCGCGAAAGCTCCACCGGCATGCACCAGCGCACCATGCCCTGTTTGTGCAGCAGGCGCAGCGTGTAGGCGTTGTAGCAGTTCAGCGCATGGCCGGCGACGAACGGCAGCCCGCGCTCCGCGGCCATATTAACCGTGCCCAGATCGTTGGCTTCAATCAGAAACTCGCCGTTTTCCACATAGCGTTTCAGCTCGTTCAGTTCAGAAGGCGCCTGCAACAGCGCCAGCGTGGTGATCACCACCTGCTTGCCGGACTTGGCCACTTCCTGCGCCAGTGCTAGCCAGTCGCCCACTTTCATCTCGCGCCGCTTGGGGCAGACGTGTTCGCCCAGGTAAATGATGTCGGCGCTGCTGTCTTTGGCCTGCTGGTAAAAGGCTTCAGTTTGCGTTTTCGGCCAGTAGTAGAGCACTGGCCCGAGTGCGTATTTCATGCGTCCTCCTACTGCCATTTGCGGTGATAGGCACCGAGCGTGGTTTGGGTGCCTTCGGCCATCGCGCCCAAGGCTTCCATCCAGCGAGGATCGGGCTGATAGGCGCCTGGGTTGGCTTTACAGCGATCGATGGCCTGGCGCCATACCCGTGCCACCTGGCTGACGTATGCCGGGCTGCGTTGGCGGCCTTCAATTTTCACCGAAGCAATGTTGGCGGCCAGCAGGTCCGGCAACAGTTCTAACGTATTGAGGCTGGTGGGCTCTTCCAGCGCATGGTAACGCACGTCGTCCACCAGGTAGCGGCCCTTACAGAGCGTCGGGTAGCCGGCGTTTTCCCCATCCTGATAGCGGTCGATCAGCACCTCGTTAAGGCGTGATTCCATGCCCTGCGGCGTTTGCTGCCAGCGCACAAACCGCGCCGGCGAACAGGCGCCAACGGTATTGGGGGATTCACCGGTCAGGTAAGAGGAGAGGTAACAGCGCCCTTCGGCCATGATGCACAGGCTACCGAAGGCGAACACTTCCAGCGGCACCGGGCTGGTGCGAGCCAGTTGCTTCACCTGGTGCATCGACAGCACGCGCGGCAGCACCACGCGGTGTACGTCGAAGTGGCGCTGGTAAAAGCGAATCGCTTCCTCGTTGGTGGCGGAAGCCTGCACCGAGACGTGGCGTTCTACCTGCGGATAACGCTCCGCGGCATATTCCAGCATGGCCAGATCCGCCAGGATCAGCGCATCCGCACCCAACTGCGCAGCCATATCCACCGCCCGTTGCCAGCGGGCATAGCCGTCCGGGTGCGCGAAGGTATTGATGGCGATATGCAGCTTGCGGTTATACCGATGCACGTAGTTCACCGCTTCCTGTAGCTTTTTCTCGGTGAAATTGAGCCCGGCGAAATGGCGCGCATTGGTGTCGTCCTTCAGGCCGATGTAAACGGCATCGGCACCATTATCCACCGCGGCTTTCAAAGCCGGCAGGTTGCCGGCGGGGCAAAGCAGCTCCATAGATTTATCCTGATCCAGCGGGCTTATTCGCTGTGATAATTGTTGCCGGGTATACTCTGATTTTTCGCGCTGCGGCTCTAAGCCGCATGGGGATAAGCATTTTTACCGGCAGTAATTGAAACAAGAGGCTAATTTTAGTGAAGCCGTGGCCAACAGGCTTTGATTTGGGGCAGTTTCTGGCGTATTGATAAACGGGGTGTCACGGTGTTGAAATGCCGATTTGTTGATATAAGCCGCGGTACCTGGGCACCGATGTGGCAAAATACTGGCAATCTGTATTGAAAGGAGTGAATGACTGTGTTGGAAAAACTACGAGCACGCCTTGTGCGTCAGGGGCCAGCGCTGTTGCGCGTACCGTTAAAACTCACGCCGTTTGCTCTGCAACGCCAGGTTTTACAGCAGGTGCTGAGTTGGCAGTTCCGCCAAGCGCTGGCCGATGGCGAACTGGCGTTTTTGGAATCGCGCTGGCTGAAGATCGAAATACGCGATCTGGCGCTGAGCTGGTTTATGAGCGTGGAGAACGATCGGTTGGTGGTGAGCCAGCATGCGCAGGCGGATGTCAGCTTCAGCGGCGATGCCAACGATCTGATCCTGGTCGCGGCGCGCAAGCAGGATCCCGATACGCTGTTTTTCCAACGCCGGCTTCAGATCGAAGGGGATACCGAGTTGGGCCTGTACGTCAAAAACCTAATGGACGCCATCGAGCTTGAATCCATGCCGGCGCCGCTGCGTATTGGCCTGCTGCAACTGGCCGATTTCGTTGAGGCTGGCTTGCAAGATTGCGTCGAACAACCTCCGCAACGGGTGGCGCCATGCTGATACGCGTGGAAATTCCTGTGGACGCCGCGGGCATTGATGCCCTGCTTCGCCGCGCCTTTGGCCGTGATGACGAGGCCGAACTGGTTCACCAACTGCGTGAAGATGGCCTGCTAACGCTGGGGATTGTTGCCACGGACGACGAAGGCGGGGTGGTGGGTTACGCCGCCTTTAGCCCGGTGGACGTTGCCGGCGAAGATCGCCAATGGGTGGCGCTTGCGCCGCTGGCGGTGGAGGAAAGCCTGCGCGGCCAGGGGCTGGGCGAGAGGCTGGTGTATGAAGGGCTGGATGCGCTCAATGAATTCAGCTATGCCGCCGTGGTGGTGCTGGGCGAGCCGGCCTATTACGCGCGCCTGGGCTTTAAAAATGCGGCGCAGTACGATTTGCACTGCCGTTGGCCCGGTGGCGAAAGCGCCCTGCAGGTTTACCCGCTGGCTGAAGACGCATTGGCTGGCCCCTGCGGGCTGGTGGCGTATTCAGCGCCGTTTAATCGTTTTTAGCGCCAGGCAACAGGTGCACCAGCGAAAGGGGCGGGTGGCTTACCAGCCGCTCTTTTTGCTGTTTGCTAAGCTGCTTTACCCGGTATTCCAGCCGCAATGCCAGCGAGCGGTCGCCAATCTGGCAGTGGTATGCCAACGCCAACGGCCCTTTGCCGCGCAGGGCCTTGGCTCCTTTGCCCGCCTGGTGCTGCGCCACGCGCCGTGCCACATCGGTAGTGATCCCCGTATAGAGCATGCCGTTAGGCAACCGCAGCATATAAAGGTGCCAGGAAGTGCTTTCTTTCACCCGCTATCCCTTTGTGATTTCCAATATTTTCGCTCAGGTTACTATAGGGAATGCCGCCGGGTTTCTGTACCCTTTTTTACGCCCCTGCTGGGGTGCCAACTGAAAATCACCGGCGTGACCTTAACCAAGTACAGGGAACCGGAGCCAGTATGAGCGAAGACCTATCACTGATCGCCCGTTTTTTGAATAAGCAACACGTACTGACGCTGTGCGCTGGCAACGGCGAAGACATGTGGTGCGCTAACTGCTTTTACGTGTTTGACGCCGAGCGCATGGCGCTGTGGCTGATGACGGAACCGCACACCCGCCACGGCGAGCTGATGCAGCAGCGGCCACGGGTCGTCGGCACCATCGCGCCACAGCCGAAAACGATCGCGCTGATCCGCGGGGTGCAGTACGGCGGTGATATCGCCCGGCTTTCCGGGGAAGAAGAGGCATTGGCGCGCGCCCGCTATTGCAAGCGCTTCCCGATCGCCAAAGTGATGAAGGCACCAATCTGGCAACTCACCCTGCAGGAGGTCAAAATGACCGACAATACGCTGGGCTTTGGCAAAAAACTGCACTGGTCCCGCAGCGAATAAGGAGACGCATGATGAAGGTTTTACTGGTTGGGGCTACCGGCCTGGTCGGCAGTGCGCTGTTGCGGCAGTTGCAGGCCGATGAGCGGGTTACGGCGATCGTCGCACCGACGCGCGTGCCCTTGCCGCCGCACGCCAAACTGGATAACTCGGTCGGCGGCGATTTGCATGCGCTGTTGGCCGGCCTGGAAGCGCCGGTCGACGCCGTGTTTTGCTGCCTGGGCACCACGCGCCGGCAGGCGGGCAGCGCCGAGAAGTTCCGTGATGTGGACTTTTCGCTGGTGGTGGCGAGCGCGCAGGCCGGGCGGCGGCTGGGTGCGCGGCACTGCCTGGTGGTCAGTGCGCTGGGGGCTAACCCACGCTCCGGTTTTTTCTATAACCGCACTAAGGGTGAGATGGAGCAAGCGCTGCGTGAACAGAACTGGCCGCGCCTGACGCTGGTACGGCCATCAATGCTGTTGGGGGAGCGCGCAACGCCGCGTGGGCTGGAGCGCCTGACGGCGCCGTTGTTCAAGCTGCTGCCGGGAAAATGGCGTGCGGTGGCGGCGCAGGACGTGGCGCACGCCCTGTTGGCGCAGGCGTTTAGCGCTGGGAGCGGGGTGAATATTCTGGAGTCCGACCAACTGCATCGGCGCTAAGGCCGGTTTAGAGGCGATGTGCGGGAAACGGCCTTAGCGCAGCCTGTGCACCACTTGGTTGCTGCTGCCGCGCCAGATCAACATCGGATCTTTCAGATCCTGCACGAATTTCCCATCGATCAAGACGTTAATCCGATCCACCACTCGCATTTGCGCAGCGTCTAATTCGGCAAGCTGATAGCCGGTCCACACCCAGATATCCTTGCCGGGGCATTCTGCGCGCACGCGTTTGACCAACTGCAAGATGAAAGGCACGTTCTGCGGGTGTAGCGGATCGCCACCTGAAAGCGACAGCCCCTGGCGAGGGATGCGGGGGTCGTTGAGATCGTTGATGATCTGATCTTCCATCGCCGCGGTAAACGGTAGGCCCGAGTTCAGCCGCCAGGTGCTTTTGTTGTAGCAGCCAGGGCATTGGTGCACACAGCCGGCAACGAACAGGGTGCAACGTGTTCCGGGGCCGTTGACGACGTCAATTGGGTAGTACTGGTGGTAGTTCATAATATTGGCTTCTGTTTGTATTTCCCTCACCCCAACCCTCTCCCAGTGGGAGAGGGGGCGGAGCGGTACCAGTGTTCTCACCCCAGCCCTTTTGCAAGGGGAGAGGGGGCAGGGCGGCGCAGTTCCCTCACCCCAGCCCTCTCCCAAGGGGAGAGGGAGCAGGGCGGTGCAAGTTTCCCCACATCAACCCTCTCCCTGGGGGAGAGGGCCAGGGTGAGGGCGGGGTTAACCTAACTGCCCATTGTTTAAATGCTTGACCCGGCGTTTCACCTCTTCTTGCTTGCCGGCGTTGAACGGCCGTGCGTCCGGGCTGCCCAGGTAGCCGCATACGCGGCGGATCACCGAAACCTTGGTGGAGTCATGGTTGCCGCATTTCGGGCAGGTGAACCCTTTGCTGGTGCACTCAAACTCACCGGTGAAGCCACATGCATAGCATTCGTCGATTGGCGTATTGGTGCCGTAGTACGGCACGCGGGTATAGCTGTAATCCCAAACGTCTTCGAGCGCTTTCAGGTTGTGCTGCAGGTTCGGGTATTCGCCGTAGCAGATGAAGCCGCCGCTGGCGAGCGGTGGGTAAGGCGCTTCAAAATCCAGTTTGTCGTACGGGTTAACCTTTTTCTCCACGTCCAGGTGGAAGCTATTGGTGTAGTAGCCTTTGTCGGTCACGCCGGGCACCACGCCAAATTCGGCGGTATCCAGCCGGCAGAAACGATCGCACAGGTTTTCGCTGGGGGTGCTGTACAGGCTGAAGCCGTAGCCGGTTTCTTTCTTCCAGCTTTCGGTCGCGGCGCTGAGCCGTTCCACGATGGCGATGCCTTTGGCGCGTAGCGCGTCGTCGTCATACAGGTGTTTTTCCGTGCCGAACAGCGCGTTAATGGTTTCATGAATACCGATATAGCCCAGCGAGATAGACGCGCGGCCATTGCGGAAGATTTCGGCAATGTCGTCGTCGGCCTTCAGCCGCACGCCGCAGGCGCCTTCCATATACAAGATGGGAGCGACGCGCGCTTTGATCCCTTCCAGCCGCGCGATACGCGTCATCAATGCCTTCTTGGCCAGGTTCAGGCGATCGTCCAGCAGCACCCAGAAGCGTGACTCATCGCCCTTGGCCTCCAGCGCGATGCGCGGTAGGTTCAGGCTGATCACGCCCAGGTTATTACGGCCATCGTGGATCAGTTCGCCGTTCTCTTCATAGGTGCCCAGGAAGCTGCGGCAGCCCATTGGGGTTTTGAAAGAACCGGTGACTTTAACCACCTGATCGTAGTTCAGAATATCCGGGTACATGCGCTTGCTGGCGCATTCCAGCGCCAGCTGCTTGATATCGTAGTTCGGATCGTCGAAGCGGTGGTTCAGGCCATCGCGAATGGCGAATACCAGCTTCGGGAATACCGCGGTTTTACGGTTTTTGCCAAGCCCGGCGATACGGTTTTTCAGGATCGACTGTTGGATCATACGCGACTGCCAACTGGTGCCCAGACCGAAGCCGAAGGTCACGAACGGCGTCTGGCCATTGGCGGTGTGCAGGGTATTCACCTCATATTCCAGCGACTGAAAGGCGTCGTAGCACTCTTTTTCGGTCCGCGCCATGGCGTAGCCTTCCGCATCCGGGATCTGCCATTGTTCGGCCACTTTCCGGTGTTTGTTGTGGCTTTCGCTAACAAACGGTGCCAGCACTTCGTCAATTCGATTGATGGTGGTGCCGCCGTAAATGTGGCTGGCAACCTGGGCGATAATCTGCGCCGTCACGGCGGTGGCGGTGGAGATCGATTTTGGCGGTTCGATCTCGGCATTGCCCATTTTAAAGCCGTTGGTCAGCATGCCTTTCAGATCGATCAGCATACAGTTGAACATTGGGAAGAACGGCGAATAGTCGAGATCGTGGTAGTGGATTTCGCCACGCTCATGCGCCAGCACCACGTCACGTGGCAGGATATGCTGCTTGGCGTAGTGCTTGGCGACGATACCGGCCAGCAGATCGCGCTGGGTTGGGATCACTTTGCTGTCTTTGTTGGCGTTTTCATTGAGCAGCGCCACGTTGCTTTGCTCCACCAGGCCGCGGATTTCCTGGTTGAGGCGGCCGCGTAACTCACGCGAGATATCGCGATCGTGGCGATATTCGATATAGGCGCGCGCCAGTTGTTTGTAAGGGCCGGCCATCAGCTGGTTTTCCACCGCCTGCTGAATTTCGTGAATATCGACGCGTTGGCGTTGTTCCATCTGTTGAGCGACCACCCGGGCAATGGTGGCGCAATAGTCGGCGTCGACAATCTCGGCGGCCAGCGCCGCTCGTTCCACCGCCTGGCCGATACGCGCCTCGTCAAAAGGTACCTGGCAACCATCCCGTTTGATCACTACTGGTTTCACGTTGTTTCTCCTTGCCCGGATGTGGAGCGTTATGCGAATTTTGGCTTATCCACAGGCCAAACCCGCGGCGCACAAGGGGTGCGGCGGTTGTGGATGATTTTGTGGATAAATACTATATATAGTTTAATTTAGATATGTCTGCACTATATATTGGGATTGGGCGGATTTTTTTGACCTGGGACAAAGAATTCAAATGACCGTCGGATTGCTGTACAGCACCCATTTTGTGATCGCTTGTGCCATGCGCTCTGGCAGCTCAACTTACAGGAAAGGGTAAAAAGTGAAAGCTGTGATGTTTGTCACATTATAGTCTGTTTGGGCTGTCAGGTTGTGCTCTTACGTGGGTGCCAGTGGGGGTAAACAGGGGCGCGGTTGCGCCCCTGGGGATTATTTGAAGGCGATGCGAATCACGTCATCTGGATCCGTCGCTTCTTTATCACGGGTTGAAGCCTGCTTCACGCTGACGTACAGCGTTTGGCCATCCGGCGACAGCGCCAGGCTGTTCGGATAAACCGGGGTTTTGATGGTGTGCAACACGTTGTAGGTTTTGGCGTCGATCACGCTGACTTCACCGGTTTTACGGTGGGTCACGTAAACTTCATTACGCGTTGGGTTAAACAGCACCGCCAGTGATTCCGGCACGTCGATGGCTTTGAGAATATTGCCGTTGCGGGTGTCGACCACCAGCAGTTGGGCCTGCTTCGAGTCGGTCAGGAACGCGCGGTGCGTTGCCGGATCCAGGCTGATATTCAGGAAGAAGTGTTCTTTGGCTTCGTCGATTTTCTTGCGGGTGAGGATTTTGTTGGTTTTGGTGTCGATGGTAATCAGTTCACCGTCGCCATTGGTGACGTACAAGCGGTTTGCCGCCGCATCCAACGCCAGGCCGGTACCCATTTTGCCGGTATCGGTAATGGTGGTGCGCAGTTTCAGGTCTTTGCCGTCAACCACCCACACTACGCTGGATTCCCCCAGGCCGGTGATATAAACGGTGTCGGTACTGGCATCGGCGACCAGTTCACGCGGCGCCAGCGGCCGAACTGTTTCAGAGCGTTTGCGCGCGTCCAGCACCAGGCGGCCTTTTACGTCACCGGTTTTGGCATCAATGGCGGTCAGTGAGTTGTTAACGGTATTGCCGAAATACAGCGTATCGGTTTGCTGATTAATCGCGGCACCAAACGGTTTGATGTCGTTGTGAATAGCTTGCGTGATATCCAGCGTTTTCGGATCCAGACGATAAACCACACCGCCTTTATCCAGACGGCGGCTTTGCGACGTTGCCAGATACAGTGCATCCTGGCCCTGGCTGTAAACCATTTCATAGGCGCCTTTGGCGACCGGTTTGCGCAGCACTTCCGGCTCGGCCTGTGCATAAAGCGCGGTGGAAAGCAGCATTGTGGTCAGCAGTACCAGAGGGGACACCGCGCGTTTTGCAAACCGCGAGCGGGCACTTGTGATCAAAGAAGTCATAGTATCTCCGTATAGTCCATATCAAATTGCCGCGGGGCAGATGCCGGACGGCGAAACAGGCTCAACATTGAATAACAAGTAAAATGTTTCCGGGCACGTTTTTGCGCGCCACTTCTCACTTAAGAATAATAATCATTATTTTTATCAAATGGGAGCTATTTTCTTTTCATCATCCGTATGCGACATGACGCGTTTTTTTCGTTAGGCGGCACGCTTTTTTCGGCGCCTAGGCCTGAACCCGCCTGAACTGCCGGTGCGGCGCCGGCTCTGGCGGCTTAACAAAAATACCGTAGTAAGCAGTACCGGGTTACAAAAAAGTGCGATATGAAACCGGGAATGTTTCACTCTTTGGGCCAAGTGAACATATAATGCGCATCCGGTCTTTATGGCCGCCCATAACCGATGTCTATTACCGCCAGTGCGGCCACCACTACACGAAGATGAAAATGAGCATTCGCGCGTTATTAACCCTGTTTACAGCGCTGGTTGCATTCAGCCAGGCTGCCTTTGCCGTTGTCTATCCGCTGCCTCCCAAGGGCAGCCGCCTGGTGGGGGAGAATATCCAGATCCAGGTGCCGGCAGACAGCAAGCTGCCGTTGGAAAGCTTTGCCGCCCAGTATCAAATGGGTCTGAGCAACATGTTGGAAGCCAACCCCGGTGTGGATCCGTTCCTGCCGCTGCCGGGCAGTACGCTGACTATCCCGCAGCAGTTGATTTTGCCAGATACCCCGCACCAGGGGATTGTGGTCAACAGCGCCGAGATGCGTTTGTACTACTACCCGAAAGGCTCTAACACCGTCGTGGTGCTGCCGATCGGTATCGGCCAGTTGGGCAAAGACACGCCGCAGAACTGGGTAACCAGCGTGCAGCGTAAGAAAGATGGCCCAACCTGGACGCCGACCGCCAAAATGCGCGAAGAATACGCCGCCCAGGGGGAAATCCTGCCAGCGGTGTACCCTGCCGGCCCGGATAACCCGATGGGGCTGTATGCGCTGTACGTAGGCCGCCTGTATGCCATCCACGGCACCAACGCCAACTTTGGCATTGGGCTGCGCGTCAGCCACGGCTGCGTGCGTTTGCGTGCCGATGATATCAAGTATCTGTTTGATAACGTGCCGGTAGGTACCCGCGTGCAGTTTATCAACGAGCCGGTAAAAGCGAGCGTTGAGCCGGACGGTTCCCGCTATCTGGAAGTGCACAACCCGCTGTCTGCCAGTGAGGAAGAGCTGCAGTCCAAAGAGCCGGTGCCTATCACCATTTCCGCGCCGGTCGGCAAAGTGCTGATGGATGCGGGGGTTAACCAGAATAACGTGGACGATGCCATTAAAATGCGTTCCGGTATGCCGGTGAAGGTGAATTGATTCGTTAGGGTACAGCCCGAAGGATTGTTATTAAATGGGGCGCTGATTGCGCCCCATGTCGATCTTATAAGCCTTCAGCGATCCTTTTTCTTGTCGAAAATCTTCATCAGCGCCCCGATAATCAGGCCCACGGCGATGCCGGTCAGGATCCAGTCGATAATGCTCATCTTCGCTCTCCTATGCGTTAACGGGGGAGAGTATACCCGCCATTCGCCGTGTTGTGCTGAAAGCCGACACGCTACTCAATACGAAATGCCGCCGCAATCATC
The DNA here is from genome assembly GCF_039540155.1 of Gibbsiella greigii. Lineage (NCBI taxonomy): Bacteria > Pseudomonadati > Pseudomonadota > Gammaproteobacteria > Enterobacterales > Yersiniaceae > Gibbsiella > Gibbsiella greigii. Next base: position 108,066 of record NZ_BAABEM010000007.1, read on the forward strand.
GCCTGGCGCTGCGTGGCCGAATAGCCGATCAGCGAATTTTTGCTATTGGATTTTTCCAGGCTGATGGCCAGCTCCCGCTGGCTGAGTGGCAGATCGTCCTGCCAGAACGGGACGATCGCATCATGGGTGATGGTGGCGCTCAGGTAGCGAGCCGGATGGTCTTTGGCATGGGGGAATAGGCGCTGCGCCAGTTCCGCCAGCCGCGTTTGTTGCTGTGGCTCGGTACCTTGCTCCAGCAGCGTTAAAAACGGTAGCAGCAAGCGCCCGCATATGTGGCCGTGGTGATAGGCTCGCAGCGCGCCGACTTCGCCGGCGATACCGTGGATCATCCCCAGACCGGCCATACTGAGCGTCAGGCCGCCCAGATAAGCGGCCTGCATAATCTCTTCACGCGCTTCATCGCTGCGGTTTAATGCCGGCCAGGCATTGAGAAAGTGGCGGATGCCTGCCAGTGACATTTCGCGCGACATGCGGCTGGCGGTTTTTGACAGATAAGATTCGAACAGATGGGTAAAGGCGTCAATGGCGCAATAGGACAGCACCGTATCCGGCGCGCCTTGCAGCAGTTGCGGATCCAGGATCGCGATCTGCGGCACGAAATTGGGGTGGCGCAACGACGCTTTGACTTTGTGCTGTTGGGTATCAGTGACAACGGCGTTTTGCGTGACCTCGCTGCCGGTGCCCGCCGTGGTAGGGATGGCAATTAGCGGCAACGTTGCGCCACTGACGCTGCTGTCGCCGATTTTTTCCAGATAGCGCAGCGTGGGCAGCGGATGTTCAACCATGGCGGCAAACGCTTTGGCGGCATCCAGCACGCTGCCGCCGCCGATGGCTACCACGCGCTGCACCCGGCCACGCCATTGCGCCACCCATGCATCGATCTCCTGCGGCGCCGCTTCGTTGCTGACGATCTCGATCCCCGCCAGCAACGGCGCCAATGCCTGTTCCAGGCTGGCATACACCGCGCCGTTAAGGAACGAGCGGCAACTGAACAGCAGCGTGGGCTGAGGATTGGCCTTCAGTAGAGGAATCAACTGGTTAATGGTTTCGTTGCCGAACCAGGTTTGCCGGTTGGCGATCATCAGGCTGGTGAGCATAGCGGTCGGCTCCTTGTCGCACGGTAAACTTTCAGCATAGTGCAGCACGGTAGGGGAAACCACGGTTTTTGGCCGGGAGTGTGAGCGCTCCGCGGTTGTTCCTCCGGGAATATGGCCCGGAGGAACACGCAGGGAGAGGAATGGTTACCCGTGGTTTGCCACCAGATCGCCGACCAGCCGGTTGACTGGATCGCTCATGTTGGTGAATTTGCTCAGTTCAGAGCGCGTGACGACGACAAACACGCCAATGTTTTGCTGAGGCACCATCGCCATATAGGTAATGAAGCCGCCTCCGCCGCCGGTTTTCTGGATGATGCCCGGCAGGCCATCCTTCGGCGCCATGTAAACCCAACCCAGCCCCAGGGCATCGGCCTGGCCCGGCACATCCATGCCTTTCAGCGAAACCAGATCGTTGCGCTGGAAATACATGGTTTGCTCACTGGCGGCGGTGGTTTTGCGTGGCCCGCTATTGTTGGACGCCAGAAATTGTTGCATCCAACGCTGCATATCGCGCGGCGTTGAGTAAATGCCGCCGCTGCCGGCCGCGGCGGTCGTATCGCGGCAGGCGCTCGGGCCGGCTGCCGGCACCATCAGGCGCGAACATTGCTCGGCGCTGGGGCTGAGCGTGGTGTCCACCATGCCCAGCGGCGCGGTGACTTTTTCCCGCAGCAGCGCGTTATAGGGTTTTGCCGCGGCGCGCGACAGCGCATCGGCCAGTAAATCATACGCCAGGTTGGAATAGGCTGCTCGTACACCCGGCGGGACAGTAATGGAGGCCTGCGCCAGCCACTGCCAACGTTGGGTCTTGGTTGGCCAGGTGAATACCGGCGTTTTCGGCGGCTTCTGGCCCGGCTGTTCACGCGGCAGCCCGCTGGTGTGGGTCGCCAGGTTGAGCAAGGTGATCGGCTGCCTGCTGTTATAGCCGGGTACGCGGGTGCCGCGCGGTGCGTATTTGCTTAATGGATCTGTCAGTTTGACCTTGCCTTCCGCCGCCATTTTTACCATCACCTCACTGGTCATCAGCTTGGTGATTGATGCGATGCGGATTAACGAATCTGGGCGCGGGCGCAGGTTATTCCCCGGCCTGGTGTCGCCAAAGCTGCGGTTGACAATCTGGTTACCGTCGATCACCACCAGCGCCATACCGACAGCACCGCTATTATAGAAAATATGCTCGGCATACTGATCGACGATTTGTGAAGCCAACTGGGGGGGAGCGGCCTGGCTGGCCAGCGGCATGGCGCAAAGGCCCAGCGCCAGCAAAGATGCGGAGAATAGGTTCTTCAACGGTAGTTATCCATATTAAAAATAGCAGTCGGGTAGGCTTACTGGCTTGTTAGTGTAATGTGCCCGGGCCGCTGTGGCATGTGGAAAAAGAGCGGCGAGGTAAAGTTTTTTCGCTGTGTTGATGGCCGCCCCTAGGAAGCCATAGTGCGGATGTTTTTCGCCAGTTCAATGGTGTTGCGGCCGTTATTTTTCGCCAGATAAAGCGCCGTGTCCGCCGCGCGGATTGCCGCATCCATATCTTGCCCATCCAGTTCTGCTACCCCCACGCTGAGTGTGACGGTGGTGGTTTCCAACTGGTTGAAATAATGTGGTATTTCTAACTCTACTACCCGTCGGCGCACGCGTTCAGCCAGCTGTGAGGCATACTCCTCGTTGACGTTGGTTAACAATACCAGGAACTCTTCCCCGCCATAGCGCACAACAATATCACGGGAACGCACGGCGTCACGGATCGCGGCGGCCACGCGCACCAGGGCCTGATCGCCCATGGTATGGCCATAGTTGTCGTTATAGGCTTTGAAGCGATCGATATCGAGCAATAGCACGTAATGCTGGCCTGGGTTTGGCGCCGGCAGCGCCTCTAGTTTGCTTTTTAGCCCGCGGCGGTTATACAGGCCGGTCAAAGGATCGAGCATGCTTAAATCACTGTACCTGTCACGTTCGTCGAACAGGTTGGCGACCAGATCCTGCGTAAAGTTTTCGCTGCGTTTGAGCAGGATATGGTGCATCGAGACGGCAATAATCGGCAGCACCAGAGTGAACAATACGCGCAACGTGTTGTGCATGCCGTCAAGCCATAAGATGGTAATGGCCGAAGGCATGGCATGCAGGCAAAAGGCCAATAGGTTGCTGGTCAGTGTGATGGCGCTAAGCAAAAACAGGCTGATGAGACTAATCATTAGGAAATTTTCAGCATCATCAGTGATATATCGGCTTTTAATATAGACATGGGCTGCCCACAGCAGGCCCAGCACCAGCGCGAACATATGGATTTTATTGGCGTACTCCACCGGCGAAAGCAGTGAATACAACAATGCCGCCAGGCAAAACAACAGAATGCCCAGCAGTGCCAGCGTGATGGAAGGCGTACCTTTAAAGGGGGCGAATAACGCAAAGACTGCAGAGGCTGCATTCATTAACAAGAACAGCAGTAATAACAAACGGTGTTTACTGTTCAATAATTCCTGATAAGAACGCGCGTTCATACGGGGGCACTCTTTACAAAAACAGCATGTCGGAAAATAAAGTGTCGGTCATTCCCGGCGCGTGAATCAGTTGCCGAATTTGGCACTCTTTTGTGTGGCTGTACAACACGCAACCAGATTTGGGAATTTTCTTAGGGCAAGCTAGCATTTTTTCGCCAGTCTGTCATCCGCGTTTGGCCGGCATTGCGAAAATGATGCGCACTGAAAAAAAGTGATATATGATATTGGTAATCATTATCACTTGGAGCCTGTCATGATTGCAGCCATGATTGCCGCGTGTGGGCTATGGGGCGTCAGCTGGTGCCTGGGCCGCAGGATGGCCAGCGCCTGGGGCGTGTTGTTACCCTGCGCATTAATGCCGCTGTTGGCGTTGGTTGATCTGAATATGATGCAACTGCGTACGCTGATCGTGATCGCGATGCTGGTAACGCTGGTGATGTTGTTTAACAGCCGTTGGCGCCACTATCTGCTGTTGCCTTCCTGTATGGCGCTGGCCGGTGGGCTGGCGGCAATCAGTCTTAACTTCAGCTTTGGTTGATACGCGCCGCATTAATTGGGTCGTTGTATTTAAGCTGGGGGAATAAAGGCTGTAACGGGAGAGGGGATAAAACAGGCCATCAATTGGTGCGAAGAGAGGGACTTGAACCCTCACGTCCGTAAGGACACTAACACCTGAAGCTAGCGCGTCTACCAATTCCGCCACCTTCGCACAGTCGATGTTGTTGCTTTGATTTATATCACCAGCGTGGTGCGAAGAGAGGGACTTGAACCCTCACGTCCGTAAGAACACTAACACCTGAAGCTAGCGCGTCTACCAATTCCGCCACCTTCGCACAGATGCTGTGCAATATAAATCGCGTGGTTTTTGGTGCGAAGAGAGGGACTTGAACCCTCACGTCCGTAAGGACACTAACACCTGAAGCTAGCGCGTCTACCAATTCCGCCACCTTCGCTTGCCAGAAACATTACCGTAGTAATACAACCACGGAGGCGAATTCTAGAGATTTTGGCGAGCACGTCAACAGTTATTTCCCTGATTCTGGGCGTTTGCTGGAAAAAACGGCATCTCCCTACATTTGCTGTTCCGCGAACAGCGCCACCAGCCAATCAATCAATACTCTGACGCGCGGCGCAAGGAAACGGCCGGGCGGGTACATAATATAAACCGGCATCGGCGGCGGCGGGGTATCCGCCAGCACTTCGACCAATTCCCCTGTTTGCAGGCTGGCCGCCAGTGAGCTGCGTTTCGCCTGTATCAGGCCCATCCCGGCCAACGCGCCGCTGACGTAGGCATCCGCGCCGCTGACGCTGAGCACCGCGGGCAGTTCGCGCAGTTCCACCTTGCCGCCACGGCAGAACTCCAGCGGGTAGTTGCGGTTGCTGATCAGGGAAAAATACCCCACCGCTTGATGGTGCTGCAGATCATCAAGCGATGCCGGCACGCCATGTTTGCGCAGATAGGCCGGAGAGGCGCAGGTGATCTGCGGGAACTGTGCGATACGCCGGCCAACCAGGTTTTCGTCTTCGGTATGCCAGGCGCGCAGCACACAGTCCACGCCTTCGCGCAGCAGATCGACGTGGGTATCGTTGGCACCGATGGCCAGTGTAATGGCCGGGTAACGCTGATAAAAATCCTCCAACGCAGGGATCACGATCTCGCGCGCCATCGAATGGGGCATATCGATGCGCACTTTGCCGGCGGGTTGCTGCTTATGGCTGTGGAACAGAGTGTTGGCTTCTTCCAGCGCATCAAGCAGTTGCAGGCAGCATTGGTAATAGCGCGTGCCTTCGGCGGTTACCTGCACATGGCGTGTGGTACGGATCAGCAAACGCACGCCGAGCTGTTGCTCCAGGCGTTTTAGCGTATTGCTGGCCGTGGCTCGGGGGATCTGCAACTGTTCCGCGGCGCGGCTGAAGCTCTCCAACTCCACGATGCGGATAAAGATGCGCATCGCCTGTATCTGATCCATACCTTTGCCCTGATTGTTGGTTTTTTATAAACAGTGATGTCAGATTTCCATTATTTATCTTTTTTCTGATAACAACCAGACTCTTTGTCATCACACAGGGGTTCATCGCCCCAAAGGCAAACCCAAAAAGATGAGGTAAGGCAAATGCAACAGCGCAAATTAGGTATCCACGGCCCGTCGGTTTCTGCCATTGGCCTTGGCTGCATGGGGATGAGCGATTTTTACTTTACCAATGCGGATGAGAAAGAGGCGATCGCTACGCTGCATCGCGCACTGGAGCTGGGCGTCACCTTGCTGGACACCGCGGATATGTATGGGCCGCACACCAATGAGCAACTGGTGGGCAAGGCGATCAAGGGTAAACGCGATCGGGTTTTCCTGGCAACCAAGTTTGGCATCGTGCGCGATCCGGCCGATCCTACCGCGCGCGGCGTTAATAGCCGCCCGGAATATATCCGCCGGGCAGTTGAAGGCAGCCTGCAGCGCCTGGGGGTTGAAACCATCGATCTCTACTATCAGCACCGGGTTGATCCCACCGTGCCGATCGAAGAGGTGATCGGCACCATGGCGGATCTGATCAAAGAGGGCAAGATCCGTTATATCGGTATGAGCGAAGCGTCCGTCGCCACGCTAGAGCGCGCCCACCACGTGCACCCGATTACCGCATTGCAAACGGAATATTCGCTATGGACGCGCGACGCGGAACAGGGCGTGTTGGCCGCTTGCCAGCGGCTGGGCATTGGTTTTGTGCCATACAGCCCATTGGGGCGCGGGTTCCTTACTGGCGCCATCCAGCGCCCGGAAGACCTGGCCGATGATGATTTCCGCCGCGCCAATCCACGCTTCCAGGGCGAGAATTTTGCCCGCAATCTGGAACTGGTGAAAACCGTACAGGGGCTGGCGCAGCAGAAAGGCGTAACGCCGGCGCAGTTGGCGCTGGCGTGGGTGTTGGCGCAGGGCGAGCATATTGTGCCGATCCCTGGCACCAAACGCCGCCGCTATCTGGAAGAGAACGTCGCCGCCGCCGATATTACGCTGACGGCGGCCGAGCTGCAGGCGATTGACCGCGTGTTTTCGTCCGGGGCCGTGGCCGGCGAGCGCTATACGCCGGATTCAATGACATATCTCAACGGCTAACGGCCCGCGGCACAGTATGCAAAGCCTCCCTGATGCGGAGGCTTTTTTTGGCGTTATTTCTTTTTGCCGCTGCGCGGCGGGCGGCCCACCACGGCTTTGTACACTTTGAAGCGGCCATTTTGCGCCAGCACCTCATGGCTGCCGAAGGTGGCATCGAGAATATCCGGGTAGGGCAGGAAGGCGTTGGCGACGATGCGCAATTCCCCGCCGATCGGCAGGTGCTTCACCGCCCCGCGGATTAGCGTTTCTGCGGCGGTCAGGCTGGTTTGCAGGCCATCGTGGAACGGCGGGTTGGAGATAATCAGATCAAAACGGCCACTGATGTCGGAATAGACATTGCTGACGATGACTTCCCCTTCGATACCGTTAGCGGCTAACGTAGCGCGGCTGGATTCCACCGCAGCCGCGTTCACGTCGCTGAGAGTCAGCTTCACTTTGGGCGACAGCCGGGACAGCACGGAAGCCATCACGCCGGCGCCGCAGCCGATATCCAGCACTTTGCCCTTCATGTGTTTTTCCAGCGTCGACAGCAGCAGTGAACTGCCTACGTCCAGGCCGTCGCGGCTGAAGACCCCCGGCAGGGTTTTGACGTCCAGATCGTACAACTGATAGCTTTCCCACCAGTCTTCCAGTGCGAACGTGGTCTGGCTATCCAGGCGCCCATGGTACAGGCCACAGCGGCGGGCGCTGTCGATTTTTGCCAGTTGGGCGTAGCCTTCGAGGGTTTGCTCCGCGCTGCGCACGCCGCTGCGGTTTTCGCCGACCACAAAGATATCCGCGCCGATCGGCAACAGTGAAAGCAGGTAACACAGCTGGAACTGCGCTTCCTGTTTGCTTTTCGGCCAGTAATAGATCAGCGTGTCGCATTCCGCGATGAATGCCGGACTTACCGTCAGGCCGAACTGGGCATGGTCGCCCATCGTCCGGTTCAGCAACTGCCAGTGATGATATTGTTGGGTATGGGCACGCACGTCAGCCGCGTCGAACTGCGCCGGCAGCGTATCCTGCAGATCGCCGGCAAACAGTACGCGGCGCGCGGTAAATTCATCACTGTGGCGCAGCATGACTTCACTGGCGGGGGTTAATGCAGACATCAGGTTTTGGCTCCTCGAAAATAGATCGGGGATTATAGAGGTTTGTGGCGCTATGTTCGACGGGTTTGTTGGCGTGGTTGGCGTGGGTTTGTTAGCATAGCGCGGCGCATGGCGCGCAATGACGGGTAGCTCTTCACAGGAATCGGCATGGCATCGAAACGCGACTGGCTGTTACAGCAACTGGGCATTACGCAGTGGATCTTGCGCCGCCCGGCCGTGTTGCAGGGCGAAGTGGCCGTGAGCCTGCCGGCGGAAACGCGGTTGTTGGTGGTGGCGCAAAGCCTGCCGGCGCCGAACGATCCGCTGTTTTGCGACGTATTGCGCAGCCTGCATTTAACGCCGGCGCAAACTTACGCGCTGACGCCGGAACAGGTGTTGATGCTGCCGGAAGGCACCGCGTGCAACAGTTGGCGGCTGGGTATCGCGGAGCCGCTTGCGGTGCCCGGTGCACAGCTATACAGCCCGGCGCTGGCCGAGCTTTCTCATGACGTGAGTGCGAAACGCGCACTCTGGCAGCAGATTTGTCACCATGAACAAGATTTCTTCCCTGACAGCGGCCGATCTGGCCACAGCCTTCACCATTGAACAAGCCAGTCATGCCTTTCCCTGGTCGCAGGCGACCTTTGCCAGCAACCAGGGCGATCGTTACCTTAACCTGAAGCTGGAGGCGGATGGGCAGTTGGCCGGGTTCGCCATTACCCAGATCGTGCTGGATGAAGCCACGCTGTTCAATATTGCCATTCACCCGCAGTGGCAGCGCCGGGGTTTTGGCCGCGCGCTGTTGGACGCGCTGATAGCCGAGCTGGAAACGCGTGGCGTGGTCACCCTGTGGCTGGAAGTGCGCGCCTCTAACCGTGCTGCGCTTGCGCTGTATGAAGAGATGGGGTTCAACGAAGTCACCCTACGCCGTAATTACTACCCGAGCGCCAACGGGCGCGAAGATGCGATCGTGATGGCATTGCCGCTGGCTTAGCGGTTTATCTATATTCTTCGCTGGGAAAAGCATTGATTGTCACCGGTTGACAAATCAGCGAAAATACCCGGCTATTATCTTTTATTCGCCGCTTTGCCTGGCGCCGGTTCGGCGCATTCGCTGATGCGCAGGGCGGATTAACCGTAGAAACCAAAAAACATGTCTCCTAGTGAATTCGCCCGCGAAGTCGCAAAACGCAGAACTTTCGCTATCATCTCGCACCCCGATGCCGGTAAAACCACCATTACTGAAAAGGTGCTGCTGTTCGGGCAGGCGATCCAGACCGCCGGTACGGTAAAAGGGCGCGGCTCCAGCCAGCACGCCAAGTCCGACTGGATGGAAATGGAAAAACAGCGTGGGATTTCAATCACCACCTCGGTGATGCAGTTCCCGTATCACGATTGCCTGGTCAACCTGCTGGATACCCCAGGGCACGAAGACTTCTCCGAAGATACCTACCGCACCTTGACCGCCGTCGACTGCTGTTTGATGGTGATCGACGCTGCGAAAGGGGTTGAGGATCGTACCCGTAAGCTGATGGAAGTTACCCGCCTGCGCGATACGCCGATCCTGACCTTCATGAACAAACTGGACCGCGACATCCGCGATCCGATGGAAGTGATGGATGAAGTTGAACGTGAGCTGAAGATCGCCTGCTCGCCGATCACCTGGCCGATTGGCTGCGGCAAGCTGTTCAAAGGGGTTTATCACCTCTATAAGGATGAAACCTACCTGTATCAGAGCGGCAAGGGCCATACCATCCAGGAAGTCCGTGTGGTCAAGGGGCTGGATAACCCCGAGTTGGACGCGGCCGTGGGTGACGATCTGGCGGCTCAACTGCGTGAGGAGCTGGAGCTGGTGCAGGGCGCTTCGCATGAGTTCGAGCAGGAAGCCTTCCTGGCGGGTGAACTGACCCCGGTGTTCTTTGGTACGGCGCTTGGCAACTTCGGCGTTGACCATATGCTGGATGGGCTGGTGGCATGGGCGCCGGCCCCGATGCCGCGCAAAACCGACACGCGTGAAGTGGTCGCGGCGGAAGAGAAGTTCAGCGGCTTCGTGTTCAAGATCCAGGCCAATATGGATCCGAAACACCGTGACCGTGTAGCCTTTATGCGCGTGGTGTCTGGCCGTTACGAAAAAGGCATGAAACTGCGTCAGGTGCGTACCGGCAAAGACGTGGTGATTTCCGACGCGCTGACGTTTATGGCCGGCGACCGTTCTCACGTTGAGGAAGCCTACCCGGGCGACATCATCGGTTTGCATAACCACGGCACTATCCAGATCGGCGATACCTTTACCCAAGGTGAAGATATGAAGTTCACCGGCATCCCGAACTTTGCGCCAGAGCTGTTCCGCCGTATTCGCCTGCGCGATCCGCTCAAGCAGAAGCAACTGCTGAAGGGGCTGGTGCAACTGTCTGAAGAAGGTGCGGTGCAGGTATTCCGCCCCATTTCGAACAACGATCTGATTGTGGGCGCCGTCGGTGTGCTGCAGTTTGATGTGGTCGTGGCGCGGCTGAAAACCGAATACAACGTGGAAGCGCTGTATGAATCCGTCAACGTATCCACCGCCCGTTGGGTAGAGTGCGGCGACGTGAAGAAGTTCGAAGAGTTCAAGCGCAAGAACGAACAGCACCTGGCGCTGGATGGCGGCGACAACCTGGCCTACATTGCGCCGACGATGGTTAATCTCAACCTGACCAAAGAGCGCTTCCCTGACGTTGCGTTCCGCCAAACGCGCGAACACTGATCCCGCCGGCCTGGCTGGGGGGCGCCGAATAGGCGCCTCCCAGCCAGGCCCAATCCTCTACGCCGCACGGCTTTTCCCCCTGGGGCTTTTCCCCAGATTCATCAATTGCCCTCATCGACATAACAGCACGTATTGCGTCTATTTTGTCCTGCAAGTTTTGCCTGATGGTCTATCTTTATCAGGACGTATGGTTTCATATAAGTAAAAAAAGCTGATTTTTTTCTCATATGTAGAGAGTTATATTGAGGTGTTGCCGATTGGCGACGGTATGGTTCTTTACACATCAATAACATAGCGTAAATTTCACTATCCGGGCCTTGGGTTGTAGCCAATTAGCGACACTTTTATGCTCAAGTGTTATCGCTATGTTTAATGTTGGTTGATTTTAAACGGTTTTTTATGTTGGCATGGGTGTTGCAATACTTTCTACGTCAACGTTTGATTGTATAGATGTCGTTAAGTCTCCTATCGTGGAACGGCGATGTCTCGACGACAAGAATCCGAGGTTTCAATACAGGATTCATAACAAAAGGAAGAGAACGATGAAAAAGACCAAGTTCGCACATTCACTGATGGCCGTTGTTCTGGGCTCCGTTCTGGTAAGTGGGAGCGTACTGGCTGAGGGATCGCTGCTCAATAAAGCCTCTAGCGCGACCGACAGCGCTGGCGCGAAAATCGATAGCTCGATGAAAAAAGTCGACAATTACATGGATGACAGCGCAATAACGGCTAAAGTTAAAAGTGCGCTGCTGAATGATGACAGTATCAAAAGCACCGACATTTCCGTGAAAACGGAAAAAGGCGTGGTGACGCTGAGCGGGTTTGTCACCAGCCAGGCGCAGGCTGAGCAAGCCGTTAGCGCTGCCGGTAAGGTTGAAGGCGTAGCGTCAGTGAGTGACAAACTGCACGTGAAAGATGCGTCGAGCCAATCGGTGAAAGCTTATGCCGGTGATGCGGCGACGACCAGCACGCTGAAAGCCAAACTGCTGACCGACGACATCGTCCCTTCACGTAACGTTAAAGTAGAAACCACAGACGGTGTGGTTCAGCTTTCCGGCGAAGTTAAAACACAGGCGCAGGCTGAACGTGCCGAAAGCATCGCCAAGTCAATCGATGGCGTGAAAAGCGTGAAAAACGATCTGACCGTGAAGCCGTAACGCGCATTCATCTCTGCCCGCATCAATAAGCATGACGCCCAGGGGTAACCCTGGGCTGCACCATCCAGAAATAAAAATAATCTGCCGCCTTTTTAACGTACTCCCGGTAGTGCTGGGGCAGGTGTAATGTGTTTTTCACTATGGTAAGGAGAAGCTTATGTTTCGTTGGGGCATTATCTTTTTAGTTATCGCATTGATCGCGGCGGCATTGGGTTTTGGTGCGCTGGCGGGTACCGCTGCCTGGGCCGCTAAAGTGGTGTTTGTCGTCGGTATTATCCTGTTCCTGGTGAGCCTGTTTACCGGCCGTAAGCGCCTTTAGCTGGTATCTCTGACTGTAACAAAGCTTAATTCTTTATTTTCTTGATGGGAGGTGCGTGATGAATAGCGACATTATCCTCGGGCGATGGAAACAGCTGAAAGGCCAGCTCTGGCAGGCCTGGGGGCAGGTTTCCGGCAACGATTGCGCATGGTTGGGCGGCAGTAATGATGTCCTTTCCGGCGTGCTTCAAGAAGATTACGGAAAAGAGCAAGAAGGAGTATCTTCAGAAAAGGCACCTACCACACCATACTGAGGATACGCCGTTGGGACAGCGGATACCCATCACGCTCGGCAATATAGAACCGCTGGCGTTTAAACCATACCGGCCCGGTAAAACGGTGTTGGTCTGTGAAGGGGGCGGGCAGCGCGGCATTTTTACTGCCGGCGTGCTGGATGAATTCCAGCGCGCCCGCTTTAACCCTTTTGAGCTGTTGATTGGCACCTCTGCCGGTGCGCAAAACCTGTCCGCCTTCGTTTGCGGCCAGATGGGCTATGCGCGGCGTGTCATTACCCGTTACACCACCTCGGCTGAATTCTTTAACCCGTTGCGCTTTGTGCGTGGTGGGCACCTTATCGATCTCGACTGGCTGGTGGATATCACTTCCCGGCAGTTGCCGCTGGCGATGGACGTGGCTGAACAGCAACTGATCGATGGCCGTGAATTCCTGATGTGTGCCTGCCGCAGCGACAATTTTGCGCCCACCTATCTGCCGGCACGGCGTGACAGCTGGCTGCAGGCGATTAAGGCCTCCAGCGCGATCCCAGGCTTCTACCGGATGGGGGTAGAACTGGAAGGCGTGAGTTACCAGGACGGCGGCATCAGCGATGCTATTCCGGTGGAAGAAGCCTACCGGCGCGGCGCCGACACCATCGTGGTGATCCGCACCGTGCCTTCGCAAATGTTCTATACGCCCCAGTGGATGAAGCGCATGGAGCATTGGTTGACCGACAGTAGCCTGCAGCAAATGGTGCGCATCATGCAGCAGCATGAGCAAAGCTACCACCGTATTCAGCAGTTCATTGAAAAGCCCCCGGGCGATTTGCGCATCTTTGAAATCTTTCCACCCAAGCCGCTGGCAAGCCATGCGCTCGGCAGCCGCATTTCCGCGTTGAACCTTGATTATCATCTTGGGCGGCGCTGCGGGCGCTATTTCCTGGCGACAGTCGGGCATTGGCTGCAGGTGCAGGCAAACAATGATGGCATCCGGGTGCAAAAACCGTTCTCGCGCCGCCTGTTGCAGCCTGAGAACCGGCGTCGCGTGCCTACGCCGCCTGCCGCCATGCCGGCAGTCAACGTGCCGGTTGGCGACGCGCTGATCGCCAACGACAGCATCGGGCCTGATGCCGCGACGGGCGGCGAGGGCAAGGCGGTATGAGCTATCGCTTTACGGATACTCATTGCCACTTCGATTTTCCGCCGTTTTACGGCCAGGAGGCGCAAAGCCTGGCGTTGGCGCAGCAGGCCGGCGTCCGGCAAATTATCGTCCCCACCGTTACTGCCGATCGTTTCGCGCGCGTGCTGCGCCTGACGCGTGAATACCCGCCGCTGTATGCCGCCCTTGGCCTACACCCGTTGTATATCGCTCAGCACGGCGACGAACAGCTGGCGCAGCTGGCGGATGTTCTCGCCAGCAAACCGGCCAAGCTGGTCGCAGTGGGGGAGATAGGCCTTGATCTGTACATGGCCGAACCGCAGCTGGCGCGGCAGCAAAGGCTGCTGGCGGCCCAGCTTAAACTTGCCGGCCGGCATGATTTGCCGGTGATTTTGCATTCGCGGCGTAGCCATGATCAACTGGCGGCCATGCTGCGCCGGGCCGATGTGCCGCGCCGCGGCGTGGTGCACGGTTTTGCCGGTAGCCTGGCGCAGGCGCAGGCGTTTGTTCGCCTGGGCTACTTTATCGGCGTTGGCGGCACCATCACCTACCCACGGGCGCAGAAAACCCGTGGCGTCATGGCGCAGTTGCCGTTGGCGGCGTTGCTGCTGGAAACCGATGCCCCGGATATGCCGTTGGCCGGCTATCAGGGCCAGCCTAACCGCCCCGAGCGCGCCGCAGACGTTTTTCAGACGCTTTGCCAGCTGCGGCCGGAACCCGCCGAAACGATCGCCACACAACTGCAACAAAATACCCGCACCCTGTTTGCTATCTGAAGCGGGCCGCCCATCTTTGCCCCAGCGCTAAACTGGTGGCATACCGTGGACTGACGCCTGCGCAGCAACCATAATTGCAGTATCCGGCCTGGCTCTTTTGTGAACAAAAGAGCCTTTAAATGTGATGAAAATCACATATAATTCGGACTTGTTACACGGATATTTCATATAATGTGAATCAGAACACAAACCCTCCGTGGTCCTTGTGTTCCAATTGCCTTGATGGTTATTACAATTGAATAGCCATACGCGGTGAGAAGGATCTCAGTTGCCGCCGGGGGGAAACCCTTTCCCAGCGCTATCTTCAAGGAACCAAGTCCGCTCGCCAACATAATGAGCGAAGCAAACAGGCTGGCTCATGATGACCTACTCAACCCGGGCGCGATTGCCCTGGGTTGTACTCGTTGGAGAGTTCTATGACCGAATTTACCGCAGCAGCGCAACGTGCGCTGAGTTTGATGGATTTAACCACACTGAATGATGATGACACCGATGAGAAAGTGATTGCGCTGTGTCGTCAGGCCAATAGCCCGGCAGGGCATACGGCTGCCATCTGTATCTATCCACGTTTTATCCCGATTGCGCGTAAAACCCTGCGACAACAGGGTACGCCGGATATTCGAATTGCCACCGTGACCAATTTCCCGCACGGCAATGATGATATCGACATCGCCGTGGCGGAAACCCGCGCGGCGATCGCCTACGGTGCCGATGAGGTGGACGTGGTGTTTCCTTACCGTGCGCTGATGGCCGGCAATCCGCAGGTGGGCTTTGAACTGGTGAAACAGTGCAAGCAAGCCTGTGCCGCCGCGGGCGTTCTGCTGAAAGTGATTATCGAAACCGGTGAGCTTAAACAGGCGGATTTGATTCGCCAGGCGGCGGAAATTGCCATTAACGCCGGTGCCGATTTTATTAAAACCTCGACCGGTAAGGTCCCGGTTAACGCCACGCTGGCCAGTGCTGAGCTGATGCTTGGTGTGATCCGCGATATGGGCGTTGGCGAGCGGGTCGGTTTTAAACCGGCGGGCGGCGTGCGCACGGCGCAAGAGGCGCAGCATTATCTGCAACTTGCCGACCGTATCATGGGCGCCGGCTGGGCCGATGCGCGCCACTTCCGCTTTGGCGCTTCAAGCCTGCTGGCCAGTTTGCTGGCGGCGCTGGGGCATGGCGCTCAGGCCGGCGGCGGCGATTATTGATTTCGTCTGCGGCCGCCTGCCGCAGCAATTGTATGGCCCGACACTCGGTCAAACAGGGGGATGCCTTGTTCCTGGCACAAGAAATTATTCGTAAGAAGCGTGACGGCGAGCCATTAAGCGAGGCAGAAATTCGCTTTTTTATCAATGGGGTCCGCGATAACTCGGTGTCCGAAGGGCAGATCGCCGCGCTGGCGATGACCATCTATTTCCACGATATGACCATGACTGAGCGCGTGGCGCTGACCATGGCGATGCGCGATTCCGGTACCGTGTTGAATTGGCAAGGGCTGGGGCTGAACGGCCCGGTGGTGGATAAACACTCCACTGGCGGCGTGGGTGATGTGACGTCGCTGATGCTTGGGCCGATGGTGGCCGCCTGCGGCGGCTATGTGCCGATGATTTCCGGCCGCGGGCTGGGGCACACCGGCGGCACGCTGGATAAGCTGGAAGCGATTCCGGGCTTTGATATTTTCCCGGACGATAGCCGCTTTCGCCAGATTATTAAAGAAGTCGGCGTTGCTATCATCGGCCAAACCAGCTCGCTGGCGCCGGCCGATAAGCGCTTCTACGCCACGCGCGACATCACGGCCACGGTGGATTCGATCCCCTTGATCACCGCCTCTATCCTGGCGAAAAAGCTGGCCGAGGGGCTGGACGCGCTGGTGATGGACGTGAAGGTCGGCTCGGGCGCCTTTATGCCAACCTACGCGCAGTCGGAAGATCTGGCCCGCGCCATTGTCGGCGTAGCGAACGGTGCCAACTGTAAGACAACGGCACTGCTGACCGACATGAATCAGGTGCTGGCTTCCAGCGCCGGCAATGCGGTGGAAGTCCGCGAGGCGGTGCGCTTCCTGACCGGCGAGTACCGCAATCCGCGCCTGCTGGAAGTGACAATGGCCTTGTGTGTGGAAATGCTGCTGTCCAGCGGCCTGGCGCAAAGCGCTGCCGAAGCGCGCGCCAAACTGCAGCAGGTGCTGGATAACGGCAGCGCGGCGGAAACCTTCGGCCGCATGGTGGCGGCGCAACAGGGGCCTGCGGACTTTATTGAGCGCTATGACAGCTACCTGCCGGCGGCGACGCTCAGCAAGCCGGTCTATGCCGAGATGCCGGGGATCGTCAACGCCATGGATACCCGTGCGCTGGGTATGGCGGTGGTGGCGCTGGGCGGGGGCCGTCGCCGTGCGAACGACAGCATTGATTACAGCGTCGGCCTGACGGAGATGGCGCAGGTCGGCGATGCCGTCGACGGGCAGCGCCCGCTGGCGGTGATTCACGCCAACGATGAAGCCAGCTGGCAACAGGCGGCCGATACGCTGCGCGCGGCGATGAAGATCGGTGAGCGGCCGCCGGCGGCAACGCCGGTGGTTTACCAGCGGATAACGGAATAAGCGGCGCCGGTGATGGCACCTGGCGTTGACAGAAGCATTAACAGCGGCGGCGAGCATTGCCACCGTTAACGCGTGAAATCACGCAGGAGAACATAATGAAACGTACTTTTATCATGGTCCTTGACTCATTCGGCATTGGCGCCAGCGAAGACGCCGAACGTTTTGGTGACAAAGGCGCCGATACCCTCGGCCATATTGCCGCCGCCTGCGCGCGTGGTGAAGCCAACGTGGGCCGCAGCGGCCCGCTGACGCTGCCCAACCTCAGCCGTCTGGGCCTGGGCAAAGCAGCCGAAGAGTCTACCGGGCGCTTCCCGGAGGGGCTGGATAAACATGCCGATATCATCGGCGCCTACGCCTATGCCAGCGAGCTGTCTTCCGGCAAGGATACGCCGTCAGGCCACTGGGAAATCGCAGGCGTGCCGGTGTTGTTTGACTGGGGTTACTTTAAGGATCAGCAGAATAGCTTCCCGCAGGCGCTGCTCGACACACTGGTTGAACGTGCCGAACTGCCTGGCTACCTGGGCAACTGCCACTCTTCTGGCACCGTGATCCTCGATCAATTGGGCGAAGAGCACATGAAAACCGGCAAGCCGATTTTCTATACCTCGGCCGACTCAGTGTTCCAGATCGCCTGCCACGAAGAAACCTTTGGGCTGGAGCGCCTGTACCAACTGTGCGAGATCGCCCGTGAAGAGCTGACCGAAGGCGGCTATAACATCGGCCGTGTGATTGCGCGCCCGTTCATTGGCGACAAACCGGGCAACTTCCAACGCACCGGCAACCGCCACGATCTGGCCGTAGAGCCGCCGGCGCCGACCATCTTGAAAAAACTGGTGGAAGAAAAAGGCGGCAATGTGGTTTCGATCGGTAAAATCGCCGATATCTATGCGAACGTCGGCATCACCAAAAAAGTGAAGGCGACCGGTATTGATGCGCTGTTCGACGCCACCGTGGCCGAGATGGAAAAAGCCGGCGATAACACCATTGTGTTCACCAACTTCGTTGACTTTGACTCCGCCTATGGCCACCGCCGCGATGTGCCGGGCTACGCCGCGGCGTTGGAGCTGTTCGATCGCCGGCTGCCGGAATTGCTGAAGTGGGTGAAAGATGACGATATGATTATCTTCACCGCCGACCATGGCTGCGATCCCACCTGGAGCGGCACCGATCATACCCGTGAGCACATCCCGGTGTTGATCTATGGGCCGAAGGTGAAACCGGGTTCGTTGGGCCACCGTAAAACCTTTGCCGATATCGGCCAGACGGTAGCCAGCTACTTTGGCCTGTCGCCGATGGAGTATGGCAAATCCATGCTGTAAGCTGCCGTGAGCCTGTGACTTGAAGCTTATGGGTTTAGACGTTTTTTTATTTAATACGATTTGAAGGAAGACAACTATGGCTACGCCGCACATTAATGCTGAAATGGGTGATTTTGCTGACGTGGTACTGATGCCGGGCGATCCGCTGCGTGCAAAATACATCGCGGAAACCTTCCTTGAAGGGGCCGTAGAAGTGAACAATGTGCGTGGGATGCTGGGTTTCACCGGCACCTACAAAGGCCGCCGTATTTCTGTGATGGGGCACGGGATGGGGATCCCTTCCTGCTCGATCTACGCCCGTGAATTGATCGCCGAATTCGGCGTGAAGAAAATCATCCGCGTTGGCTCCTGCGGCGCCGTGCGTGATGACATCAAACTGCGGGATGTGGTGATTGGTCTGGGCGCCTGCACCGATTCCAACGTTAACCGTATGCGTTTTAAAGGCCACGACTTTGCAGCGATTGCGGATTTCGACATGGTGCGCAATGCGGTGGACGCCGCGGCGGCGCAGGGTATTCCGGCGCGCGTGGGCAACATCTTCTCGGCCGATCTGTTCTATACGCCGGATGTGGATATGTTCCAGGTGATGAAGAAATACGGCATCCTGGGGGTGGAAATGGAAGCGGCCGGCATCTACGGTGTGGCGGCAGAGCTGTATGAAGAGTTTGGTTGTAAAGCGCTGACGATTTGTACCGTTTCCGACCATATTCTGCGCCAGGAAGAGACGACGGCCGCCGAACGCCAGACGACGTTCAACGACATGATCGTGATTGCGCTGGAATCGGTGCTGCTGGGCGATAACGCCTGATTTGCCTACCGTTGGGCGCCATGCGCGCCCAACGGTATTGTCCCGCCTCAATTCCCCCCGCCAAACGGCCGGCCGATTTGTTATGATGGCCGTTCGGGCGCGTTTTTCTCGTTTTCCCGATCGTCATCTTCTACCGTGTTGCCTTCGGCCAGCGGTGTGTTGGCGGTTAGCAAGTACGGTGACTGCTGCCAGCGGCTGCGGCGCCCTTGCAGCAGGGTGCGTGCCAGAATAATGCCGATTGCCAGCGCCAGCAGGATCATCAGGCGCAGCAGGTTGGTGGTGTTGTCCACCTGCTTGGATTCGGTGGCCAGCACGTGGGTATCCAGCGTGACCCGGATGAAGCCTAGCGGGCCGTCTTTGCCCTGAATAGATTCCACTATCTGGTGGTTAAAGTAGCTGCCGGCGCGTTTGCCATCCAGCGCCAGACGATCGCGGATACTGATCTGCTCGCCGGCGTGGGCAACCAGCGTGCCGTCCAACTGGTAGACACTGGCGTCCAGAATGCGGCTGTGGTCGGTGAGTTGCTTAAGGATCGCGTCGATGCGTTGATGATCGATATCGTTATCGTCATCCAGCAACGGTGCCAGGCTGAAGGCCACCTGGCGGGTCAGGGTCTGCGCCAACTCTTCCACCTGTTCTGAGCGTGCGATCTGGTGGCTCAGGCTAAAATAAGAAGCGCCCTGCATTAATAAAACTAATAATGCCAAGCAAATCAAAATAATAGCCGTGCGGTGCAGGCGGAATTTCAGTTTGGCGCGTGCCATGCGGCTTCCTTAGGTTGTCGGATACTTTATGTTGCCAGAAGCAATAGCGATAGGATAGCTTGATGCGTCGTTTTATTATGCGCTGGCTGATGTGTATCCCTTTCAGGAGTTAATGATGTCAAATAGTCTGACCTATTGCGATCTTCCGGCGGAGATCTCCCAATGGCCGGGTCTTCCTCTTTCACTAAGCGGCGATGAAGTGATGCCGCTGGATTATCGGGCAGGCCATACGGGCTGGCTATTGTATGGCAAGGCGCTGGATAAGGCGCGCATAACCCAGTTCCAGCGCCAACTGGGCGCGGCAATGGTGATTGTGGCCGCCTGGTGGGTCGAGGATTACCAGGTTGTGCGCCTGGCAGGCTCTCTGAGCCCACGCATCATAACGCTGGCGGCGGAAAACGGCCTGGACGTCGCGCCGCTAGGCAAGATCCCGCATTTACGCACGCCGGGCCTGTTGGTGATGGATATGGACTCCACGGCGATCCAGATTGAATGCATCGATGAGATCGCCAAGCTGGCCGGCGTCGGCGAGCAGGTGGCGGAAGTGACCGAGCGCGCGATGCGCGGCGAGTTGGACTTCACCGCCAGCCTGCGCCAACGTGTGGGCACGCTGAAGGGCGCTGATGCCAATATTCTGCTGCAGGTGCGCGATAGCCTGCCGCTGATGCCGGGGCTGACCAGCCTGGTGCGCAAGCTGCAGGCGCTGGACTGGCATGTCGCCATCGCTTCCGGCGGGTTCACCTTTTTTGCCGAACACCTGCGCGATAAGCTGAAGCTGGTGGCGGTGGCGGCCAATGAGCTGGGGATCCGCGATGGCAAACTGACCGGCGAGGTGCTGGGGCCGGTGGTGGATGCGCAGTTCAAAGCCGATACGCTGGTGGCGCTGGCGCAAAAGCTGGGTATCCCGCCGGAGCAAACGGTCGCGATTGGTGATGGCGCCAACGATTTAAAAATGATGCAGGCCGCCGGGCTGGGCATCGCTTATCACGCCAAACCCAAAGTGTATGAAAAGGCGCAGGTGGCGATCCGCCATGCCGATTTGCGCGGCGTGCTGTGCGTGCTGACCGGCAGCCTGAAACACGAAGTGCGTTAACGCACGCCAGGTGTGTGCAATGGCGTAAAGCCGTAAGCGGCTATCCTGTCTGTATAGAGCGTAATTTTTTAAGAGGTTATTCGTGGCAAAAGCAGTAAAACGGGCGTTTGTATGTAATGAGTGTGGTGCGGACTACCCGCGTTGGCAGGGGCAGTGCAGCGCGTGCCATGCCTGGAATACCATTACTGAAGTCCGCTTGGCTGCCGCCGCGTCTTCTTCTTCCCGCACCGAGCGTTTTAGCGGTTACGCCGGGGATGCCGGCGTCAGCAAAGTGCAGAAGCTATCTGATATCAGCCTGGAAGAGCTGCCGCGTTTTTCCACCGGTTTCAAAGAGTTTGACCGCGTGCTGGGCGGCGGTGTGGTGCCGGGCAGCGCTATCTTGATTGGTGGTAATCCCGGCGCCGGCAAAAGTACGTTGCTGCTGCAAACCCTGTGTAAACTCGCCGAACAGATGAAGACCCTGTACGTCACCGGCGAGGAGTCGCTGCAGCAGGTGGCGATGCGTGCCCACCGTCTGGGGTTGCCCACCGCTAATCTGAACATGCTGTCGGAAACCAGCATCGAACAGATCTGCCTGATCGCCGAGCAGGAGCAGCCTAAGCTGATGGTGATCGACTCGATCCAGGTTATGCATATGGCGGACATTCAGTCTTCACCGGGCAGCGTGGCGCAGGTGCGTGAAACCGCCGCTTACCTGACGCGCTTTGCCAAAACCCGGGGCGTGGCGATCGTGATGGTCGGCCACGTGACCAAAGACGGTTCGCTGGCCGGGCCGAAAGTGCTGGAGCACTGCATTGACTGCTCGGTGCTGCTGGACGGCGACGCCGATTCCCGCTTCCGCACCCTGCGCAGCCACAAAAACCGCTTTGGCGCGGTGAATGAGCTGGGGGTGTTCGCCATGACCGAACAGGGGTTGCGCGAGGTGAGCAACCCGTCGGCGATTTTCCTCAGCCGCGGCGATGAGATCACCTCCGGCAGTTCGGTGATGGTGGTTTGGGAAGGCACTCGCCCGCTGTTGGTGGAGATCCAGGCGCTGGTGGATCACTCGATGATGTCCAATCCCCGGCGCGTGGCGGTAGGGTTGGAACAGAACCGGTTGGCGATCCTGTTGGCGGTGCTGCATCGCCACGGCGGTTTGCAAATGTCGGATCAGGATGTATTTGTCAACGTGGTGGGCGGGGTGAAAGTCACGGAAACCAGCGCCGATCTGGCTTTGCTGCTATCGCTGGTGTCCAGCCTGCGCGATCGTCCGTTGCCGCAGGATCTGGTAGTGTTTGGCGAAGTGGGGCTGGCCGGTGAAATTCGCCCGGTGCCGAGCGGCCAGGAACGTATTTCCGAAGCGGCCAAACACGGCTTTAAGCGCGCCATTGTGCCGCACGCCAACGTGCCGAAGCGCCCGCCGGCCAATATGCAGGTGTTCGGCGTGAAGAAGCTGGCGGATGCATTGAGTGTGTTGGACGAATTTTAAGTGATCGCCCAGCGCGGAGAATATGTTATCTTGTTTAGCATACTAAACAGGAGGTGCTATGCGGCAATTCGATTACCTGAAGGCGGCAATTAAGCAAAAAGGCTGTACGCTGCAGCAAGTGGCCGATGCCAGCGGTATGACCAAGGGCTATCTTAGCCAGTTGCTGAACGATAAAATCAAAAGCCCAAGTGCGCAAAAGCTGGAAGCGCTGCACCGTTTTCTTGGCTTGGAATTTCCGCGCCGGGAGAAAAAAGTGGGTGTTGTGTTTGGTAAATTTTACCCGTTGCACACCGGCCATATTTATTTGATTCAGCGCGCCTGCAGCCAGGTGGATGAGCTGCACGTGATCATGTGCCACGATGAACCGCGCGATCGTCAGCTGTTCGAGAATAGCTCCATGTCGCAGCAACCGACGGTCAGCGATCGTCTGCGCTGGCTGCTGCAAACCTTCAAATACCAGAAAAACATTCATATTCACTCCTTTGATGAACACGGTATGGAGCCTTATCCCTATGGCTGGGGGGCATGGAGCGGCGGCATGAAAAACTTCATGGAGCAGAAGGGCATCGTGCCGAGCGTGATTTATTCCAGCGAAGAGAAAGACGCGCCGCGCTACCGTGAATATCTGGGCATCGAAACGATGCTGATCGATCCCGAACGCTCCTTCATGAACATCAGCGGCAGCCAGATCCGCCAGGATCCTTTCCGCTACTGGGATTACATTCCCACCGAAGTGAAACCGTTCTTTGTGCGCACCGTGGCGATCCTCGGCGGCGAATCCAGCGGGAAATCAACGCTGGTCAACAAGCTGGCGAATATCTTCAACACCACCAGCGCTTGGGAATACGGCCGCGATTACGTGTTCTCACACCTGGGCGGCGATGAAATGGCGCTGCAATACTCCGATTACGACAAGATTGCCCTCGGGCAGGCGCAGTATGTGGATTTTGCCGTGAAGTACGCCAACAAGGTGGCGTTTATCGATACCGATTTTGTCACTACCCAGGCGTTTTGCAAAAAATACGAAGGGCGCGAACATCCGTTCGTTCAGGCGCTGATCGATGAGTACCGTTTTGATCTGGTGATCCTGCTGGAAAACAATACCCCGTGGGTGGCTGATGGCCTGCGCAGCCTGGGCAGCCCGATCGATCGCAAGGCGTTCCAACAACTGTTGGAAGAGATGCTGCGAGCCAACAATATTGAGTATGCGTACGTGGAATCCAGCGATTACGATGAGCGCTTTCTGCGTTGTGTGGAGCTGGTCAAGCAACTGCTGGCTGCCGATCCCAACCGTTTGGCGCCTGCGCCGGAGCAGCAATTACTCACCCGGTGATTTGCATAACCACGGGCCAGAACCGTGCCTGCCCGTGGTTCACGCAAGTATTATGCGGAGCCGTGTATTAACGTCAAGGACGTAGATGCTGGTTAGGATTTGGCATTAATATTGGGTATTTGGTCTGCTACAATTATTTGGTTGTTTATGGATTTAACGAAAAAGGAATTAACCTAATGTCTTTACAAGGAAAGTTTGTCGTTAATGACGCAGACTTCAGCCCTCTATTGATGTATGGCGTCGGCACATTCATGGCTTATTCGGGGAAAGACCAATACCGAAATCGTGCAGGCTGTATCGGTGTGCCTAGCCTCGGCCCAATTCCTGATGGGCGCTATCATATCGTCAATCGGCCAACTGGCGGCTGGAAAGGCGTAATTCGCACTGACCTTCATAATCTTTATTCTTGGGTAACTCCAACGCCAGTTATCAAATATGAGTGGTTTGCTCTTTATCGTGACGACGGTAAAATTGATGACCATACTTGGGTTAATGGTGTAGAGAGAGGAAACTTTCGGCTTCACCCGCCAGGCCCAATGGGGGTTTCTTTGGGCTGTATAACCCTTCAGCATCGCACCGATTTTTTGGCGATACGCCAAGCATTACTCTCTACTCCACGGGTTAAATTGTTCAATGGTCTGATGTCATACGGCATGATAGAGGTAATATTAAATGGAAGCTCGACGTGTTCCAGCGGGATTTAAAATTCTCCTTGGTGTTGGGATCTATGTTTTGACGTTTCTTCTGGCTAGGCCATCAGACCCCGTTACAAAAGGTGAATACGCGTTCTGGAACAAAGCAGCTCGCTTATTTGGTGAGAATGATATTGATGGTTTTGTTGGCATTTCACTTCTCATCGGCTGCAGCATAGTTACTCTAGTGGGCTACCAGATTGCGGTTCGTCTGATAGAGAGAACGCTAAACAAAACCCAATGAGGAAACCGGGCTTTGCCCGGTTCTTTTATGCTCTATCTCACATCAAATCAACGCCGTGGCGCATCGCCGTTTACTGGCCTAGTAGGCGATCACCAGCTTGCCTTGCATATGGCCTGCCAGCACTTTTTTATGTGCGGCGAGCAGGTTCTCTACCGTCAGCCCATGCAGCGTTTCGCTCAGCGTAGTGCCCAGTTTGCCGTTATCTACCATTTCAGCCACCTGCTGCAGGATTTCGCCCTGGCGGGCAATGTCCGGTGTGGTATACATGCTGCGGGTGAACATGAATTCCCAATGCAGGGCGGCGCTTTTTTGTTTGAGTATGTCCTGATCAAGCGGCTGGGCGTTTTCAACAATGGTGCAGACGTGGCCCAGCGGAGCGATCAGATCGCTGATGGCGGCCCAATGCCCGTCGGTATCGTTCAGGCACAAAATATAATCCACCTGTTTGATGCCTTCCTTCGCCAGGTTGCCCTTCAGATCGTGATAGTCCACCACCAGTTTGGCGCCACGCTCACGGCACCAGTCGGCCGAAGCCGGGCGTGAAGCGGTGGCGATCACGGTGGCCGGGCTAAGCTGGGCCGCGAAGGGGATCGCCAATGAGCCCACGCCGCCGGCGCCGCCAATGATCAGTAGGGTTTTTTCTGCGCTGGCTTCCTGGATCTTCAGGTGTTCGAACAGCGCTTCCCAGGCGGTCAGCGCGGTGAGCGGCATGGCCGCCGCCTGCGCCCAGTCCAGGCTTTTGGGCTTGTGCGCGGCAATGCGCGCATCCACCAATTGGTGAGTGCTGTTGCTGCCGGGGCGGGTGATGTCGCCGGCATACCACACTTCATCGCCCACCTTGAACCCGCTGACGTTGCTGCCCACTTCTTGGACGATCCCGGTCGCGTCCCAGCCCAGAATACGCGGATGCTGCAGGCCGTTCTTTTGCAGGCCGGCGTGGACTTTCGTATCCACCGGGTTGATGGATACCGCTTTGACCGCCACCAGCAGGTCATCTTTGCCCGGCGTCGGTTGCTCCGGGGTGATTTCGATGAAAGTGGCTGGGTGCTTTGGATCTACGGCAATAGCTTTGATCGACATACGTGTACTCCTTTCGAATAGAGACTTTTAGTCTAGTCCCCGCTGGGGTAGGTGATAAGATGGACAATAGGTAACTGAGTGTTCATCTAAGGCGAACAATAATGTTTAAACAGTTGCAGGATATGGCGCTATTCGCGCTGGTAGCCGAATGCGGCAGCTTTACCGCCGCCGCCCAGCGGGCGGGGCTGCCAAAATCCAGCGTTAGCCAGCGTGTCAGCCAGTTAGAGCAGAAGCTGGGGCTGCGCCTGCTCAACCGAACTACCCGCCAGCTTAACCTGACCTTTGCCGGCGAGCGCTATCTGGAACACTGCCAGGCGATGCTTTCCGCTGCGGAGCGTGCCGATATGGCGCTGCAACGCCTGCGCGACAACCCCAGCGGCAGGCTGAGGATCACCGCGCCTGCCGGGCTGGGGGCGACGTTGCTGCCCCGGCTGGCGGCGGATTTTCAGCGGCAGTATCCGGATGTCTCACTGGAGATATCGGTTTCTGACGCGATGGTGGATCTGGTGCAAGAGGGGGTTGATGCCGCGCTGCGCACCGGTAAACCGCAGGACTCCACCCTGATTGGCCGCCGACTGGGGTATGCGCCGCGCTATCTGTTGGCCGCGCCGGACTATTTGGCACAGTACCCAAGCATTGAACACCCGCAGCAGCTTCAACAGCACCGTTGCATTGCGCATCGCGCCTGGTCAGCGCTGATCCTGCGGAGCGGGGCGGAGTATTTCCGTTGGCAACTGCCATTGGCACACACCACCGACAACCTGTTCTATGCCCGTGAGTGTGCGATCGCCGGCGCGGGCATCACACTGCTGCCGGCGTTTCTCAGCCGCGAAGTGGTGGCGCAGAAAAAACTGGTGCCGGTATTGCCGGCGTGGCAGGCGCAAGGCAATGCGCTTTATCTGGTTTATCCAAGCCGCAAGCTCAACTCACCGGCCCTGGCGTGTTTTATCGACGTTGTGGTGCAACACCCGATATTTGCCGACTACGATCGGGCGTTGCCGCTGCCATAAAAAAGCCCGCGGCTGCGGGCTTTTTCTAAAGCAACAGGCTTATTTGGCGATCTTTTTGTACTTGATGCGTTTAGGTTCCAGCGCATCGGCGCCCAGCGTACGCTTCTTGTATTCTTCGTATTCGGTAAAGTTACCTTCGAAGAACTCAATCTTGCCTTCATCCTGATAATCCAGAATGTGCGTGGCGATACGGTCGAGGAACCAGCGGTCATGCGAGATCACCATGGCGCAGCCCGGGAACTCCAGCAGGGCGTTTTCCAAGGCGCGCAGAGTTTCAATATCCAGATCGTTGGTCGGTTCATCCAGCAACAGCATGTTGCCGCCAACCTGCAGCAGCTTGGCCAGGTGTAAACGGCCACGCTCACCGCCGGACAGTTCGCCAACCCGTTTACCCTGATCGACGCCTTTAAAGTTAAAGCGGCCGACGTAGGCGCGGCTTGGCATTTCGGTATTGCCGATGCGCATGATGTCCTGGCCGCCGGAAACTTCTTCCCACACGGTTTTGCTATTGTCCATGTTGTCGCGGAACTGATCGACGGACGCCAGCTTGACGGTATCCCCCAGCACGATGCTGCCGGAATCTGGCTGTTCTTTGCCGGACATCATGCGGAACAGCGTTGATTTACCGGCGCCGTTCGGGCCGATGATGCCGACAATCGCGCCCTTCGGTACCGAGAAGGAGAGATCGTCAATCAGCACGCGGTCACCGTAGGACTTACGCAGGTTACTGACTTCCAACACTTTATCGCCCAGGCGCGCGCCAGGTGGAATAAACAGTTCGTTGGTTTCGTTACGCTTTTGGTACTCGGTGCTGTTCAGCTCTTCAAAGCGGGCCAAACGGGCCTTGCCTTTGGACTGGCGGCCTTTAGCGCCTTGGCGTACCCACTCCAGCTCTTTTTCAATCGATTTACGGCGGGCGGCTTCGGCAGAAGCTTCCTGCGCCAGGCGCTGGTCTTTTTGCTCAAGCCATGAGGAGTAGTTGCCTTCCCATGGGATCCCTTCGCCACGGTCAAGCTCCAGGATCCAACCGGCCACGTTGTCGAGGAAGTAGCGGTCATGGGTAATCGCCACCACGGTGCCTTCAAAGTCGTGCAGGAAGCGTTCCAGCCAGGCCACGGATTCCGCATCCAGGTGGTTGGTCGGTTCATCCAGCAGCAGCATGTCCGGTTTTTCCAGCAGCAGGCGGCAGAGTGCGACGCGGCGGCGTTCGCCCCCAGAGAGGTTGGCGATTTTGGCATCCCAGTCCGGCAGGCGCAGTGCATCGGCTGCACGTTCCAATTGGGTATTCAGGTTGTGGCCGTCGTGTGCCTGGATGATCTCTTCCAGCTTGCCCTGTTCAGCCGCCAGCTTGTCGAAATCCGCGTCTTCTTCCGCATACAGCGCGTACACTTCGTCCAGGCGTTTCAACGCACCTACGACTTCAGATAGCGCCTCTTCCACCGATTCGCGCACGGTGTGTTCCAGGTTCAACTGCGGCTCCTGCGGCAGGTAGCCGATTTTGATCCCTGGTTGCGGGCGCGCCTCGCCTTCAATTTCTTTATCAATGCCGGCCATGATGCGCAGCAGCGTAGACTTACCGGCGCCATTCAGGCCCAGCACGCCGATCTTGGCGCCAGGGAAGAAACTCAGGGAGATGTTTTTCAGTATATGCCGTTTCGGCGGAACCACTTTGCCGACGCGGTGCATGGTATAGACGTATTGAGCCACGTTGCTCTGAGCCTCTCTATATCAGTTTGACAAAAATGTCTGGAGCTGAAGTGTAGCCCGTTTCAGTAACGGGGCACAGCCTAACATCTCGCGATCATGACGATATCCCGGCCAGACTTCAAGTTGCCGCCTGCCGGGAGCGCGAATTATTTTCGCCATCACGCCGCATGCGCCGGTTCATGGCTAGGGCGTGATGATGATAGCCACGCGCCGGTTTTCCGCCCGGCCGCTGGCGGTGCGGTTATCCGCGACCGGCTGGCGTTTGCCCATGCCGCGGGTGGCGATGTCGGCGCGGGGAATGCCGACGCTGGCGAGCAGATCGGCCACTTTATCGGCACGGCGTAGTGAGAGCCGATCGTTATAGCTGTCTTCGCCGTAGTTATCCGTGTGGCCATCCAGGCGGAACTGGGTAATGTTGACGCTGAGCAGCGCGCGCCCCATTTTTTCCACGATCGCCGCGCTTGCCGGCGTCAGTTCATCAACGTTATTGCCGAACAGCACTTTATTGGAAAAACCAAACTCCCAACCATTATCCGTCAGTTTGAACCCCTGGGATTGCAACAGGGCGATCTGCTCCGGCGTTAATCCCTGGTGTTTGCTTTGGCAAGCGCTCAGAAGCAACAGGGCGCTAAATAAGAGTGCCAACAATGAAAATGGCCGTATGCGTGTGTCTCTTAACATAATCAATCCCCAGGTTTTTATTTTATGGTTGTTTTATTTGCGCGTTGCGGCCTGCCAGCCCCCGTTATCAAGGCTTTTAGCCTGGTACATCATGCTATCGGCGCGCTCTAACAATGCCTGTGGCGTGGCGGCATGGTCGGGATACAGTGCAATGCCGATACTCAACGAGGTGGTGATCTTCACCCCGTTGGGCAACAAAATCGGCTGTTCCATGCTGCTGATAATGTTGTCGGCAATGCGTGTGACGTCGGCCAGTTTGTCGATCGGCGCCAACAGAACGGCAAATTCGTCGCCGCCCAGCCGTGCAACCAGGTCGCTCTCACGCAGCTGGGCGCGGATCCGCCCGGCGACCGAAACCAACACTTCATCACCGGCGGCGTGGCCGTAGGTGTCGTTCACCTCTTTGAAACGGTCGCCATCGATGAACAGCAGTGCGACTTTTTGCGGCGCTTGGTTATTGCGCAGCGTACGGCTAAGGCGCCCTTCGAAGAAGGCACGGTTTGCCAGCCCAGTCAGGCTGTCGTGGGTTGCGCGGTGGGTCAACGAGTCGTTTTCCTGTTTCAGCTTGGCTTCCCAGGCTTCCAGTTCGTCCAACAGGCCGTTGAAATCACAGCTCAGCTCATGCAGTTCGGCGATGGGCGCCGAAGGTACGCGCAGCCCGAAGGTACGGTTACTGCGCACCGCGTGGGCGACGTTGGCGATGTCGTCAAGCGAACGGACAATGCCCCGCAGCATACGGCGTGACAACACCAGCGCGCACAGGGTACTGAGCACCATACACGCGATCATTCCGCTTATCCCCCGCAGCAGAAAACGCAGCAGGCTGCTTCCGTTGCCGCTTAGGCAAACTTTACCGACCAGTTTGCCCTCATGGACGATCGGCAATGTCACCGGTTCCGGCAGCACCCAGTGGGCGACTACTTCCTCCAGGCCGTGCAGCGGGCCGTTTTGCGGGTGCAGCCAGGAAGCCAGTACCCTGTCGTTGCTATCCAGGATGTGGGCATCCAGCACCTCTTCATTCGAGGCGATCAATGCCAGCGCTTCGCGTGCGGCGTTACGGTCTTCAAACACCACGGCGGCTTCCACGGTATAGCTGATGGAGCGCGCGATCAGATGCAGGTTATGGTTGGCGTAAGCCCGCAGCGCGAACAAGGCTACTAGCGTCAGGAATACGCCCGCGGTGCATACGGCGATCAGCGCCAGCCCCAGGTTCATCCGCTGTAACACGTTGCCCAGCGTGGGGCGTGGGGCGGGCGATTGTTTTTGGCGTAATGGGCTCATAGCGGCAGCTCCGGACCCTTTGCCAGCTGTAGCACATTCGGGTGCACATGCACCCCGCTGCGCGCTAGGGCGTCCAGGTTGACTTTGAAGCTGGCGTAATCGCCGTCTATCTGCAGGCAGAAAGCGTTGCCCACGGAACATTCGCTATCATTTTCACTGATGCTGAGAATCGCGTGGCCGCTTATGCGATGGAGCAACGCCTGTTGCTGGCTGGCGCTGATCTTCCCCAGGTAAATCACATCGCATTGGCCAGGCAGAAACTGGCTGTTTAACGGCATGAGTACCGTTTTGATAGGCCGGGGGGCCGTGAGCAGTACGGGATCGAACAGCCGCTCGGCGTATTGTGGGTTGGCGGTGATGCACAGGCGAATCGGGTTAGGCTCAACGGGCCAGCGGGTATAGCTGATGATGCCGATCACCACCGTGGCGACGGAATGCGTGCGTTTTTGATAAAGCTCGTTGGTGCCAGGGCGCGCCTGGCCAGACAATGACAACAGCGCAATCAGCACGACGATGAGTTGGCGAAAAAACCGGAAGCGTGCGGCGCCCTGCCTTGCGGTGGAAACCCGTAGTGGGGAAGTGGTTACTCTTTTCATCAGCCATCCTGGTCAACTGGCCCCAACGCGTTGCAGCCGTATAACAATAAAAAATTCGGCTCAGTTGACGTGATCAAGCACAATGTCGTTTGCGCGCAACCGCATAACGGTATCAATACTCTCTGAACCAAACAGGCGCGGATTGTATTATAAGCGGTATCTGATGTGCGCTTTTTGTGCTGCTTTCTAGGATTAATCTTAGCTATTTTTCATCTTTTCACGCTGTCTCAAGAAGATACTTTCGCCAGTGGCCGGCAAAAGGGGGCGCCAGCGTAAACTTCGGCTACATTAATGAATGGATAAGCGATTGTGTTGTCTATGTTAGGCTGTGCTTCGGCTACGCAGGCACGGCGGTGTGTGGCTTTCACAGGGCTGGGCCGCGGGGAAGAAAACCAATGAGGATAAAGTAGGTATGGTCAAGGTGGACAAGTGGCGGCGTTGGGCGGTTGGGCTGTGCCTGGCGGCGCTTTCAAGCGCCGTATGGGCTGATTCGCTGGATGCCCAGCGCCAGCGTTATCTGCAGATCAAGCAGGCATGGGATAGCAATCAGATGGATGTTGTGCAGCAACTGATGCCGACGCTGCAAGATTATCCGCTTTATCCGTATCTGGAATATCGCCAACTGACGCAGAATCTGAGCACCGTTGGCGTTTCCGAGGTCAGCGCCTTTATCAAGCAGCACCCAACGCTGCCGCCGGCGCGTTCGCTGGCGCCCCGCTTTGTCAACGAACTGGCCCGGCGCGGCGATTGGGCCGCGCTGCTGGCGTTCAGCCCGCAGGAGCCGAAACCTATTGCCGCCCGTTGTAACTACTATTATGCAAAATGGGCCACCGGTGACCAGCAGGCCGCCTGGGCGGGGGCCGATAATATCTGGCTCACCGGCAAGCCATTGCCGGGGGCTTGCGACAGGCTGTTTGGCGTGTGGCAGGCGGCGGGTAAACAGACCCCGCTAACCACCTTGGCGCGGATGAAGCTGGCGCTGGAAGATGGCGATGCCAAACTGGTCAACACGCTGGCCCGGCAACTGCCTGATGACTACCGCACGATGGGGGATGCGCTGGTCACCCTGCAAAACGATCCCACCTCGGTGGAGGGCTTTGCCCGCCGCGTCGGCCCGACCGATTTTACCCGCTCGGCTACCCGTATCGTGTTTACCCGCCTGGCGCGGCAGGATGTGGAAAATGCCCGTGCCATGCTGCCCACGTTGGTTCGGTTGCAGAAAATGAGCGACAGCGAAAAGCTGGCGCTGGAGGAAGTCGTCGCATGGCGCCTGATGGGCAATGACGCCACCGGCGAGCAGGCGCAATGGCGCGATCGGGTTATTCTGCGCAGCCAGTCGCCGCAGTTGCTGGAGCGGCGCGTGCGCATGGCGCTGGGCGCTGGCGACCGGCAGGGGTTACGAACCTGGCTGGCGCGCTTGCCGGAAGAATCACGTAATAAAGATGAATGGCGCTACTGGCGTGCAAGCGTGATGCTGGAAGACGGCGATCGCACTCAGGGTGAAGAGATGCTGCGGCGTTTGGTTAACGATCGTGGTTTCTACCCGATGGTGGCCGCACAAAAGCTTGGCGTTCAGTATCCGGTGATGGTGGCTATCGCCGCCAAGCCGCGTACGGCGTTGGTCAGCGGCCCCGAGGTTGCCCGGGTGCGTGAACTGATGTACTGGAATATGGATAACCTGGCGCGCAGCGAGTGGGGCGGTTTTGTCGCCAGCCGCAGTCGGCCGGAGCAAGAGGCGCTGGCGCGTTATGCCTTTGAGCAGCACTGGGCCGATCTCAGCGTGCAGGCGACGATTGTGGGTAAATTATGGGATAACCTTGAAGAGCGCTTCCCGATGGCCTGGGCGCGTGAGTTCCGCCAGGCGACCGAC
The DNA here is from genome assembly GCF_039540155.1 of Gibbsiella greigii. NCBI lineage: Bacteria > Pseudomonadati > Pseudomonadota > Gammaproteobacteria > Enterobacterales > Yersiniaceae > Gibbsiella > Gibbsiella greigii. The sequence continues at coordinate 140,733 of NZ_BAABEM010000007.1, forward strand.
GATAAGGGGATTACGCAGAGCTATGCGATGGCGATCGCCCGCCAGGAAAGCGCCTGGAACCCAAAAGCGCAATCGCCGGTGGGGGCCGCCGGCCTGATGCAGGTGATGCCGCGCACGGCGCAGCATACGGTGCAGATGAGTAACATCCCAGGGTATTCCAGCCCGAGTCAACTGTTTGATCCGCAAACTAATATTGCCATTGGCACCAGCTATCTGGAGTATGTGTACCAGCAGTTCGGCCGCAACCGTATCCTGTCTTCGGCGGCATACAACGCCGGCCCGTCGCGGGTAAATACCTGGTTGGGCAACAGCGCGGGGCGGATTGACGCGGTAGCGTTCATTGAGAGTATTCCGTTTTCGGAAACCCGCTCTTATGTCAAAAATGTCCTGGCGTATGATGCTTTCTACCGCTATTTCATGCATCAACCGGTAAAAGTGCTGACCGATGCCGAATGGCAGCGGCGTTATTGATTTTGACAGCGCTATGGTATGCTGCTGTACTCGTTAAATAGTATGGTGGCTGCCATGACGCAAGTATCGCGTAACGATCCCGCTCTTTCAGAACACGGCAACGAAGACTGGCAGCACTTTATTGCGCTGCTGCAGGGGGCGTTTGAACGGGATTTGCATCAACCGCTGCTGCAGTTGTTGTTGACGCCGGATGAGCGTACCGCACTGGGTACGCGCTTGCGGATTATTCAGGAACTGATGCGCGGCAAGATGAGCCAGCGCGAGCTGAAGAATGAACTTGGCACCGGGATCGCCACCATCACGCGCGGCTCCAATAGCCTGAAGGCGGCTTCCCCGGCGCTGAAACAGTGGCTGGAGCAGCAGTTGCTCGGTGATGCGCCCGAGTAACCCTATTGGGTAAGGCGCCCGGTGTGATGCTGTTGGTAAATCGGGTTGTGGAATGGCACCAGTGCCAACAGCAGGGCCTGATAATAAACGCTGGAGCGGCTTAAACGCCCGTTGGTAAACACGCCGATGGCGCCGCCCTGCCGTTTTACGTCGCTGTTTCCGGTCAGCGCCGCCATTTCATTTCCCAGTTCGCTCCCTGCCCGGATCCCTTGTAAAATAGTTTCCGGCAGCATCAGGCTGGCAGAGCGTGATTCGCCGCGGGTATGCGGGTTTTCTACCACCATCCAGGCAAAGGTCATGTTCTCTTCGATCCCGGCTTCCACGCCCACCCAGAAGTCGGCTTCCGGCCGGACCTGGCGCGCTTCCATCACGCGCTGGCGTGCGCCGGTGCGGGTTTCTACGTTGCCGATAGGCTGCAGCGATACGCCGCTGGCGACGTCGACGGATTCAATGCGGCACTGTTCTGCGCCAAAAGTGTCGGCAAAGGCCTGCTGGATGGCCTTGATCTTTGCCGGGTTGGTAGTTGCAGCGACAACATGGTACATAGCGGGTCTGGCATCCTTAAAGTGAGGCCGCAGCGTTTCTGCGGATGAGCGCGGTAGGCGCCCATGAATGCAGATACAAGCTACGGGCCGGGAAGTTTGGCTCAGCCAAACGGGTTGCAGCCTGAAGCGTTCTCCGATGCGCCGGGGTTACCGCGGGCGCCGGCAAAAACAAACACAAATTTCACGCAGTATAACGGAAAACAACAATGTTACAGGTATACCTTGTTCGCCACGGCGAAACGGAATGGAACGTTGCCCGCCGTATCCAGGGCCAGTCCGATAGCCCGCTGACCGCGGCGGGTGAACATCAGGCCCACCTGGTTGCCAGGCGCGTCAGTAAAGAAGGCATTACGCACGTTATCACCAGCGATCTGGGCCGCACCCGCCGCACCGCGCAGATTATTGCCGATGCCTGCGGTTGTGAGGTGATTGACGATGCGCGCCTGCGCGAGCTGCATATGGGCGTTCTGGAAGAGCGCCTGATCGACGGCCTGTCGCCGGAAGAAGAAGGCTGGCGTAAACAGATGGTTGATGGTACTGCTGATGGCCGCATCCCTCAAGGTGAATCGATGGTGGAGCTGGGCGCACGCATGCGTGCTGCGCTGGACAGTTGCCTGTCGCTGCCGGCAAACAGCAGGCCGGTGCTGGTCAGCCACGGCATCGCCCTGGGCTGCCTGATCAGCACTGTGCTCGGGCTGCCGCCCTACGCCGAGCGGCGCCTGCGGCTGCGCAACTGTTCGCTGTCGCGCATCGATCACCAGCAAAGCGCGTGGCTGGCGGCCGGGTGGATCGTCGAAACCGCGGGCGATGTCTCGCATTTGGATATGCCCGCGTTGGACGAACTACAGCGCTAGCGGCGGATCGGGATCAGGTATTCGCACTCCACTTCTTTGTGCGGTGAATTGCGCTCGCCTTTTGGGTAAAAACGTTCAATATCGTGGCCCTTGCGGCGCGTTAGCTTCAGCGCCGGCAAGCAGGTGCCGTAGAGCGTTAGGATAAAATCCTGCAGGCCGTCGGTGGGCCCTTTGTAACGGAACAGCACGTATTCGCCGCCCTGCAGGATCAGCGGCTGGCCTTCCTGCACGTGATCCGACAGATAGCGTGGCTCCATTGCCGTGGTGTAGAGCACTTCCTGCTCGTCGTCTTTTTCCTGGCTGGGATGGGCGTGATGCAGCCCGTAAAGCACCGGCGGCAGCGTCTTGGCCTCGCCAAGATATTGGCGCCAGAACTGCATGCGCAGTTCGCTGCGGAAGCTGGATATTTGCTCCAACGTGCAGGAATAGCTCTGCGTCAGGCCGATCAGGTGCTGTTCCGGCAGCGTGATGTACTCCGGCTGCGGCAGGGTAAACGCGCCCAGGCGGATCGGCGGGCAAATACCGAACGCGCTCCAGTCCTCGGCCCGGCGGTACAGGGCCGGCGTCTGCGCAAACTGCTTCTTGAAGGCGCGGGTAAAGGTTTGTTGCGAATCAAAGCGATATTGCAAGGCAATATCCAAAATCGGCCGGCTGGTTAAACGCAGTGCCACGGCCGCTTTGGAGAGTCTCCTGGCCCGGATATAAGCGCCGATGGCGTTACCGGTAATATCTTTGAACATCCGTTGAAGATGCCATTTCGAATAACCCGCTTTTGCCGCCACGTTATCCAGCGATAAAGGTTGGTCCAAATGGCTTTCCAGCCAGCTTAGTAAATCACGAATGATACCGGCTTGATCCATAGATCTTCCTCGTAAAACTTTTTTAGGGTAAAAACCCAAACTGTTTATTCATTACGCGGGTGCCTGTGCTCGTTGGGCATGTCCATAGCCGTCGGAGTGGTGCACGCTTTGCCGTGGGTACGTACGTTGCGCAATGCACTGAGTTGGAGTGCGCCCAACCGCAGGCGCAAAAATAACGATGCCGCATAATAGCAATTTTTTCCATCCGCGACTGCCAAAGATTTTTTCCGTGGGCTGTGATAAAAAGGGGCCGACTGAGCCAGAGCATTCCCCGCTTTGCGCCTGCCGGTTCTCTTCGTGCGGCGCCGGGCCAACGGTTTGCCCGTGTGAATATTATGGGAGTTAAGTAAATGAATAAGGGATGGTTATTGCTATTAGGCCTTGCCTGCGCAGCGGTAAATAGCGCTCAGGCAGAGCAGATAGGATCGGTGGATACGGTATTTAAACTGTTTGGCCCAGACCACAAAATCGTGGTGGAAGCCTTCGACGATCCGGATGTCAAAAATGTAACTTGTTATATCAGCAGGGCAAAAACCGGCGGGATCAAGGGAGGCCTGGGGCTGGCTGAAGATACTGCCGACGCGGCGATTTCCTGTTCACAGGTTGGGCCGATTGCGCTGAACGATAAGATTAAAAACGGTAAGGATCAGGGCAGCGTGGTGTTCCAAAAACGCACGTCGCTGGTGTTTAAAAAGCTGCAGGTTGTGCGTTTTTACGACGAACAACGCAATGCGCTGGTGTACCTGACCTATTCAGACAAGGTTGTGGATGGATCGCCGAAGAATGCGATCAGTGCCGTGCCCATTATCCCCTGGGGTGAAAACCGCTAAAGCAATACCGCCGGGAGCGGCGTAAGCGGCTCCCGGGGTGGCGAAACAGGCGGTTTACTCTTCCAGATCGCCGCAGAAGCGGTAACCTTCGCCGTGGATCGTGGCGATGATTTCCGGGGTATCCGGCGTTGATTCAAAATGCTTGCGGATACGGCGGATGGTCACATCAACGGTGCGGTCGTGCGGTTTCAGTTCGCGGCCGGTCATTTTCTTCAGCAGTTCGCCACGGGTTTGGATCTTGCCCGGGTTCTCACAGAAGTGCAGCATGGCGCGGAATTCACTGCGCGGCAGCTTGTACTGCTCGCCTGCAGGGCTGACCAGCGAACGACTGTTGATGTCCAGTTCCCAACCGTTGAATTTGTAGCTTTCAACCAGTTTGCGCTCTTCGCCAGTGCTGTTCAGGTTCATGGTGCGCGACAGCAGGTTGCGGGCGCGAATGGTCAGTTCGCGTGGGTTGAACGGCTTGGTGATATAGTCATCGGCGCCGATCTCCAGGCCGAGGATTTTATCCACCTCGTTGTCACGGCCGGTCAGGAACATCAGTGCGACGCTGGCTTGTTCACGAAGTTCGCGCGCCAACAACAGGCCGTTTTTGCCTGGCAGGTTGATGTCCATAATGACCAGATTGATATCATTTTCAGACAGAATGTTGTGCATTTCTGCACCATCATTGGCTTCATGAACGATGTAGCCTTCCGCCTCAAAAATGCTCTTCAGGGTGTTACGAGTAACTACCTCGTCTTCGACAATCAGAATGTGCGGGGTCTGCATATTTGCTACCTAAAATTGCCAACAAAATAGAAAATAGGAAGTACAGAAGTCTTTGTTTTTTTAACCAAGGGCAGAGATAGCGCTCGGATCCCTCTTACCAAATGACTAAAGTACGTAAACTCGTTCTTGATGCACTTTCCATCAATGTCAACAAGATCGCTAGCTAGGTGGGGATGTTATTCCCTATAACCCCAAAGGTGCCAAAACGGCGCATATCCTAACCCTATTAACAGCAATATAACAGTGTGTGACGAAATCATCACCCAACAAAACTACGGTTTGTTGACATATATCAAATTCAATTGTAGCACGTTAACAGATTTGTGAAAAACACTTACAGGAATGCCACCTTATGCCACAGAATAACAAATTCTCTGAACGATTCAGCAATATTATCGTTAATAATGCTCAGTTAGGGCATAATGCGAAATCTAAATTTATATGCTATTGATTTTAATTGATAAAAATAATAAATGATTTATTTTTGCCGATTATTGGTTATTCCTGGCTCAACCACGTTATTTGATGCCGAACATTAGCGCTGCTTTATGTGATGTTGTTTTTTTGTAAAATTAATAAGCGATTTTGTATAGCCTGGATATTATCCTACCTGATTTTCTGGAGTGTTGATGCAGTTTCATATTGTTCTGGTGGAGCCGGCACGGCCGGAAAACGTCGGCGCGGCAGCGCGGGCGATGAAAACCATGGGGTTTAGCTCGCTGCGGATTGTTAACAGCGAAGCCCACTTGCAACCGGCGGCGGGCTGGGTGGCGCATGGTTCGGGCGATATCCTTGATAAAGCACAGTGTTACCCAAGCCTGGAGGCCGCACTGGCCGGCGTGGATTTCACCGTCGCCACCACCGCGCGCAGCCGGGCGCGCTTTCACTATTACTGTACGCCGCAGGAATTGTCGCAGGTGATGGCGGAGCGGCAAGGCTGGGTCCAGCAGGCTGCGCTGGTGTTCGGCCGTGAAGACTCTGGCCTAAGCAACGAAGAGCTGGCGTTGGCGGATCTGCTGACCGGTGTGCCGATGCAGGCAGATTATCCCTCGCTTAACCTTGGTCAGGCCGTGATGGTGTATTGCTACCAACTTGCACAACTGATGAATGTGGCCGCGCCATCAGAGCCGAGCGCCGACGTGGGGCAACTTTCGGCGTTGCGCCAGCGCGCCGAGCGACTATTGCAGTGCCTGGAAGTGGCCGATGACCAAAAATTGCGCGATTGGCTGCATCAACGGCTGGGGAGCCTCCAGCAGCGGGATACGGTGATGTTGCACCGATTATTGCACGACATAGAAAAAAAACTGGCGAAGTGATTCTCGTGTGGAATCGCATTTTGCTGGTGATATAGTCCATGAAACCCTATGAGCATCTGATTTTTATCCTGCTTTTTTTGCATTTTTGTTGTTATCTCCACTGAATCGGCCTGTGCGTGCCGAATAAACAAAAACGCGAAATAATTTGACTTGGCGGGCCGATTGCTTTAACCAATAGAGGGGACAGAGTTTCTAATGAGACAGACAGAACAGATGCGCTATATCAGCCTGAACACCACAATTATTACCACCACCGGTACCATTGGTAACGGGGCGGGCTGACGCGTACAGGAAACACTAGAAAAAAGCCCGCGCCTAACCAGTGCGGGCTTTTTTTTCGGCTTAAATTCGGGAGATAAACGAAAAATGCGAGTGCTGAAATTTGGCGGAACCTCGGTGGCGAATGCGGAACGTTTTTTGCGCGTTGCCGATATTATGGAAAATAATGCCCGTCAGGGCCAGGTGGCCACGGTCTTGTCCGCGCCCGCTAAAATCACCAATCACCTGGTGGCAATGATTGATAAAACAGTAGCCGGGCAAGATATTCAGCCGCACATGAGCGACGCAGAGCGCATCTTCGCCGAACTGTTGAGCGGGTTGGCGCAGGCGCTTCCCGGTTTTGAGTACGATCGTTTGAAAGCATTGGTGGATCAGGAATTTGCTCAGCTAAAACACGTGCTGCATGGCGTGGCGCTGCTCGGGCAGTGCCCGGACGGCGTGAATGCCGGCATCATCTGCCGCGGTGAAAAGCTGTCTATTGCCATCATGGAAGGGGTTTTCAAAGCCAAGGGCTACCCGGTGACGGTGATCAACCCGGTAGAAAAACTGCTGGCGCAGGGCAGTTATATGGAGTCTACCGTCGACATCGCCGAATCCACCCGGCGGATCGCCGCGGCCGCTATCCCCGCCGACCACATCGTACTGATGGCCGGCTTTACCGCGGGCAATGACAAAGGCGAGCTGGTGGTGCTGGGGCGCAACGGCTCTGACTACTCGGCGGCTGTGCTGGCAGCCTGTCTGCGTGCCGACTGTTGCGAGATCTGGACCGACGTCGACGGCGTTTATACCTGCGATCCGCGCACGGTGCCGGATGCCAGGTTACTGAAGTCGATGTCGTATCAGGAGGCCATGGAGCTTTCCTATTTCGGCGCCAAAGTTCTTCACCCCCGCACCATCACCCCGATTGCCCAGTTCCAAATTCCTTGCCTGATTAAAAACACCTCCAACCCACAAGCCCCCGGCACGCTCATCGGCGCGGAATGTCAGGATCCGGATATGCCGGTAAAAGGCATCACCAATCTGAACAATATGGCGATGATCAATGTCTCCGGGCCGGGTATGAAAGGAATGGTGGGCATGGCCGCCCGCGTGTTCGCCGTGATGTCGCGCGCCGGGATCTCGGTGGTGCTGATCACCCAATCCTCTTCGGAATACAGCATCAGTTTCTGTGTGCCGCAAAACGAGCTGCAGCGGGCGCGCCGCGCGCTGGAAGACGAATTCTTCCTGGAGTTGAAAGATGGGCTGCTGGAGCCGCTGGACGTGATGGAAGGCCTGGCGATCATCTCGGTGGTGGGCGACGGCATGCGCACCCTGCGCGGCATCTCGGCCCGCTTCTTCTCCGCGTTGGCGCGCGCCAACATCAATATCGTCGCTATCGCCCAGGGCTCTTCCGAGCGCTCCATTTCGGTGGTGGTCAGCAACGATGCCGTGACCACCGGCGTGCGCGTTAGCCACCAAATGCTATTCAATACCGATCAGGTGATTGAAGTGTTTGTGATCGGCGTTGGCGGCGTGGGTGGCGCGTTGATTGAGCAAATCTATCGTCAGCAGCCGTGGTTGAAGCAAAAACATATCGATCTGCGCGTCTGCGGTATCGCCAACTCGCGCGCAATGTTGACCAATGTGCACGGGATTTCCCTGGATGGCTGGCGCGATGGGCTGGCGCAGGCGAAAGAGCCGTTCAACCTGGGCCACCTGATTCGCCTGGTGAAAGAGTATCATCTGCTCAACCCGGTGATTGTCGACTGTACCTCAAGCCAGGCGGTGGCGGATCAGTATGCCGATTTCCTGGCCGACGGTTTCCACGTGGTGACGCCAAACAAAAAGGCCAACACCTCGTCGATGAATTATTATCAGCAACTGCGCAGCGCCGCGGCGGGTTCACGCCGCAAATTCCTGTACGACACCAACGTCGGCGCCGGTTTGCCGGTTATCGAGAACATGCAGAACCTGTTGAACGCCGGTGATGAGCTGGTGCGTTTTTCTGGTATTCTGTCCGGTTCTCTGTCGTTTATTTTCGGTAAGCTGGACGAAGGCATGTCGCTGTCTGCCGCCACGCTGCAGGCGAAAGCCAATGGTTATACCGAGCCGGATCCGCGTGACGATCTGTCCGGGATGGACGTGGCGCGCAAACTGCTGATCCTGGCGCGCGAAGCCGGCTACAAGCTGGAGCTGGACGATATCGACGTAGAGTCCGTATTACCGCCTTCCTTTGACTCGACCGGGGATGTCGACACCTTCCTGGCGCGCTTGCCGGAACTGGACGGCGAATATGCGCGCCGCGTGGCCGCCGCCAGCGCCGAAGGCAAAGTACTGCGCTATGTCGGGGTGATCGAAGAGGGGCGCTGCCAGGTGCGAATTGATGCGGTCGACGGTAACGATCCATTGTATAAAGTGAAAAACGGCGAAAATGCCTTGGCTTTCTATAGCCGCTACTATCAGCCGTTGCCGCTGGTATTGCGTGGCTATGGCGCCGGTAATGATGTGACCGCGGCAGGGGTATTTGCCGATCTGTTGCGCACATTGTCATGGAAGTTAGGAGTTTAATATGGTTAAGGTGTATGCCCCGGCCTCAATTGGCAACGTTAGCGTCGGTTTTGATGTGCTGGGTGCGGCGGTTTCACCGATTGATGGCACGTTGCTGGGGGATTGCGTCAGCGTTGAAGCGGCAGACGCGTTCAGCCTGGAAAACGCCGGGCGTTTCGTCAGCAAACTGCCGGACGATCCGAAAGAAAACATTGTGTACCAATGCTGGGAGCGTTTCTGCCAGGCTATCGGCCGCGACGTGCCGGTAGCCATGCGGCTGGAAAAAAACATGCCGATCGGCTCTGGCCTTGGCTCCAGCGCCTGCTCGGTGGTCGCCGGCCTGATGGCCATGAACGAATTCTGCGATCGCCCGTTGGATAAAATGGCCCTGCTTGGGCTGATGGGTGAGTTGGAAGGGCGCATTTCCGGCAGCGTGCACTATGACAACGTGGCGCCATGCTATCTGGGCGGTTTGCAGCTGATGCTGGAAGAAGACGGCTTTATCAGCCAGCAAGTGCCCTGTTTTAATGATTGGCTGTGGGTGATGGCCTATCCGGGCATTAAGGTGTCGACGGCCGAAGCGCGCGCGATCCTGCCCGCACAGTATCGCCGCCAGGATTGCATCAGCCACGGGCGCTACCTGGCGGGCTTTATCCACGCTTGCCATACCCAGCAGCCGCGTTTGGCGGCCAAGCTGATGCAGGATGTGATTGCCGAGCCGTACCGTACCCGCTTGTTGCCGGGCTTTGCCGAAGCGCGCAAGGCCGCTCAGGGCATCGGCGCACTGGCGTGCGGCATTTCCGGCTCCGGTCCGACGCTGTTCGCGGTCTGCGACGGTGGCGCTACGGCGCAGCGGATGGCCGACTGGCTGAAAAATAATTATCTGCAAAACGACGAAGGTTTTGTTCATATTTGCCGTCTGGATACCGCAGGCGCACGACAACTGGGATAACGCATGAAACTCTATAACCTTAAGGATCATAACGAACAGGTCAGCTTTGCACAGGCGATCAAACAAGGCTTGGGTAAACAGCAGGGGCTGTTCTTTCCGCTGGAACTGCCGGAATTTGAACTGACCGAGATCGATCGCCTGCTCGAACAGGATTTTGTTACCCGCAGTGCGCGTATCCTGTCGGCGTTTATCGGCGATGAAATCAGCGAAGACGCGCTGTACAAACGTGTTAAGGCGGCGTTTGAATTCCCGGCACCGGTCGCGCCGGTAGAAGCAGACGTTGCCTGCCTGGAGCTGTTCCACGGGCCGACGCTGGCGTTCAAAGACTTCGGCGGCCGTTTTATGGCGCAGATGCTGGCGGAAGTGGCCGGCGATCAGCCCGTCACCATTCTGACCGCCACGTCCGGCGACACCGGTGCGGCGGTGGCGCATGCGTTTTACGGCCTGAAAAACGTGCGCGTCGTGATCCTGTACCCACAGGGCAAAATTAGCCCGCTGCAAGAAAAACTGTTCTGTACACTGGGTGGCAATATTCAGACCGTGGCGATCGACGGCGATTTTGATGCCTGCCAGGCGCTGGTGAAACAAGCGTTTGACGATCAGGAACTGAAAGATGCCCTGCACCTCAACTCGGCCAACTCCATCAACATCAGCCGCCTGCTGGCGCAGATCTGCTACTACTTTGAAGCGGTAGCGCAACTGCCGCAGGAAGCCCGTAATCAGTTGGTGGTGTCGGTGCCAAGCGGCAACTTCGGCGATCTGACTGCTGGCCTGCTGGCGAAGTCTCTGGGCCTGCCGGTGAAACGCTTTATCGCCGCCACCAACGCCAATGATACCGTTCCGCGCTTCCTGGCCAACGGCCAGTGGCAGCCGCATGCCACGGTGGCTACGCTGTCGAACGCCATGGACGTTAGCCAGCCGAACAACTGGCCGCGGGTGGAAGAACTGTTCCGCCGCAAAGACTGGCAGCTGAAAGATCTGGCCTATGCCGCGGTTAGCGATGACACCACCAAAGAAACGATGAATGCGTTGGCGGCGCTGGGCTACATTTCCGAGCCGCACGCGGCGATCGCTTATCGCGCGCTGCGTGATCAACTGCAGGACGGGGAGTTTGGTCTATTCCTGGGCACCGCGCACCCGGCGAAGTTCAAGGAGAGCGTAGAAGCGATTCTCGGCCAGGAACTGCCGTTGCCAAATGCATTGGCGGTGCGGGCGAATCTGCCGTTGTTGTCGCATACGCTGCCGGCTGATTTTGCCGGGCTGCGTAAGTTCCTGCTGGCGCTGCCGGCCTGATGGGCAACTGGGCGGCGCATTGGCCGCCCGGATACGTTCTGGCAAACAGGCTGGGCCCGATGGCTTACTGCTCCGGGCGTTTGAACACCAGCTCATTGCCTTGCGAGCTGGCTTCATCAAAGGCATATCCTTCAAGGTTAAAGTCGGCCAGTTGTTCGGCTTTGGTCAGGCGGTTTTTGATGATGAAACGGCTCATCAGCCCGCGGGCCTTCTTGGCATAGAAGCTGATCACTTTATATTTGCCGTTTTTCTCATCCAGGAAGACCGGTTTAATCAGGCTGCCGTGCAGGCCGGCCGTTTTGACTGACTTGAAGTATTCATCCGAAGCCAGATTCACCACCACGTCATCCCCTTGCTGTTCCAGCGTCTGGTTCAGTTTTTCGGTAATGGTATTCCCCCAGAAGCTGTAGAGATCCTTACCCTGTGGGTTTGCCAGCTTGATCCCCATTTCCAGCCGGTAGGGCATCATCAGATCCAGCGGGCGCAGCACGCCATACAGGCCGGAAAGCATCCGCAGGTGCTGCTGGGCAAAGTCAAAATCCTCTTCGCTGAAATCCTGCGCCTGCAGGCCGGTGTAGACATCGCCTTTAAACGCCAGCAGTGCCTGGCGCGCATTCTGCTGGGTGAATTTAGGCTGCCAATCGTGGAAACGTGCGGCGTTTAACCCGGCCAGTTTGTCACTGATCCCCATCAGGCTGGAGATTTGCGCCGGGGTCAGTTCGCGGCAGATGGCGATCAGCGCCTGCGATTTATCCAACAGTTCGGGTTGGGTAAAGCGTTCGGTTGCCAGCGGGCTGTCGTAGTCGAGCGTTTTAGCAGGGGAAATAATAATCAGCATGGCCAGATCCTGTTAATCAATGTGAGGTTACTGTAGCAAAAAGTGTGGAAAAAAGGGGCAATAGGTTTGATAGGGGGCATGATGGGAATACCGGCGACGGAACGGGAAAATCGGGCGGTTTTCATGGCATTGCGTTTTCCTTGCCTGTTGGGCGGCGTTTCCGGCGCCGGGAACCGGGGTTTTATTCCTGCGGCGCGGCGGATTTTTTTATGCTTAATTGGTGCCAGTTCGTGGCGTAAACGGTTGCCATCGCAGGGATAAATTCCTTCCAACCGGGCCCGGGCTTTCCGGCCTTGCGCCGGGCTTTGCGCATGTTATTATCAGGTGAAGGCAAGGTTGTATAGTGCCCCCAGTTCATGCACAAACGATGAGATAATACTAACATGACCGATAAATTAACTTCCCTACGCCAGCTCACTACGGTGGTTGCGGATACGGGTGATATCGCCGCGATGAAGCTGTATCAACCGCAAGACGCTACCACCAACCCTTCGCTGATCCTCAACGCAGCCCAAATTCCTGAATACCGCAAACTGATCGATGAAGCCATTGCCTGGGCGCGCGAGCAAAGCAGCGATCGCGAGCAGCAGATCGCCGACGCCGCCGATAAGCTGGCGGTCAACATTGGCCTGGAAATTCTGAAACTGGTGCCCGGCCGTATTTCCACCGAAGTGGACGCGCGCCTGTCTTATGACACCGAAGCTAGCGTGGCCAAGGCCAACCGCCTGATTAAACTGTATAACGAAGCCGGTATCAGCAACGATCGTATTTTGATCAAGCTGGCCTCTACCTGGCAGGGGATCCGCGCGGCAGAGCAACTGGAAAAAGCCGGCATCAACTGTAACCTGACGCTGCTGTTCTCCTTCGCGCAGGCGCGCGCGTGCGCAGAAGCCGGCGTTTACCTGATTTCGCCGTTTGTTGGCCGTATCCTCGATTGGTACAAAGCCAATGGCGATCAGAAAGAGTTCGCACCGCAGGAAGATCCGGGTGTGGTTTCCGTCACTCAGATTTATCAGTACTACAAGCAGCATGGCTACCAAACCGTAGTGATGGGCGCCAGTTTCCGCAACCTGGGCGAAATTATCGAACTGGCCGGCTGCGATCGCCTGACCATTGCGCCTGCGCTGTTAAAAGAACTGGCGGAAAGCGAAGGCCCGCTGGAGCGCAAACTGTCTTACACCGGTGAAGTGAAGGCGCGCCCTGCGCCGCTGACCGAATCCGAGTTCTATTGGCAGCACAACCTGGATCCGATGGCGGTGGAAAAACTGACCGACGGCATCCGCAAGTTTGCCGTCGACCAGGGAAAACTGGAAAAAATGATCGCCGATCTGCTGTAATGGGCGGGGGGCAGCCGCTGTGCGGCTGCCCTTGCTTGGCCCGATGCCTTTCCTTCCTTTTCTCACCACCAACCACGCTCGCCTTTATTTCCGAAGGCGCCGGCCGTTTTTTATTTTGCCGTACCGCGCAAGAGAAAGACCAGACGCCGTATACTTTCTGGATAATTGGCTGGGCGAAAACCCCCTTAACCTTTTATGGAGGTATGCATGGACACATTACGTATTGGCCTGGTTTCGGTTTCCGATCGCGCATCCGGCGGCGTTTACCAGGATAAGGGGATCCCGGCGCTGCAGGCGTGGCTGGGCAGTGCGCTGGCCACGCCGTTTAAACTGGAAAGCCGCCTCATCCCTGATGAGCAAACGCTGATTGAGCACACGCTGTGCGAGCTGGTGGACGAAATGGGTTGCCATTTGGTGCTGACTACCGGCGGCACCGGGCCGGCGCGGCGCGATGTCACCCCAGATGCCACGTTGGCGATTGCCGATCGCATCATGCCCGGCTTCGGCGAACAGATGCGCCAAATCAGCTTGCACTATGTGCCCACGGCGATCCTGTCGCGCCAGGTGGGGGTTATCCGCAAACAGGCGTTGATTATCAACCTGCCGGGGCAGCCAAAGTCGATCAGGGAAACCCTGGAAGGGATAAAAGACGATCAGGGCAAAGTGTTGGTGCCCGGTATTTTCGCCAGCGTACCATATTGTGTACAGCTGTTGGAGGGCCCGTATGTAGAAACGCATGCGGCCGTGGTAGCAGCTTTTCGCCCGAAAAACGCCCGGCGCGAAATAAACCTCTGAAATTAGGCTAACCGAAGAATAACGCTCAACTGTGCTGGTGTGAAAATAATTTGCCGCTATAGTAATGATTCGTTTACAGTGGCGCGGTGCCCAACATCCGCCCGTAGCGGGAAGGCGGCGCGGTGGTTCCGGCGGTTCAAGCTGCCGGGCGGGGCGCGTTTTGATTCCCTACAGTTTGCTCTGACGGTAGCCTATGCATCACGATAATCATCGCCGGTTGAACCGGCAGGACTATAAAACTCTGTCGCTGGCCGCGCTCGGCGGCGCCCTGGAGTTTTATGACTTCATTATTTTCGTTTTTTTTGCCGCGGTGATGGGCGAACTGTTTTTCCCGCCGGATATGCCGGAATGGTTGCGCCTGGTGCAAACCTTCGGGATTTTTGCCGCGGGTTATCTGGCCCGCCCGCTCGGCGGCATCGTGATGGCGCACTTTGGCGATCGGGTAGGCCGTAAGAAGATGTTCAGCCTGAGCATTCTGCTGATGGCGCTGCCGACGCTGGCGATGGGGCTGTTGCCCACCTACGCCAGCATTGGCATTGCCGCGCCGCTGCTGCTGTTGCTGATGCGTGTGCTGCAAGGAGCGGCCATTGGGGGTGAAGTGCCTGGCGCCTGGGTGTTCGTGGCCGAACACGTGCCGCGTGAGCGCATTGGCCTGGCCTGCGGCATCCTGACCGCCGGTTTGACCATCGGCATTCTGTTTGGCTCTGTTGTGGCCACCATCATTAATACCGTGTTCAGCCCGCAAAGCATCCTGAGCGGCGGCTGGCGTATTCCTTTTATCCTGGGCGGGGCTTTCGGCTTAATCGCCATGTACCTGCGCCGCTGGCTGCAGGAAACCCCGGTTTTTGTCGCCATGCAGGCGCGCAAGTTACTGGCGGCGGAGCTGCCGCTGAAGGCCGTGCTGCGGCATAACAAGAAGGAAGTGGTGGTGTCGATGCTGCTGACCTGGATGCTGTCGGCCGGCATCGTGGTGGTGATCCTGATGACGCCCACCTACCTGCAAAAGCAATTTGGCATTGACGCCGCGCAGTCGCTGCAGGCCAACAGTATCGCCACGATTATGCTGATCGTGGGCTGTATGCTGGCGGGGGTGTCATCGGATCGTTTCGGCGCCGGCAAAACGCTGATGTTCGGTAGCGTTTTCCTGGCCGTCTGCAGTTGGCTGTTCTACCACACGGTGGGCGTGCACCCGGAAATGCTGTTCGCCTGCTATGCGCTGGTGGGGTTGAGCGTCGGCGTGGTGGGTGCGGTGCCGTATGTGATGGTGCGGGCGTTCCCGGCCGAAGTCCGGTTCTCCGGGATTTCGTTCTCTTACAACGTCGCCTATGCCGTGTTTGGCGGGCTAACGCCGATATTCGTCACGCTGATCCTGAAACTCACGCCGTTGGCCCCGGCTTATTATGTGCTGGCGCTGTCCGGCATCGGCCTGCTGCTGGGCATCTATCTGCAGCGCGCGCTGAACGGCGAAGGCGATCCGCGCGAGGCCGGCTCCTTCAGTTAACCGGGTTCTGCCGCGCCTATTCGCCGCGATCATGCGTTTTCCCGGCCGGCTATTCGGCGGCCGGGGCACGCCGCCGGCGGAAAAAACGAAATTTTTTTCCACGCCCCCCTTGATGCTGAATCGAATGGCCCCATCTTATTTACAACCCCAGTTGCTGGCCGCGGGCAATACCGTGATGTTGGGCGGTTGAAAACATAAAAATCACCCGCATATACGTTAGCAACCTGACAGAAATGAATTTATTAGTGGAGACGTTTAGATGGGCAAAATTATTGGTATCGACCTGGGTACTACCAACTCTTGCGTAGCAATTATGGATGGCACCAAGGCTCGTGTTCTTGAGAACGCCGAGGGCGATCGCACCACGCCTTCTATCATCGCATATACCCAGGATGGTGAAACTCTGGTTGGCCAGCCGGCTAAGCGTCAGGCTGTTACTAACCCACAAAATACGCTGTTCGCAATCAAGCGTTTGATCGGTCGTCGCTTCCAGGATGAAGAAGCGCAGCGCGATAAAGACATCATGCCGTACAAAATCGTTGAAGCCGATAACGGCGATGCATGGCTGGAAGTGAAAGGCCAGAAAATGGCGCCGCCGCAGATCTCTGCCGAAGTGCTGAAGAAAATGAAGAAAACGGCGGAAGATTACCTGGGCGAACCGGTTACCGAAGCGGTTATCACCGTGCCTGCGTACTTCAACGACGCACAGCGCCAGGCGACCAAAGACGCCGGCCGTATCGCGGGCCTGGAAGTCAAACGTATCATCAATGAACCGACCGCAGCCGCACTGGCTTACGGCCTGGATAAAGAGATGGGCAACCGCACCATCGCGGTATACGACCTGGGTGGTGGTACCTTCGATATTTCCATCATCGAAATTGACGAAGTCGACGGCGAAAAAACCTTTGAAGTGTTGGCAACCAACGGTGATACCCACCTGGGTGGTGAAGACTTCGACAGCCGTTTGATCAACTACCTGGTCGAAGAGTTCAACAAAGAACAGGGTATCGATCTGCGTAAAGATCCGCTGGCAATGCAGCGCCTGAAAGAAGCCGCTGAAAAAGCCAAGATCGAGCTGTCTTCTGCACAGCAGACCGACGTGAACCTGCCGTACATCACGGCAGACGCTACCGGCCCGAAACACATGAACATCAAAGTGACCCGTGCGAAACTCGAGTCGTTGGTTGAAGATCTGGTTAACCGTTCCATCGAGCCGCTGAAAGTGGCGCTGAAGGATGCCGGCCTGTCGGTTTCCGACATCAACGACGTAATCCTGGTCGGCGGCCAGACCCGTATGCCGATGGTGCAGAAAAAAGTGGCTGACTTCTTTGGTAAAGAGCCGCGTAAAGACGTGAACCCGGACGAAGCGGTTGCTATCGGTGCTGCGGTTCAGGGCGGTGTGTTGGCCGGTGACGTGAAGGACGTGCTGCTGCTGGACGTTACCCCGCTATCGCTGGGTATCGAAACCATGGGCGGTGTGATGACTCCGCTGATCACCAAAAACACCACCATCCCGACCAAGCACAGCCAGGTGTTCTCTACGGCAGAAGATAACCAGTCTGCGGTAACCATCCACGTGCTGCAGGGTGAGCGTAAACGTGCCAGCGATAACAAATCGCTCGGCCAGTTCAACCTGGACGGCATCCAGCCGGCACCGCGTGGTATGGCACAGATCGAAGTTACCTTCGATATCGATGCCGACGGTATCCTGCACGTGTCTGCGAAAGACAAGAACACCGGCCGCGAACAGAAAATCACCATTAAGGCATCTTCTGGCTTGAACGAAGATGAAATCCAGAAAATGGTGCGTGACGCTGAAGCCAACGCTGAAGCTGACCGTAAGTTCGAAGAAGTGGTACAGGCACGTAACCAGGCTGACCACCTGATTCACGGTACGCGTAAGCAACTGGAAGAAGCCGGCGACAAACTGCCAGCGGATGATAAAACGGCGATTGAAAGCGCGCTGAAAGATCTGGAAGCGGCGGTGAAAGGCGAAGATAAAGCTGAGATCGAAGCGAAGACCCAGGCGCTGGTGCAGGTTTCCGGCAAACTGTTGGAAATGGCACAGGCTCAGGCCGCGCAGCAAGGCGCTGATGCTGGCGCTACTGATGAAGCGGCGAAGAAAGACGACGACGTGGTCGACGCTGAGTTCGAAGAAGTTAAAGATAAAAAATAATCGCCCTAAGCGGGCATGGTAATGCCCGGTTGGGCATTACTGGGAAACCAGCACGGGCGTTGAGGCAACTCTACGCCCGTGCATGTATCTTAGGGGTTAACACAACGAATGGCGAAGAAAGATTATTACGAGGTTCTCGGCGTAGCTAAAACGGCGGATGAGCGTGAAATCAAAAAGGCGTATAAGCGCCTGGCGATGAAGTATCACCCTGACCGCAATCAGGAAAAAAACGCTGAAACCAGATTCAAAGAAATCAAAGAGGCCTACGAGATCCTAAGCGACGACCAGAAACGCGCCGCTTACGATCAGTATGGTCATGCCGCCTTTGAACAAGGCGGCATGGGCGGTGGCGGCGGCTTCGGTGGCGGCGGTGCCGATTTCAGCGATATCTTTGGCGACGTGTTTGGCGATATCTTCGGCGGCGGCCGCCGCCAGCGCGCCAGCCGTGGTTCCGATCTGCGCTATAACATGGAGTTAACCCTGGAGGAAGCGGTTCGCGGCGTCAATAAAGAGATCCGTATTCCAACATTGGAAGAGTGCGACGCGTGCCACGGCAGCGGCGCTAAGCCGGGCAGTTCGCCGGTGACCTGCCCAACCTGTCACGGCCAGGGCCAGGTGCAGATGCGCCAGGGCTTCTTCACCGTGCAGCAGGCTTGTCCGCATTGTCATGGCCGCGGGCAGATCATTAAAGATCCTTGCACCAAGTGCCACGGCCATGGCCGGGTAGAGAAAGCGAAAACGCTGTCGGTGAAAATTCCTGCGGGTGTGGATACCGGCGATCGCATCCGCCTGGCAGGCGAAGGGGAAGCCGGTGAACACGGCGCTCCGGCCGGCGATCTGTACGTTCAGGTGCAGGTTAAGGCGCACCCAATCTTTGAGCGTGAGGGCAATAATCTGTACTGCGAAGTGCCCATCAACTTCGCGATGGCGGCACTGGGCGGTGAAATTGAAGTGCCGACGCTCGATGGGCGGGTGAAGCTGAAAGTACCTGCAGAAACCCAAACCGGCAAACTGTTCCGTATGCGCGGCAAAGGGGTTAAATCGGTACGTGGCGGTGCGCAGGGCGATTTACTGTGCCGCGTTGTGGTGGAAACCCCGGTTAACCTTAGCGATAAGCAGAAACAGCTGCTGCAGGAGTTGGAAGAGAGCCTGGGGGGCCCGTCGGGGCACCAGAACAGCCCGCGTTCGAAGAGCTTCTTTGATGGGGTGAAAAAGTTCTTTGACGACCTGACCCGTTAATGCGCTTGGCGTTCTGATTCCTCTCTGGTCATGACGCGTGATAATGCCGGCCGGCTCAACTCGGCCGGCATTTTCTTTTGCTTTCCTGTCCATGGCCGCTAATGTGGAAAAGCTCGGTTTTACTGATCGTTTTAGCATTTATAAACTTATATTTTCGATATTAACCAACGTTTATACTCACCACTTTGCAGAATAGCTGCGCACTGTTGTTACAGGGAGAAGGGAGCGCCGTGACCCATATTATTCGTCAATTCTTACGTCTGGAAGCCGCGGGCGGCATCATCCTGATCGCCGTAGCCATCGTGGCGATGTTCATGGCCAATACCCCGTTACATACGCTTTATCATGCGTTTCTCAATGTGCCTATTAGCGCGGGTGTATTGGGGCATGTGATAGATAAACCCCTGGAATGGTGGATTAACGATGCGCTGATGGCGCTGTTTTTCCTCACGGTAGGGCTGGAGGTGAAGAGGGAACTGATCCAGGGATCGTTGGCGGGATATGACAAAGCGGTATTCCCGGCGATTGCTGCGTGTGGCGGAATGCTGGCGCCGGCGCTGATTTACCTGCTGTTCAACGGTGCCGATGCCGTGGCCCGCCATGGCTGGGCGATCCCGACGGCAACCGATATCGCCTTTGCGTTGGGCGTGATGGCGTTGCTCGGCAAGCGAGTCCCGCTGGGCCTGAAGGTGTTTCTGCTGGCGTTGGCCATTATTGACGATTTGGGCGCCATCGTGATTATCGCCCTGTTTTATACTGATGCTTTGTCGGTGCCTGCACTAGGCGCGGTGGCGGCGCTGGTCGCCGTGCTGGCGTTGATGAACCGTAGCCGGGTCGCCAAGACATCGTTGTACATGATCGTGGGTGTGGGGCTGTGGGCCGCTATTTTGGCCTCTGGCATCCATGCCACCCTGGCGGGGGTGATTCTCGGTTTTATGATCCCGCTGAAAGCCCGCCAGGGGGATCCTCTGTCTGAAAGACTGGAGCATGGGCTGCACCCGTGGGTTGCCTATTTCATCTTGCCGCTGTTTGCCTTTGCCAACGCCGGGGTTTCATTACAGGGGGTTTCGCTGGGTGGCCTGACCTCGATGTTGCCGCTGGGCATTGCGACCGGCCTGTTGATTGGCAAACCGTTGGGGATTTTCACGTTCAGTTTCTTGGCGGTGAAGTTAGGCATTGCCCGCTTGCCGGAAGGCGTGGGCTTCCGGCAGGTATTCGCCGTTTCCGTGCTGTGTGGTATTGGCTTTACCATGTCGATGTTTATCGCCACCTTGGCATTCGGCAGCACAGACGCGGCTTTTGGGGTGTATTCTCGCCTGGGCATCCTGTTGGGCTCAACGCTGGCGGCGTTGTTGGGTTATAGCCTGTTGCGCCTGTATTTGCCAAAACGCGCTTAGGCGCCGCGTACGGCGGCGCAGGGCATTTGTATGGGACGAATGGGGTAATACGTTGTCTGAAACAACGAAAAGGAATTTGTCGCTTATTTCGGCGGGTTATTTGCCGGTGCGAAACGTAAGGAGAACATTTCGTGAGAACGTCACATATTAATTTCAATCACCTCTATTATTTTTGGCAAGTTTGCAAAGCAGGCTCCGTGGTGGGCGCGGCTGAAGCGCTGTTTCTGACGCCGCAAACCATTACCGGCCAGATCAAAGCGCTGGAAGAGCGGTTAAACGGCAAACTGTTTAAACGCCAGGGGCGCGGGCTGGTGCCTTCCGAATTAGGGCAGTTGGTTTTTCGTTACGCGGACAAGATGTTCATGCTCAGCCAGGAAATGTTGGATATTGTTCATTACACCAAAGAATCCAACCTGCTGTTCGACGTCGGCGTGGCGGATGCCCTCTCCAAGCGCCTGGTGAGCCAGGTGTTGGAAACGGTCGTAGCGGATGATGAGCGCATCCATCTGCGCTGCTTTGAATCCACCCATGAAATGCTGCTGGAACAGCTAAGCCAGCATAAGCTAGATATGATCCTGTCGGACTGCCCGGTGGATTCCAGCCAGCAGGAAGGGCTGTTTTCGATCAAGCTGGGGGAGTGCGGCATCAGTTTTTTCTGCCGCCAGCCGGTGCCGGAGGCGCCGTTCCCGGCCTGCCTGGAGCAGCGGCGGCTGCTGCTGCCGGGGCGCCGTTCAATGCTCGGGCGGCAACTGCTCAACTGGCTCAATATTCAGGGGCTGCAGGCCGAGATCCTCGGTGAGTTCGATGATGCGGCGCTGATGAAGGCCTTTGCCATGTACCATAATGCGATCTTTGTGGCGCCGACGCGGTATGCACAGGATATCTATAGCGATGACAGCGTGGTGGAGATTGGGCGGATTGACAGTGTGCTCGAGGAGTATTACGTCATTTTTGCCGAGCGCATGATCCAGCACCCGGCGGTGCAGCGGATTTGCCACAAAGACTTCTCATCGTTGTTTGCCCTCTAGCGGTGGAGCAAAGGCGCCCGAATTGCGGGCATAAAAAAACCGGCGAGAGCCGGTTTTTTTACCAAGCAGACAACGTAATACTTACTGCATTGCGCTGATTTGCGCGGCCAGGTTTGACTTATGACGCGCTGCTTTGTTTTTGTGGATCAGGCCTTTAGCAGCCTGGCGATCCACAAGGGGTTGCATTACGGTGAATGCTTTTTGTGCTGCTTCTTTGTCGCCAGCTTCGATAGCGGCATAGACCTTCTTAATGAAGGTACGCACCATTGAGCGACGGCTAGCGTTGTGCTTGCGGCGTTTCTCAGACTGTACGGCGCGTTTCTTAGCTGATTTGATATTAGCCAAGGTCCAACTCCCAAATATATTCTATTGAGGACAATTCAAAGGCCGAGGAATATGCCCTTTTAGCCTTC
The DNA here is from genome assembly GCF_039540155.1 of Gibbsiella greigii. Lineage (NCBI taxonomy): Bacteria > Pseudomonadati > Pseudomonadota > Gammaproteobacteria > Enterobacterales > Yersiniaceae > Gibbsiella > Gibbsiella greigii. The sequence continues at coordinate 162,541 of NZ_BAABEM010000007.1, forward strand.
GTTTGTCAATGGATTTGTGCAAATAAGCGCCGTTTGTACGGGCGGCACTTGCTACGTTGTGATGGCGCAGGATTTTACCAGCTTCCCATCTGGGAATACAGCATTTCGCAAGAAAATTAACCGGGTGTTGCTTTGGGGCGCACAGCGGCCGATGAAGGCCGCATGATAACCCTTTTTTTATGGTGGATAAACCGCTGCTTAGGTGTTTCGCCCGCCCGTTATCTCCGGTATGGTGGGAGGATATTTCGTTGTGGCGGCAAGGCGCCCGTTATCGCCTTGCCGCAGGCATTTTGCCGTCTGAGCCTGCATCGCTTCTGGTGGGATGCGGCCTATATTGCTATTCACGTGTTAACCTTAACCGCTGTACAAGGTATAATCCGCCGATTTCCACTGTTTTGAGCCAGCTATGGAGCTAATTCGCGGCATTCACAATATCCGGGCACGCCACCATGGTTGCGTGCTCACTATCGGCAACTTTGACGGCGTACACCGCGGCCATCAGGCGTTGCTGAAGCAGCTAAAGCAGGAAGGGCAACGCCTTGGGCTGCCGGTGATAGTCATGATCTTTGAGCCGCAGCCGCTGGAGCTGTTCGCAGCGGACAAAGTGCCGGCTCGTCTTACGCGTCTGCGTGACAAAGCCAAATATTTGGCGCAGGCCGGGGTTGATTACCTGCTGTGCGTCAACTTTGATCCGCGTTTCGCCGCCAATACCGCACAGGCGTTTGTCGCCGAGCTGCTGGTGCAGAAACTGGGCGTAAAATTCCTGATGGTGGGGGATGATTTTCGCTTCGGCGCCAACCGCACCGGGGATTTCCCGTTGCTGCAAAAGGCCGGGGCTGAATACGGCTTTACCGTGGTCAGCACGCCCACCTTCTGTGAAGGGGGCCAACGTATCAGCAGCACCGCCATCCGTAATGCGCTGCGTGACGATGAACTGGCGCTGACGGAAAAGTTGCTTGGCCACCCGTACAGCATTTCAGGGCGTGTGGTTCATGGCGATGAGCTGGGCCGCACCATCGGCTTCCCGACCGCAAACCTGCCGCTCAAGCGGCTGGTGGCGCCGGTGAACGGCGTATATGCGGTCGACGTTTACGGCCTGGGGCCGCAGCCATTGCCGGGCGTTGCCAATATCGGCACGCGGCCGACGGTTGCCGGCGTGCGCCAGCAGTTGGAAGTGCATCTTCTGGATGTCACAATGAATCTATATGGGCGCCATATTGACGTGGTGCTCCGCGCGAAATTGCGCAACGAACAGCGTTTTGCTTCGCTCGATGCGCTGAAGCAGCAAATCGCCAATGATGTGGTGGCTGCCCGGACATTTTTCGGGCTAAAGACACCGGTTTAATCTGAAAAACCGAAACGAGATCGAGAATCTAATGAGTGACTACAAGAATACCCTGAACTTGCCGGAAACAGGGTTCCCGATGCGTGGCGATCTCGCCAAGCGTGAACCTGGCATGCTCGCACGTTGGTATGAACAGGATCTGTACGGGATGATTCGTGCCGCTAAAAAGGGCAAAAAATCCTTCATTCTGCATGACGGCCCTCCGTATGCGAATGGCAGCATTCACATTGGTCACTCGGTTAATAAAATTCTCAAAGATATTATTATCAAGTCCAAAGGGCTGGCCGGCTTTGATTCGCCTTATGTTCCGGGCTGGGACTGCCATGGTTTGCCGATCGAACTGAAAGTGGAACAACTGTACGGCAAACCGGGAGAGAAGCTGACCCCTGCCGAATTCCGCCAGAAGTGCCGTGAATACGCCGCTGAACAAGTGGCGGGCCAGAAGAAAGACTTCATTCGCCTGGGCGTGTTGGGTGACTGGGATCATCCTTATCTGACCATGGATTTCAACACCGAAGCCAACATCATTCGCGCCCTGGGTAAGATCATCAGCAACGGCCACCTGCTGAAAGGCGCCAAGCCGGTGCACTGGTGCACCGACTGCGGTTCTGCGCTGGCTGAAGCGGAGGTGGAGTATTACGACAAAACCTCCCCGTCAATCGACGTGGCGTTCCCGGCCACCGATGCCGCCGCCGTTGCCGCCAAATTCGGCGTGTCAAGCTTCGAAGGGCCGATTTCGCTGGTGATCTGGACCACCACCCCGTGGACGTTGCCGGCTAACCGCGCCATCTCTCTGCACCCGGAATTCGATTATCAACTGGTGCAGGTGGAAGGGCAGTGCCTGATCCTGGCGGGCGAACTGGTTGAAAGCGTGATGAAACGCGTCGGCATCACCCATTGGCAGGTGCTGGGCAGCTGCAAGGGCGCTGCTCTGGAACTGCTGCGCTTCCAGCATCCGTTCATGGGTTTTGACGTGCCGGCGATCCTGGGCGAACACGTGACGCTGGATGCCGGTACCGGTGCGGTGCACACCGCGCCAGGCCACGGCCCGGACGACTTTGTCATCGGCCAGAAATACGGCCTGGAAGTGGCCAACCCGGTCGGCCCGAATGGCTGTTACCTGCCGGGCACCTATCCTTCGCTGGACGGTAAGTTCGTCTTCAAAGCCAACGATCTGGTGGTGGAATTGCTGCGTGAGAAAGGCGCGCTGCTGCACGTGGAAAAACTGCTGCACAGCTACCCTTGCTGCTGGCGCCACAAGACGCCGGTTATCTTCCGCGCGACCCCGCAATGGTTCATCAGCATGGACCAGAAAGGGCTGCGTAAGCAGTCGCTGGAAGAGATCAAAGGCGTGCAGTGGATCCCGGACTGGGGCCAGGCGCGTATCGAAACGATGGTGGCAAATCGCCCGGACTGGTGTATTTCCCGCCAGCGTACCTGGGGCGTGCCAATGTCGCTGTTCGTGCATAAAGAAACCGAGCAACTGCACCCGCGCACCGTTGAGCTGATTGAAGAAGTGGCGAAGCGCGTAGAGCAGGAAGGCATTCAGGCATGGTGGGATTTGGATCCGGCCGAGCTGCTTGGTGAACAAGCCGCCGACTACGTCAAAGTGCCGGACACGCTGGACGTGTGGTTTGACTCCGGTTCGACCCACGCTTCGGTGGTTGACGTGCGTCCGGAATTCCACGGCCATAGCGCAGATATGTATCTGGAAGGCTCCGACCAACACCGCGGCTGGTTCATGTCATCGCTGATGATCTCCACGGCGATGAAAGGCAAAGCGCCTTATAAAGAAGTGCTGACTCACGGCTTCACCGTCGACGGTCAGGGGCGCAAAATGTCCAAGTCGATCGGCAATACCGTCAGCCCGCAGGATGTGATGAACAAACTGGGCGGCGATATCCTGCGTTTGTGGGTGGCATCGACCGACTATACCGGCGAGATCGCCGTTTCCGATGAGATCCTCAAACGTGCGGCAGATTCTTACCGCCGTATCCGTAACACCGCCCGCTTCCTGTTGGCGAACCTGAACGGTTTCGATCCCCGCACCGACAGCGTGGCGCCGGAAGATATGGTGGTGCTGGATCGCTGGGCGGTCGGCCGTGCGCTGGCGGCGCAGCAGGATATTGAACAGGCCTATGCCAACTACGATTTCCACGAAGTGGTGCAGCGCCTGATGCAGTTCTGCTCGGTTGAGATGGGCTCTTTCTACCTGGATATCATCAAAGACCGCCAGTACACCGCCAAAGCGGACAGCGTTGCGCGCCGTAGCTGCCAGACGGCGCTGTTCCACATCGCCGAAGCGCTGGTGCGTTGGATGGCGCCGATCATGTCCTTTACCGCGGACGAGATTTGGGGCTTCCTGCCGGGCAAACGCGCGCCGTACGTCTTCACTGAAGAGTGGTATGACGGCCTGTTCAGCCTGGCCGAAGGCGAAAGCATGAACGACGCCTTCTGGGATGAGCTGCTGAAAGTGCGTGGCGAAGTGAACAAGGTGCTGGAGCAGGCGCGTGCCGATAAACGTATCGGTGGTTCGCTGGAGGCTTCCGTCACCCTGTTCGCCGATGAGACGCTGGCGGCACGCCTGAACAGCCTGCAGGATGAACTGCGCTTTGTGTTGCTGACCTCTGGCGCCAAAGTGGCGCCGTTGGCGCAGGCGCCGGCGGATGCGCAGCAAAGCGAACTGCTGAAAGGGCTGAAGATTGTCTTTAGCAGTGCAGAAGGGAGCAAATGCCCACGTTGCTGGCATTACACCACGGATATTGGCCAGGTGGCGGAACACGCAGATATCTGCGGCCGCTGTGTCACCAACGTTGCCGGCGACGGCGAGAAGCGTAAATTTGCCTGATGAGTAAACCGATCTGTTCGACCGGCCTGCGGTGGCTGTGGGTAGTTCTGGTGGTACTGGTGCTGGATTTCGCCAGCAAACAGTGGATCCTGAATCATTTTGTGCTGGGCCAGTCCCAGCCGTTGATTCCCTACTTCAACCTGTACTATGCGCGCAACTACGGCGCTGCGTTTAGCTTCCTGGCCGATCACGGCGGCTGGCAACGCTGGTTCTTTGCCGGCATTGCGGTGGCGATTATTGTGGCGCTGCTGGTGCTGCTGTACAAAAACAACGCGCAGCAGAAGCTGAGCAACATCGCGTATGCGTTTATCATCGGCGGCGCGTTGGGCAATTTGTTAGATCGTCTGTGGCATGGCTTCGTGGTCGATTTCATCGATTTTTACGTGGGCAACTGGCACTACCCGACCTTTAATCTGGCAGACAGCTTTATCTGTGTCGGGGCGGCGATGATCGTGCTGGAAGGGTTTTTGCCTTCCAGCAAGCGCGCAGCGGCTAAGGGTGAGTGATATGACGGCTCAGGTTAACAGCGGCAGCGCGGTGCTGGTGCACTTTACGTTGACGCTGGAAGATGGCTCGACGGCGGAATCAACCCGCCGCAGCGGCAAACCGGCGCTGTTTCGCCTTGGCGACGGCAGCCTGTCGAACGCGCTTGAGCAACAACTGATCGGGCTGCACGCCGGTGATAAAAATACCTTCACCCTGCAGCCGGAAGATGCTTTTGGCGTGAACAACCCGGATCTGATCCAATTCTTCCTGCGGCGCGATTTTGCCGACACCGGTGTGCCGGATGTCGGCACTATCATGCTGTTCACGGCAATCGACGGCAGTGAAATGCCGGGCGTAGTGCGTGAAGTGGCGGAAGAGTCTGTCACCGTTGATTTCAATCATCCACTTGCGGGCCACCCAGTGACCTTCGAGCTTGAGGTGCTGGAGATTGATCCGCAGCAGGAGGCGACGCATGCAAATCTTGTTGGCTAACCCCCGTGGTTTCTGTGCCGGGGTCGATCGCGCGATCAGTATCGTGGAACGCGCGCTGGAAATTTACGGCGCGCCGATCTACGTGCGCCATGAAGTGGTGCACAACCGCTATGTGGTGGACAGCCTGCGCGCGCGCGGCGCGGTGTTTATTGAAGAGATCGCCGAAGTACCGGATGGCTCAATCCTCATCTTCTCGGCGCATGGGGTTTCCCAGGCGGTGCGCGCCGAAGCGAAGGCGCGTAGCCTGACGATGCTGTTCGACGCTACCTGCCCGTTGGTGACTAAAGTGCATATGGAAGTGGCTCGTGCCAGCCGCAAGGGTACAGAGGCCATTCTGATCGGCCACGCCGGCCATCCGGAGGTGGAAGGCACCATGGGCCAGTACAACAACCCGGAAGGGGGGATGTACCTGGTGGAATCGCCGGAAGACGTCTGGAAGCTGCAGGTTAAGCATGAAGACAATCTGTGCTTTATGACACAGACCACGCTATCGGTTGATGATACCTCCGATGTGATCGACGCCCTGCGCCAACGCTTCCCCAAGATTATTGGGCCGCGCAAGGATGATATCTGTTATGCCACCACCAACCGCCAGGAAGCGGTGCGCAGCCTGGCCGGGGATGCGGATGTGGTATTGGTGGTGGGGTCGAAAAACTCGTCCAACTCCAACCGCCTGGCGGAACTGGCGCAGCGGGTGGGGAAACCGGCGTATCTGATCGATTCGGCGGAAGACATTCAGGAAGCCTGGCTGAAAAACACCACCCACATCGGCGTCACCGCCGGCGCATCCGCGCCGGACGTGCTAGTGCAGGAGGTGATCAACCGCCTGAAGGCGATGGGCGGGAAATCGGTGCTGGAAATCAGCGGCCGGGAAGAGAACATCGTGTTTGAAGTGCCAAAAGAGCTGCGGGTGGATATCCGGCAGATCGATTGACGCGACGGCAATCAACAACGGGGAGCTTAGGCTCCCCGTTTTGCTATCTGACGATGGCGTTTTTATCATCGGCAGCGGGAAAACTGCATGATTATGTAAAACTGTCCGCTGTCTATGCAGTATTGTTTGGCAGGCGCAGCGGCGAAAATTTATAGCATCGCTGATAAAAATGGCGGGATATCATAATTTTCTAATTATGATTTAAATCCTCTGGCGGTGCCGGGGTGGGGCAGTTAACCTAATGTGACGAATTTTACTATTGGGTTTAGCCCTTTGTAGCCGGATAACGGCTTTTGACGGAAAAAGAGAGAGAAGTATGACAGATTCACAGATCCGCATTGCGATTGCTGGCGCCGGCGGCCGTATGGGCCGTCAACTGATCCTGGCGGTGCAACAGGCGCAGGGCGTGGTGCTGGGCGCGGCGCTTGAACGCCCCGGCTCAAGCCTGATTGGCTCGGACGCCGGCGAACTGGCCGGTGCAGGGGCGCTCGGCGTGCCGGTGAGCGCCAGCCTGGAGAGCGTGGCGGATGATTTTGACATTCTGATCGACTTTACCCGGCCGGAAGGCACGCTGGAGCATCTGGCGTTTTGTGTGGCGCACCACAAAGCGATGGTGATCGGCACCACCGGTTTTGACGACGCCGGCAAAGCCGCCATCAAAGAGGCGGCCCAACAGATTGGCATCGTCTTCGCAGCCAACTTCAGCGTTGGCGTTAACGTGGTGCTGAAGCTGTTGGAAAAGGCGGCCAAGGTGATGGGCGATTATACCGATATCGAAATCATTGAAGCGCACCACCGCCATAAAGTGGATGCGCCATCGGGCACCGCGCTGGCGATGGGCGAGGCGATCGCCGATGCGCTGGGGCGCGATCTCAAGCAGTGTGCGGTTTACGCGCGCGAAGGGCATACCGGCGAACGCGATCCGCAAAGCATCGGCTTTGCCACCATTCGCGCCGGGGACATCGTGGGCGAGCATACCGCGATGTTCGCTGACATTGGTGAACGTGTGGAAATCACCCATAAAGCCTCCAGCCGGATGACTTTTGCCAACGGCGCGGTGCGTGCGGCATCCTGGGTGTCGAAGCAGGAAAAAGGACTGTTTGACATGCGTGATGTGCTCGGTCTGGACCAGATTTAATGTTTTAGTAGGCCATTGTGATGTGGCTGTGTTTGTCATAACGCTATGATAAAAGGGCAATATTTTTATTGCCCGTTTTTTTATTTAATAAAACACCAATTTATTGTTAATTATTTTATAAAGTTGCTGTTTTTTTCAGTAAACTGCTTTTTTTGGGTATGTTTTCCCTGAGATACTGCTTTCCCACCCCACTTTAACCCCCCTCACAGCACGATTGCACTCGATTATCCCTCGCAACCGTTTAACCACCCGGGTTTCCCTCTACTTTTATGGCTAAAGCCATCATTATTCGCTGAGGGGAGTGAAAATAAGATAAAAAATGGCGTATTAGGTGGACAAGTGAGGCACTCATCTTTAAAATGCGCCCAATTTGCCAAAAATTAGCCTCTCAGGCAGTTTTAGCATTGATTTAGATCGCGATATCTGAATTAATATGCAAATATTGTGATTTATTATTCCTTGGAGGGTGTTTTGATTAAGTCAGCGCTATTGGTTCTGGAGGACGGAACCCAATTCCACGGTCGGGCCATTGGGGCAGAGGGTACGGCAGTGGGGGAAGTGGTCTTCAATACGTCGATGACCGGCTATCAAGAAATCCTCACTGATCCTTCCTACTCCCGCCAGATCGTCACTCTTACTTATCCTCATATTGGCAATGTCGGCACCAACGCCGCCGATGAAGAATCCTCAATGGTTCACGCTCAAGGGCTGGTCATCCGCGATCTGCCTCTGATTGCCAGCAACTACCGCAGTGAAGAAGGGCTGTCCGACTATCTCAAGCGCAACAACATTGTCGCCATTGCCGATATCGATACCCGCAAGCTGACCCGGCTGCTGCGTGAGAAAGGCGCGCAGAACGGTTGCATCATCGCGGGCGAAAATCTGGATGCCGCCCAGGCGCTGGCGCAGGCTAAAGCCTTCCCTGGGCTGAAAGGGATGGATCTGGCAAAGGAAGTGACGACCAACGAAACCTATACCTGGCAGCAAGGGAGCTGGCGGTTGGAAGGCGAACTGCCGGAAGATACCGCCGCAAGCGCGTTGCCTTATCACGTGGTGGCTTATGATTACGGCGTCAAACGCAACATCCTGCGTATGCTGGTGGATCGCGGCTGCCGCTTGACGGTAGTGCCGGCGCAAACACCGGCGGATGAGGTGTTGAAAATGAATCCGGACGGTATTTTCCTGTCCAACGGCCCGGGCGATCCGGAACCGTGTGATTACGCCATCGCCGCCATCAAACAGTTCCTGGAAACCGACATTCCGGTATTTGGTATCTGCCTGGGGCACCAGTTGCTGGCGCTGGCAAGCGGCGCGAATACCGTGAAGATGAAGCTGGGCCACCACGGCGGCAACCATCCGGTGAAGGATCTGGACGCCAACCGCGTGATGATTACCGCGCAAAACCACGGGTTTGCAGTTGATGAAAACAACCTGCCGGCAAACCTGCGCGTCACCCACAAATCGTTGTTCGACCATACGGTTCAGGGCATTCACCGCACGGATAAACCGGCGTTCAGCTTCCAGGGCCACCCAGAGGCAAGCCCTGGGCCGCACGATGCTGCGCCGCTGTTCGATCACTTCATCGAACTGATTGAGACTTACCGTTCCAACGCCAACTAATCAGGAGCAAAAGAGAAATGCCAAAACGTACAGATATAAAAAGCATCCTGATCCTGGGCGCCGGTCCGATTGTTATCGGCCAGGCGTGTGAGTTTGACTACTCCGGCGCGCAGGCGTGTAAAGCGCTGCGTGAAGAAGGCTACCGCGTCATTTTGGTTAACTCCAACCCGGCGACCATCATGACCGATCCGGAAATGGCGGATGCAACCTATATTGAGCCGATTCAGTGGGAAGTGGTGCGCAAAATCATCGAAAAAGAGCGCCCGGACGCCGTGCTGCCGACCATGGGCGGGCAAACTGCGCTGAACTGTGCGCTGGAGCTGGAGCGCCAGGGCGTGTTGGCCGAGTTCGGCGTTACCATGATCGGCGCCACCGCCGATGCGATCGATAAAGCGGAAGATCGCCAACGTTTCGACAAGGCGATGAAGAAAATCGGCCTGGAAACCGCGCGTTCCGGCATCGCGCACACCATGGAAGAAGCGCTGGCGGTTGCCGCCGATGTCGGTTTCCCGTGCATCATTCGCCCGTCGTTCACCATGGGCGGCACCGGCGGCGGTATTGCCTACAACCGTGAAGAGTTCGAAGAGATCTGCGAGCGCGGCCTGGATTTGTCGCCGACCAAAGAGTTGCTGATCGACGAATCGCTGATTGGCTGGAAAGAGTATGAGATGGAAGTGGTGCGTGATAAGAACGATAACTGCATCATCGTCTGCTCCATTGAAAACTTCGATGCCATGGGCATCCATACCGGCGATTCCATCACCGTAGCGCCTGCCCAGACGCTGACCGACAAAGAATATCAAATCATGCGTAACGCCTCGATGGCGGTGCTGCGTGAGATCGGCGTGGAAACCGGCGGCTCCAACGTGCAGTTCTCAGTCAACCCGAAAACCGGCCGCCTGATTGTGATTGAGATGAACCCGCGCGTGTCACGCTCCTCGGCGCTGGCATCGAAAGCGACCGGCTTCCCGATTGCCAAAATCGCCGCCAAACTGGCTGTGGGTTATACCCTTGATGAGTTGATGAACGACATCACCGGCGGCCGTACCCCGGCATCCTTTGAGCCGTCTATCGACTATGTGGTGACCAAGATCCCACGCTTTAACTTCGAGAAGTTCGCCGGCGCCAACGATCGCCTGACCACGCAGATGAAGTCGGTCGGGGAAGTGATGGCAATTGGCCGTACCCAACAGGAATCACTGCAAAAAGCGCTGCGTGGTCTGGAAGTGGGCGCCACCGGCTTTGATCCGAAGGTGAGCCTGGACGATCCGGAAGCGCTGACCAAAATCCGCCGTGAACTGAAAGACGCCGGCGCCGAGCGTATCTGGTACATTGCCGACGCTTTCCGCGCCGGCCTGTCGGTTGACGGCGTGTTCAACCTGACCAACATCGACCGCTGGTTCCTGGTACAGATTGAAGAACTGGTGCGCCTGGAAGAACAAGTGGCGGCGGAAGGCATCAACGGCCTGACACCGGACTTCTTGTATACCCTGAAACGCAAAGGCTTTGCCGATGCGCGTCTGGCCAAGCTGGCCGGCGTTGCCGAAGGCGCGATCCGTAAACTGCGCCATGGTTACGGCCTGCACCCGGTCTACAAGCGCGTGGATACCTGTGCGGCGGAGTTCGCCACCGATACCGCCTATATGTACTCCACCTATGAAGAAGAGTGCGAATCCAACCCGACCAACGATCGTCCGAAAGTGATGGTGCTGGGCGGCGGCCCGAACCGTATCGGCCAGGGTATTGAGTTTGACTACTGCTGCGTCCATGCTTCGCTGGCGCTGCGGGAAGACGGTTATGAAACCATCATGGTCAACTGTAACCCGGAAACCGTCTCTACCGACTACGACACCTCCGATCGCCTGTACTTCGAGCCGGTGACGCTGGAAGACGTGCTGGAAATCGTGCGCATTGAGCAGCCGAAAGGGGTGATCGTGCAGTACGGCGGCCAAACCCCGCTGAAGCTGGCCCGTGAGCTGGAGGCCGCCGGCGTGCCGGTTATCGGCACCAGCCCGGATGCCATCGACCGCGCCGAAGACCGCGAGCGCTTTCAGCAGGCGGTGAACCGCCTGGGGCTGAAACAGCCAGCGAACGCCACCGTGGCGACCATCGAGCAGGCCGTGGAGAAGGCAGCGGGCATCGGCTATCCGCTTGTGGTGCGCCCATCATACGTGCTGGGCGGTCGCGCGATGGAAATCGTCTACGACGAAATCGACCTGCGCCGTTATTTCCAGACGGCGGTCAGCGTGTCCAACGATGCGCCGGTACTGCTGGACCGCTTCCTGGATGACGCCGTGGAGGTGGACGTTGACGCTATTTGTGACGGCGAACGCGTGCTGATCGGTGGCATCATGGAGCATATCGAACAGGCGGGCGTGCACTCCGGCGACTCCGCCTGCTCACTGCCGGCTTATACCCTCAGCCAGGAAATTCAGGACGTGATGCGCCAGCAGGTGGAAAAACTGGCGTTCGAACTGCAGGTGCGCGGCTTGATGAACGTGCAGTTTGCGGTGAAAGACAACGAAGTGTACCTGATCGAAGTAAACCCGCGCGCCGCGCGTACCGTTCCGTTCGTCTCCAAAGCGACCGGCGTGCCGCTGGCGAAAGTGGCCGCGCGCGTGATGGTGGGCAAATCCCTGGCCGAACAGGGCGTGACCCATGAAATCATCCCGCCGTACTACTCGGTGAAAGAAGTGGTGCTGCCATTCAACAAATTCCCCGGCGTCGATCCGATTCTGGGGCCGGAAATGCGTTCCACCGGCGAAGTGATGGGCGTGGGCCGCACCTTTGCCGAAGCGTTTTCCAAGGCGATGTTGGGCAGCAACTCCAGAATGCAGAAACAGGGCCGCGCGCTGCTGTCGGTGCGTGAAGGCGACAAAGCCCGGGTGGTGGATCTGGCGGCAAGCTTGTTAAAACATGGCTTTGAACTGGATGCGACCCACGGCACCGCGGTGGTGCTGGGTGAAGCCGGCATTAACCCGCGCCTGGTGAATAAAGTGCATGAAGGCCGCCCGCACATTCAGGATCGGATCAAAAACGGGGAATATACCTATATCGTCAACACCACGGCAGGCCGCCAGGCGATTGAGGATTCCAAACTGATCCGCCGCAGTGCGCTGCAGTACAAGGTGCATTACGACACCACGCTGAACGGCGGTTTCGCCACGGCGATGGCGTTGAAAGCCGATCCCACCGAACGGGTGATTTCCGTGCAGGAAATGCACGCCTGTATCACTAAGTAACGACCATTTCCCGCCCCACACTGCCGGGGCGGGCTTTTCTTTCGGCTGCCTGATGACGCGCAGCACCCGCCGCTTAACTCAATGCGACTTTGATCCCAAGCGCGATCAACATGCCGCCAAGCAGTTTATCGATAAACTTCTGCCCCTTTTCCAGCGCGCGGCGCACCGGCTTGCTCTGGATAAGCAGCACCAACAGCGGCCACCAGACGGCCGACAGCATAAAAATAATCCCGGCATACCACAGCTTTTCGCCAACACCGGAGTTAATTTGCAATACCTGGGTGAAGACCGCCAGGAAGAACAGCGTGGCTTTCGGGTTAAGCAGGTTGCACAAATAGCCCTGCATAAAGGCGCTTTTCCGGCTGGTCTGTTGAAGCGGCAGATCGCTGATGTGCATTTTGCCGCCGCCGCGGGATAACAGCGCCTGTATGCCGATCCAAATCAGGTAAAGCGCCCCGGCGTACTTCAACAGGTTGAACAGCCATGGGGTGGTGGTGATCACCACTGCCAAACCGGCGACGCAATAGGCCATATGGGTGGCGACGCCACAGATAACGCCGAAGGCAGTTATCAATGCCAGCCGGCGCTGATAGCGGGCGGCGTTCTTCACGATGAGAAAAAAATCCGGCCCGGGAGAGAGCATCCCCAGCGTGGCGATGCCGGCAACAAATAACGATGTTTCAAACATAATTTGCATCTCTGCACAAAAGACTAAATTGCTCAAATAATAACGTTGCTTACACTGATATGCACCCTGCAAATGAGGTAATGTTAGGTAGTATCAGCCAAGAGATCGTGGCGCCGCCGCCAGTGCAACACCTGCGTCAGGCAAAGAGCGCAGGATATCGATAAACGGTGTTCCCGGCCTGTCATTCATCGGCCGTTTATTCAGGGGAGTTTGCAGGATCGTATGAAGCATGAATTGACTGTCTCCTTGCCGGAGCCCAGCCGGCAGCAGCGTGAAATAACCCGGTTATGTATTCAGTGTGCGTTGCTGCTGTTGCAACACGGGGCGGAAAGCATGGTGGTTGAACAGTTGGCGACGCGCCTGGGGCTGGCGCTCGGCATGGACAGCGTGGAAAGCTCCATTTCCGCCAATGCGGTGGTGTTGACGACTATCAGCAACGGCGCGTGCCTGACCACCACCCGCAAGAATGCCGATCGCGGCATTAACATGCATATGGTGACGGAGGTGCAGCACGTGGTGATCCTAGCGGAACACCGCCTGGCGGATGCGCACGACGTGGCGCACCGGTTTGAGCGGCTGCGGCCGCTGCGTTATCCGCGCTGGCTGGTGGTGCTGATGGTGGGGCTTTCCTGCGGTTGTTTCAGCATACTTAACGGCGGCGCTAATGACGCCTTTGTCGTCACCTTCATCGCCAGCGGGCTGGCGATGTTTGTCCGGCAGGTGCTCACTGCGCACCATATGAACCCGTTGATCAACTTTTGCCTAACGGCGTTTGTCGCGACGTCGATTTCCGGCTTGTTATTGCGCCTGCCGGTGTTTAGCCAGACCTCTAGCGTTGCGATGGCAGCCAGCGTACTGCTGCTGGTGCCGGGCTTCCCGTTGATCAACGCTGTGGCCGATATGTTCAAGGGCCATGTGAACACCGGCCTGGCGCGCTGGGCGATGGCCAGCCTGCTGACGCTGGCGACCTGCATCGGCGTGGTGATGGCGATGGCTTTATGGGATCTGCGGGGGTGGTCATGAGCCTGCTATGGGCGTTGTTGCTGGATATGCTGCTGGCGGCGGTGCCGGCGCTGGGGTTTGCCATGGTGTTCAACGTGCCGATACGCGCGCTGCGCTACTGCGCTTTACTGGGGGCGATGGGGCATGGTTCGCGGATGCTGATGATGCACGCCGGGATGAATATCGAATGGGCGTCGCTGCTGGCGGCAACCCTGATTGGCATTATCGGCATCAAGTGGTCGCGCTGGCTGCTGGCGCACCCGAAGGTGTTCACCGTGGCGGCGGTGATCCCTATGTTCCCCGGTATTTCGGCCTATACCGCGATGATAAGCGTGGTGGAGATTTCGCACCTGGGCTATAGCGAGGCGTTGATGTCGGTGATGGTGACCAACTTTCTCAAGGCCAGTTTTATCGTCGGGGCGTTATCGATTGGGCTTTCCCTGCCGGGCCTGTGGCTGTATCGCAAACGTCCGGGCGTGTAATGACCAAGATTTTTCAGAGGGTTAGCGCAGGTAAATAATTCGTAGTATTAGGATAGCTAATCGGAGCTGTCTTATATATTCATATTGCTTGATTCGCCTATCGACGGCCGATTGGGCTTTACGTATAGTGTGAGCAATTTTGCTGCCTATACAGGGTTAAACAATGATTATCAGCCTGATCGCTGCCTTGGCGGCGGATCGCGTAATTGGTATGGAAAACGCAATGCCGTGGCATCTCCCGGCGGATCTTGCGTGGTTTAAACGCAACACGTTGAATAAGCCGGTCATCATGGGTCGCAAGACCTTTGAGTCGATAGGCCGCCCGCTGCCAGGCCGGCATAATATTGTGCTAAGCAGCCAACCGGGCACGGATACGGGCGTCACTTGGGTGGCTTCGCTGGATGAAGCCCTGGCGGCAGCCGATGGCGCCGAAGAAGTGATGGTGATGGGCGGTGGGAGCATATATACCCAGTTCCTGGCGCGGGCCAACCGCATGTACCTGACGCATATTGATGCCGAGATTGGCGGTGATACCCACTTCCCCGACTATGAGCCAGACGAATGGGAAACCTCGTTCAGCGAGTTCCACGATGCGGATGAACTAAACTCACACAGCTACTGTTTTGAGATTTTAGAACGCCGTTAATGGGCAAGATTAAGCTCTTTTCAACGTGCTAACAGGGAGCGAGAGTCAGTCTCTTGATATACATCCGGCGTCGGGCTGCTCCCTCTCCCTATGGGAGAGGGTTGGGGTGAGGGACCTCATCCAACATGTCGCGGCGGTTGGACGGCTGAACGAAATAGCGCCGATCGCTCCAGCGCAGCATCGTCAGTTTACCGCCCCAGCAACAGCCGGTATCCAGCGCATAGATATCCGGCGGCGTGCCTTTACCTTCCAGCGAAGCCCAGTGGCCGAAGATAATGCTGTAATCAGCATCGACCCGCCGCGGCAGTTCAAACCAAGGCTTCAGCGGCGCCGGCGCGCTGCCTGGCGCATCTTTACAGATCATATCCAACTGGCCGTTCGGGAAGCAGTAGCGCATGCGCGTCAGCGCGTTGGCGCTAAAACGCAGGCGAGCCAAGCCGCTTAATTCCGGGCTCCAGTTATTTGGCATATCGCCGTACATCGCATCCAGAAACAGCGGATAGCTGTCGCTGCTGAGCACCGCTTCCAATTCGCGAGCGCATATTTGGGCGGTTTCAATATCCCACTGCGGCGTGATGCCGGCATGGGCCATCACCAGCTTCTGCTCGGTATCAACCTGCAGCAGCGGCTGGCGGCGTAGCCAGTTAATCAGCTCATCAGCATCCGGCGCTTCCAGCAGCGGGTTTAGCCGGTCTTTGGGTTTGTTGCGGCTGATGCCGGCGTAAACCGCCAGCAGGTGCAAATCGTGGTTGCCCAGCACCATTCGCACCGCCGGGCCAAGCGAACGCACATAGCGCAGCACTTCCAGCGAGCCGGGGCCGCGCGCCACCAGATCGCCCGTGAGCCACAGCGTGTCGTATTGCGGATCAAACGCAACCTGGTCTAATAGCGACCGCAGTTCATCAAAACAGCCATGAACGTCACCAATAAGATATGTCGACATATTAATGAATCAGCGTTGGGATAGCTAAGCGGAAGACGGGAATAGCGATGCGGAATGATTTTCCCTGATGGTCAATCATTTCGTAATGCCCTTCCATGGTGCCCAGCGGGGTTTCAAGGATAGCGCCGCTGGTGTATTGGAACTCGCCGCCTGGTTCAATAACCGGCTGCTCACCTACTACGCCTTCACCTTGCACTTCGGTTTGGCGGCCGTTGGCGTTGGTGATCAACCAATAGCGGCCCAGGAGTTGAACAGTTGAGCGCCCCAGGTTACGCACCGTGATGGTGTAGGCGAAAACGTAACGCTCTTCATCCGGCTGTGACTGTGATTCCACATAAACACTCTGAACCTGCACACATACACGGGGCGACTCAATCATGACCACAACTCCTTATTGCTGCGGCGGCAGATTGGCTGAAAGCCAGTTGGCCAGCTTACAGTACTGCGCCACAGAAATATTTTCTGCTCTGAGCGTAGGATCGACGCCGAGATCCGTTAATTGCTCTGGGGTGAATAGATCGCCCAGGCTATTGCGGACGGTTTTACGGCGTTGGTTGAATGCCTGGGTGGTGATCCGGCTTAGCATCCGCACATCGCCGACCGGGTGAGGCAGCTCGCGGTAAGGCGCCAGGCGCACAACGGCGGAATCCACTTTCGGCGGCGGCGCAAAGGCCGTTGGCGGCACTTCCAGCACCGGGATGACGTTGCAATAGTATTGCGCCATCACGCTCAGACGCCCATAGGCTTTACTGTTCGGGCCAGCCACCAGGCGGTTCACAACTTCTTTCTGCAACATGAAATGCATGTCGTGAATAGCCTGAGTATAGCTGAAAAGGTGGAACATGAGCGGGGTGGAAATATTGTACGGCAGGTTGCCAAATACGCGCAGCGGTTGCCCGGCCTGTTCGGCCAGTTCAGCGAAGTTCATCGCCATGGCATCTTGCTGGTAGATCGTCAGTTTGTCTTTCAACTGCGGATGATTGGCCAGACGCGCAGCCAGATCGCGATCCAGCTCGATCACCGTCATGCGATCCATCCGCGCGCCGACCGGCTCGGTTAAGGCGCCCAGGCCAGGGCCGATCTCCACCACGGCCTCACCCGGTTGGGGATGAATGGCGGAAACGATGCTATCGATGACAAACTGATCGGTTAAAAAGTTTTGCCCAAAGCGTTTGCGGGCAAAGTGCCCTTGGTGGACTCTATTATTCATTACAATTAATTATCATTTTAATGGCGAGATTCAGGGCCGTTTTGAAACTGCCGACGTCGGCATTGCCGGAGCCCGCCAGTTCCAGAGCGGTACCATGGTCGACCGAGGTACGGATAAAAGGCAAACCGAGGGTGATGTTAACCGCACGGCCAAACCCCTGGTATTTTAGCACCGGCAAGCCCTGATCGTGATACATCGCCAGCACGGCATCGGCATGTTGCAAATATTTGGGCTGGAACAACGTATCGGCCGGCAGAGGGCCGATCAGATTGATGCCACGGCGGCGCAAGGTATCCAGGGCCGGAATAATCACATCCAGTTCTTCACGCCCCATATGGCCGCCTTCGCCCGCGTGCGGGTTAAGCCCACAGACGTAAATCTGCGGGGAAGGGATGCCGAACTTGGTTTGCAGATCGTGGTTGAGAATGCCGATCACTTCATGTAGGCATTGTTCGGTAACCGCGCCCGGCACGGCCAGCAGCGGCAGGTGGGTCGTCGCCAGCGCCACGCGCAGTTCTTCCGTCGCCAGCATCATCACAACGCGTTCACAGCCGCTGCGGTCGGCAAAAAATTCGGTGTGGCCGGTAAAAGGCACGCCGGCATCGTTGATGATGCCTTTATGCACCGGTCCGGTGATCAGTGCAGCGAATTCGCCGTTCAGGCAGCCGTCACAGGCTTTGGCCAGGGTATCCACGACATAGGCGCTGTTAGCGACGTTCAGTTCGCCCGGCGTAACCGGGGCGGGGGCCGCAACCGGCAGCACCGTCAGGGTACCGGCGCGCTGCGGCACGGCCGGCTGTTGCGGCTGGTAATCACGCAGCGCCAGCGGCAGGTTCAGCCGTTGGGCGCGTGTTTGCAGCAGGGCCGGATCGGCACAGACCACCAGCTCAACAGGCCAATCCTGCTGCGCCAGGGCAACCACCAAATCCGGCCCCACCCCGGCTGGCTCTCCGGGGGTTATAACAACGCGTTGATTATTGTGCATTACTGCCATCAAGTATTTTTACGTAGGCGGCGGCACGCTGTTCCTGCATCCAGGTTTGTGCTTCTTCAGCAAACTTGCGGTTGAACAGCATGCGGTAAGCGCGGTCCTTCTGGGCTGCATCGGTCTTATCAACCTGGCGGGTATCAATCAGTTGGATTAAGTGCCAGCCGAAGGCGGAATGAACCGGTTTGCTGATTTCGCCCTTATGCAGTTTTAACAGCGCATCGCGGAACGCTGGATCGTACATGTCCGGGGATGCCCAACCCAGATCGCCGCCCTGCAGTGCAGAGCCTGGATCCTGCGAAAGCTGTTTGGCTTCGTCGGCAAACTTCGCGGTACCGCTCTTGATCGCCGCGGCGACTTCTTCCAGCTTCGCGCGTGCCTGATCGTCGGTCAACACGACGGAAGGTTTCAGCAGGATGTGGCGGGCGTGTACCTCGGTAACGGAAACCGACTGGTTATTGCCGCGGATGTCATTGACCTTCAGGATATGGAAGCCAACGCCGGAGCGGATTGGGCCGACCACGTCGCCTTTTTTGGCGTTGACCAGCCTTTCCGCGAACAGGGTTGGGATCTCTTGCAGTTTGCCCCAGCCCATGTTGCCGCCTTTCAGCGCCTGCGGATCGGCTGAATAGGTGATGGCCAGTTTACCGAAGTCCGCACCGTTGTGCAGTTCGGTCATCAGGCGTTTAGCCAGCTCTTCTGCTTCGTCAACCTGTTGCTGCGATGGGTTTTCCGGCAGCGGCAGCAGGATGTGGCTGATGTTCATTTCGGTATCGCTGCTGTTCTGGGTGCCAACCTGTTTGGCCAGCGAATCAACTTCCTGCGGCAGGATAGTGACGCGGCGGCGAACTTCGTTGTTGCGCACCTCGGCGATCAGCATTTCTTTGCGGATCTGCGAACGGTAGGTGTTGTAGTTCAAGCCGTCATAGGCCAGACGGCTGCGCAGCTGATCGACGGTCATTCTGTTTTGTGCGGCGATATTGGCGATCGCCTGATCCAGTTCGGCATCGGAAATGGAGATGCCCATTTTTTGCCCCATCTGCAACTGGATGTTATCCATAATCAAGCGCTCAAGGATCTGATGGCGCAGCGTAGCATCGTCCGGCAATTGTTGCCCTGCCTGCTGGGCGTTCAGCTTGACCGACTGCATCAGGCCGTTCACGTCGCTTTCGAGCACAACGCCGTTATCCACCACGGCGGCGACCTTATCAACTTCTTGGGGGGCAGCGAACGCGGTATTGGTGCAAATGACCAATCCGAGAATAAGCGTTCTCCAGTTCTTCATACATTTCCCATTATTTAATCCGCAAATGCGGGTGAAAGTTCTGTTATTCAAACGATGAAATATCATCAGAACGCGCGCTGATACGGCAGGATGCCGGAACGCAGCATTTCTGCCGTGCCCAGGCTATGATCGCTGCTCAAGCCGCGCAGTTCGACGTTGAATGAAACCCTGTTGTCGTAAACGCTGTTTTGGCTGCTGCTGTTCCAGTCGGTGACCCTGCGCTCGTAGCCAAGGCTGACGGCCCAACAGCAGGTGTTGTAACGCACGCCCAGCAGTTGATCGGCAGACTGTTTGGCGCGGGTGTCGTAGTAATAGGCACCGACGATCGCCCAACGGTCCGCGATTGGCCAGCTAGCCGTTACGCCCACCTGCGAAATACCATCCTGATAGGCCGGTATCTGGGTGGTGCTTAACGCCGTTTGAATATATTCCGGCGTGGCATAACGGTAGTTCAACTGAACCATACGTTCAGCATCCTGGCGATACTCCAGCACGGCGTTGCCCAATGAGACGCTAGCCAAACGCGTATCATATTGCAGCCCGCCGCGCAGCCCCCAGCGATCGTCAATCTTCCAATAGGTGTCGCCGGCCCATGCCAGGCTGCCGGTGTCATCATTGTTATCGTAACCAGTGACTTGGTCGCCGGTACGCGAACGGCTGAAGTAGTAGATTTGACCCACGGAAACGTTAAAACGTTCCACCAGCGCGTCATCATAAATGCGTGAGGTCAGGCCGGTGGTCACCCGGTTCTGGGACGCAATGCGATCCAGGCCGCTGTAAGTACGATCGCGGAACAGGCCGGAGTAGTCGGTTTGCAGCAGCGTGGTGTCATAGGTATAGATGCTGCTTTGATCGCGGTACGGCACGTAAAGGTACTGCATCCGCGGTTCCAGCGTCTGGGTATAGCCTTCAGCCCAGTTCATCTGGCGATCGAACACCATCTTGCCATCAACCTTAAATTGCGGCAGCACGCGGTTAACCGAATCTTTCAGGATCGGCGCTGTGCTGCCTGTGCGGCTCTCATAGTTGCTGGCGAAGCCGTTGGGGATGTCCTGCTGATAGTGGGTGGCCATCAGTTTGGCTTCGGTGTTCAGGCTGCCCCAGCCGTTGGTTAACGGCAGGTTGATGGTCGGTTCCGCATGCAGGCGGACGGCGTCCGGGCTGTATGGGTTAACGCTGGTAAAATTGGCGGCCTGGCCGTAGAGGTGCAGATCAAACGGGCCGAGATCGTTTTTGTAGTAGTTCAGATCTAACTGCGGCCGGACGCGATAGGATTCGGAGCTGTCGCGATCGGTGTCGTCGTAAATCTGGAACTGCTTGGAGCTGATGGTGGCATCCCAGTTTTCCGTGGCGTAGGCCAGGCTGAATTTCTGCGTCGCGTAGCCGTCAGTGGTGGAACCGTATTTGGAGTCCAAATCGGTAAAGTACCGGGAATCGCTGACCTTGGTATAGTCGACGTTGAAACGCCATACCTGATCCATCACCCCGTTGTGGTTCCAGTACAGCAACCAGCGGGTATCGTCCGAGTTGCCCTTGCCGTATTCGTGATCGCTTGGTAACCAGTCCAACGCAACGGTGCCGAGGCCCGGCTGCGTCAGATAGCGGAACTCAGTCTGCCACTGCAAGCCACGCTTAGACATATAGTTAGGCGTGATGGTGGCATCAAAGTTTGGCGCAATGTTCCAGTAGTAGGGCAATACGAACTGGAAGCCGTTATTGCTGCCGTATTTCGCATTCGGGATCAGGAAGCCGGAACGGCGCTTATCGCCGACCGGCAACTGCAGATACGGGCTGTAAAACACCGGGACGCCGGCGATTTTAAAACGGGCGTTCCAGATTTCGGCGACCTGTTCTTCACGATCGTGGATCACCTCGGAGCCGACCACGGTCCAGCTGTCATCCCCTGGCAAACAGGAGGTGAAGCTGCCGTTTTCCAGGATGGTGTAGCGGTTTTCACCCCGCATTTTCATCTTGTCGGCGTCACCGCGCCCCTGGCGGCCGACCATTTGGTAATCCCCCTGGTAGACGTCGGTATCCTTGGTGTTCAGGTTAGACCACGCCTTAGGGCCCTGCAGTTTGATCTGGTTATCGCCATAGTGCACATCGCCGGTGGCGGTTACGGTGCGCACTGGGGCTTGGCCAGCCTCCTCTGTCTGATTCAGCTCAACCTGTTTGGCGGTGAGGGTGCTGTTGCCCTGATGAATATTCACGTTGCCGTTGAACAGCGCAGTGTGCGGGTAGTCAGCGCTTGAATCGTCAGAGTGAATAGTGACGGGCAGCGTGTTGGGATCGCCGCTGACCACTGGTTGGTCGAAAGTCGGGACGCCAAGCATGCACTGCTCGGCCAGATCGGCCAGCGCGTGCTGACTGTAAAGTGCCGTCCAAATCATCGTGGCCAGCAGTGTGGGTAAGCTTTTTTTCATACGCGGTTGTGGTGTCCGTCCTCAGAAGCGTCATGGCCGGCAAACGGTCAGAGACTATATCACTCATCTGCGTTGCGCTAGTGTTAAATCCGGTCGTTTGACTGCGTCGTTGTTAGGCGCAGCGATAAATGACAGGTATGATAATCGAAATCTTGGGAAAAATCGCCTTAACCCTGTGACTAACAATGCAGGGCGATATGCGGCTTACAGTATGTAATTTGGGGAGTGTATGCAGTATTGGGGAAAACTGCTCGGGGTCATTGTCGCTATCTGGTCTGGCGCGGGCTTCTGGGGCGTAGTTCTTGGGCTGATTGTTGGCCATATGATTGATACCGCGCGCAACAATAAGCGCAGCCGGGGCTTTTTCGCCGATCAGCAAACGCGGCAATCGCTGTTTTTCCGCACCACCTTCCAGGTGATGGGCCATCTGACCAAATCAAAAGGGCGGGTTACCGAAGCGGATATTCAAATGGCCAATCTGTCGATGGATCGCATGCAACTGCATGGCGAAGCCCGCGCAGCGGCGCAGCAGGCCTTCCGCGAGGGCAAGCAAAGCGACTTCCCGCTGCGTGAACGGTTGCAGCAACTGCGCAGCATCTGTTTTGGCCGCTTTGATCTGATTAGGATGTTTCTGGAAATACAGATCCAGGCAGCCTTTGCGGACGGTTCGCTGCACCCAAACGAGCGCCAGGTACTGTATGTGATCGCCGAAGAGCTGGGGATCTCGCGCGCGCAGTTCGAACAGTTTCTGCGCATGATGGAAGGCGGCCAACAGTTCGGCGGCGGTTACCAGCAGCAGGGCGGTTACTCGCAGGGCGGCTATCAACAGGCCAGCCGTGGGCCAACGCTGGAAGACGCCTGCAAAGTGTTGGGGGTGAACAGCACCGACGATGCGCCGACCATCAAGCGCGCTTACCGTAAGCTGATGAGTGAACACCACCCGGATAAGCTGGTGGCGAAGGGGTTGCCGCCGGAAATGATGGAAATGGCCAAACAGAAAGCGCAGGAAATCCAATCGGCCTACGATCTGATCAAACGCGAAAAAGGCTTTAAGTAACGCTAAACAGGGATGTTCGCCAAGGCTGTTGCCCGTTGGTCAAGGCGCCACCGCGTGGTAATGCGTTGGCGCCCAGGGCATTTTTTACCCGGTGATGATGGTAAAGCTCTTGGTCTAGGTTCCTGTTGCTTTTGGCTTCATTACGCGTTTTGGGGAGCGCTGAGTGGTGCCGTATAAAAGCGGCCGTGATATGGTTTTTATCTTATAAATCAGATTAATAGTGTAATAACCCTTGGTCTAAAAAATATCAATTCACGCCTTAGCCAATTCAAATGCTGGCACATTAAGAAGCGTTTTCCTTTTTACAAACAGTCGCATAACCCTATTTTAGGTTATTTACTCGCCATTGCTTGATAATTACACTTTTTGTATGGAATTTATAACTACATGAGGATAAAGAGAAATGGCGATTCCGGGGAATATGTGGATCTATGATGACGGTGGCGCCCTGATTAAAAAGGGGGTGTGACGTAGCGGGGAGAGAATTCAGCATTGAGTTTAAAGGGTTTCACCATAATCTTTCTATCCCCACTGATAACGCCACCGGCAAACCCACAGGCACCCGCCAACACTCACCCATGCTTATTGTAAAAGAGTTCGACTACGCCAGCCCTAACTTATACAAAGCAGTAGCCACGGGTCAGAACCTCAAATCTGCTGAAATCAAATGGTACAAAATCAATGATGCCGGTCAGGAAGTTGAATACTTCAACATGCTGCTTGAAGGTGTTCGGATAGTCTCTGTATCGCCAACAATGGCAGCGCCGGATGATAGCAACAATAATCATATTGAAACCATAGAGTTACGCTATGAGCGAATTACGTGGAAGCATTGCGACGGAAACATAATCTACAGTGACGCATGGAGCGACCGCCAGAGCGCATAACAGGTGATTGAATGGATACGACGGAAGAACTGAATGGAACTTACTTCTATCACGGGCACAGCAATTTATCGCCAGGCGAACTGCTTGACGTGATTTTTCTTGAGCAGTTCTGCGATGAATTGGGGATTGGCATTGAATCAGGTGCTGCCATTTTATCTGGGCAACCGTGGCTTAAGACTCGTCAGAAACCGGGTGACGCGCTTAAAGGCACAAGTGTTGTTTCCAAATACGGAAGAATGCTTTTGAGAGATGCACGAACACCATTTGGTGTCAGAGTTCCTACTCCTGTAAGCTTCAAAATTCAGAAGACCAACAAACTTGCTGCAGTCATCGCACGTTATGTTCCTTGGTTGGGTTGGATTGGCCTTGTAAACTCACTTTATCAGGTTTCAAGAAAGACCCAGACAAAATACAACCTGATAGCTCGCCCGAAAGATCGTATACAGTGGACATCCTTCTGATGGGTACGATTCAAGACGAAGTGCTGGCTCTCTTCAGGGAGGAGATACCGGGGTATTTAGACAGCCATTGGAAAGAAATACCTTTGGAACTTGATTCAGACCTGTTTGATTCACCCGGTGATGACCTTGAAGATGCGATTCGGAAATTTGAAAAAATCTTTAAAGTGGACTTATCTGTTGTCGATTGGTCTTGTTATTTTCCGTGGGAAAACACGCCACTATTAACGCGATGGTTCAAGGCAAAACGAGAAGAGGTAGAGCGAACACGGCTACCTTTAACCGTGAGAATGTTTGCTGAATCGGCAAAGGTTGGGAAATGGCTTTATGACTGAATAACGTGGTATTGCAGCAACCACATCATAAGCGCCTCTATTTCCTCTTTGAAAACCGAATATGTGGGGCTGAACGCCTAAAGTGCCGTTCAGCCCCAGTTGTCTTAACGCGGGGTTAGAAATCCTGTTCGGCGCGGAAATGCATCGGCGTCTGGAATACGGGGTGGGTGATGCGCAGCTCTTGCGCATGCAGTTGTAAACGCTCGGCCATCGCCCTGGCCTGCGGGTGCGCGTAAAACTTATCGCCGAGGATCGGGTGCCCCAGCGCCAGCATATGCACCCGCAACTGGTGTGAACGCCCGGTGATGGGCAACAGCTTAACCCGCGTGCTGCCGTCGGTGTCGCGTGCAAGCACCTGATAGGCCGTCTGCGCCGCCTTGCCGGTAGCAAAACAAACCTTTTGCAGCGGCCGGTTCGGCCAGTCGCAAATCAACGGTAAATCCACCATCCCTTCATCGTGTTCAAGATGGCCCCAGACGCGGGCGATGTAGACTTTCTTTGGCTCGCGCTCACGGAACTGGCGCTTGAGTTCACGCTCCGCCGCTTTGGTCAGCGCCACTACGATCACGCCGCTGGTGGCCATATCCAGCCGGTGCACCGACTCGGCGGCCGGGTAGTCTGCCTGAATGCGCAGCATCAGACTGTCTTTATGCTCCGGCGCGCGGCCGGGCACGGAAAGCAGCCCGCTGGGCTTGTTGACCACGATAATATGGGCGTCCTGATACAGAATATGTAAAGGCTGCTGTGGGGGATCGTAGCGTTCCATTGTCGGGCTCCGCCGCTGTGGGGTAGGCGGGGGAGCGGGCTCCCCCGTGCACGGTTACTGGTGGGTGACCACCACCAGGCGGATAGCGTCCAGGCGCCAGCCCGCTTCGTTCAGGTTAGCCAGCACCTGGCGGCGGTTGAACTCCAGCGCTTCTACTTCGTCGTCGCGGATGTTCGGGTTGACCGCCTTAAGGGCTTCCAGCCGCGCCAGCTCGCTGCTGAGTTTATCGTCAGCCTCCTGCCTGGCCTGCTCGATTAGCGCTCTGGCCTCGGTTTCCACCTGGCTTTCCGCCAGTTGCAGGATGGCGTGCACGTCCGGCTGCACGGCGTTAACCAGCTTGCTGGACGTGTGGCGATTCACCGCGTTCAACTGGCGGTTGAAGCTTTCGAACTCAACCTGGGCCGCCAGGTTGGTGCCCTTGCGATCCATCAGCATGCGGATCGGCGTGGCCGGCAGGAAACGGGTCAGTTGCAGGTGCTTCGGCGCCTGGGCCTCCACCACGTAAATCAGCTCCACCAACAGGGTGCCGACCGGCAACGCTTTGTTTTTCAACAGCGAAACCGCACAGCTGCCGGTGTCGCCGGAAACGATCAGATCCAGCCCGTTACGGATAATCGGGTGTTCCCAACTGACGAACTGCGCATCTTCGCGCGCCAGCGCCTGTTCGCGATCGAAGGTCACGGTGCAGCCGTCCTGCGGCAGCCCCGGGAAGTCCGGCACCAGCATGTGGTCTGACGGGGTCAGGATGATCAGGTTATCGCTGCGGTCTTCCTGATTGATACCGACGATATCAAACAGGTTGAGCGCAAAGCTGACCAGGTTGACGTCGTTGTCCTGTTCGGCAATGGCGTCGGCTAACCGTTGCGCCTTCTCCCCACCGTTGGAATGCATTTCCAACAGGCGATCCCGCCCCTGTTCCAACTGGGCTTTCAGCCGATCGTGCTGCTGGCGGCAGGCGTGAATAAAGTCGTCGAACCCTTCCTGTTCCGTCGGCGCGGCCAGGAAGGTGATGAGTTGTTCATAGCTGCTGTCATAGATGGTGCGGCCGGTTGGGCAGGTGTGCTCAAAGGCATCCAACCCTTCGTGATACCAGCGGCCCAGCACCGCCTGGGCGGTATTTTCCAGATAGGGCACCATAATCTGGATGTCGTGCTGTTGCCCGATACGATCCAGGCGGCCGATGCGCTGCTCCAGCAGATCCGGGTTGAACGGCAGATCGAACATTACCAGATGGCTGGCGAACTGGAAGTTGCGGCCTTCGGAGCCAATCTCCGAACACAGCAGCACCTGGGCCCCTTCTTCTTCAGAGGCGAAGTAGGCGGCGGCGCGGTCGCGCTCAATGATCGACAGCCCTTCGTGGAACACGGCGGCGCGGATGGCTTCGCGCTCGCGCAGTACCTGTTCCAGCTGCAGCGCGGTTTCCGCCTTGGCGCAAATCACCAGCACTTTTTCATGACGGTTGGCGGTCAGGTAGTTCAGCAACCACTCAACGCGCGGATCGAAGTTCCACCAGGTGGCGTTTTCGCCTTCAAATTCCTGATAAATCTGCTCCGGATAGAGCATATCGCGCGCCCGCGCTTCCACGCTTTTTTTGGCGCCCATAATGCCGGAGACTTTAATCGCCGTTTGGTACTGGGTCGGCAGCGGCAGCTTGATCTGGTGCAGGGTGCGGTGCGGGAAGCCTTTCACACCGTTGCGTGTGTTGCGGAACAGTACCCGGCTGGTGCCGTGGCGGTCCATCAGCATGGTCACCAATTCCTGGCGCGCTTGTTCCGCATTGGCGCCGTCGCTGTTGGCGGCCTTCAGCAGCGGCTCGATATCCTGCTCGTCGATCAGTTCGCCCAGCAGGTTGAGTTTCTCGTCCGACAGGCGTTCGCCGCTCAGCAGCAGGGCGACGGCGTCGGCCACCGGGCGGTATTTCTGCTGCTCGGTAACAAACTCCTGGTAGTCATGGAAACGGTTTGGATCCAACAGGCGCAGGCGGGCAAAGTGGCTTTGCTGGCCGAGCTGTTCCGGCGTCGCGGTCAGCAGCAGCACGCCGGGGATGTGCTCGGCCAACTGCTCGATAACCTGGTATTCACGGCTTGGGGCTTCTTCGCTCCACGCCAGGTGGTGTGCTTCATCCACCACCAGCAGATCCCACTCGGTATCGGCCAGCTGTTCCAGCCGTTTCTTGTTGCGGCGCACAAAGTCCAGCGAACAGATCACCAGTTGCTCGGTTTCAAACGGGTTGCTGCTGTCGAGCATCGCTTCGGCGTAGCGGCTGTCGTCAAACAGCGAGAAATAGAGGTTGAAGCGGCGCATCATTTCAACCAACCACTGGTGCTGCAGCGTTTCCGGCACCACAATCAGAACGCGTTCGGCGCGCCCGGCCAACAGCTGCTGGTGGATAATCATGCCGGCTTCGATGGTTTTACCCAGGCCCACTTCATCGGCCAACAGTACGCGCGGCGCATGGCGCTTGCCGACTTCATAGGCGATATGCAACTGGTGAGGGATCAGGCTGGCGCGCATACCGCGCAGGCCGGCGAACGGCAGGCGGTATTGCTCGCTTTGGTATTTGCGCGCGCGAAAACGCAGCGCGAAGCGATCCATACGATCGATTTGCCCGGCAAACAGGCGGTCTTGCGGCTTGCTGAAGGTGAGTTTGCTGTCCAGCAGCACTTCGCGCATCGCCACGCCGCTTTCCTGTGTGTCCAGGCGGGTGCCGATATAAGTCAGAAGGCCGTTGTCCTGTTTGACTTCTTCAACCTGTAACTGCCACCCTTCATGGTTGCTGATGGTGTCGCCTGGGTTGAACATCACCCGGGTAATGGGGGAGTCATTTCGGGCATACAGACGGTTTTCACCGGTGGCGGGGAAAAGCAGGGTAACCATGCGTGTGTCTAGCGCCACAACGGTTCCCAGACCCAGTTCGCTTTCCGTATCGCTGATCCAGCGTTGACCAAGTGTAAAAGGCATATATTGTCGGCTCGATTCTTTTTTAGTTAGTCTGCTGCTGCGATGCAGCAGCCGGTGTTCAAAGCGGCTTCCCTTCACCTTGTCCCCCAGTCCCTATTGCCGGGGAAAGTCCGTGCGGTCTGTGAGCATGATCACTATTAGCACATCATACTCGTTCTTCCCTGGCAGAGGGCCGTTTGTTCGGCTCAGGGCACAATTGTGCCACAACATCGCAATCGCTCTCGTGGGGTGATGGCCGTGGGGCAGTAGCAATTCACGCCGCGCATCAACGCAAAAGCGGCACGGTTTAACCACGATGTTGTGAGTTATTCAGAATTTGGGAAGGGCGCTATGGTAATGGAAGGCGGCGCGTTCGTCACCTGCAAAACCCAATGAATTTACCGACGCCCCGGCCGGGCAGGGTGTCAGAACAGCCCCATCTGCCCCGTGACCAGCGTTGAAAAATCATCGTGCAGGAAAGGCAGGATGGCATCGGCCACCGGTTGCAACTGGCGCTCCAGGTAATGGTTATAATCAATCGGCGAGTGCCGGATCTCCAGCGGTTCAGGGCCAGCGGTGGTCATCACATAGCTTATCCAGCCGCCGTTCTGGTATTGCAACGGCCGCCCCTGCTGGCGATTGTATTCATCGGCGATGCGCGCCGCCCGGGCGTGCGGCGGCACGTTGCGCTGGTAATCATCCAACTGCCGGCGCAGGCGTTTGCGGTAGACCAGCCGGTCATCGAACTCGCCGTCTTGCAGTTTCGCCACGTAGTCACGCACGTAATCCTGGTAGGGCTGCCGCTTGAAAATGCGCTGATAGAGTTGCTGCTGGAACACCTGCGCCAGCGGTGTCCAGTCGGTGCGAACGGTTTCCAGCCCTTTGTACACCATGCTTTCGTTGCCGTCCGCCTGAACGATCAGCCCCGCGTAACGTTTCTTGCTGCCCTGCTCGGCGCCGCGGATGGTGGGCATCAGAAAGCGTGAATAATGGGTTTCAAACTCCAGCTCCAGTGCGCTTTCCAGTTGGTATTGCTGCTGCAGATGCTGCCGCCACCACTGGTTGACGTACGTTACCAGCGCGCGGCCAATCTCGGCGGCCTGCTGTTCGCCGTGGGCCTTCTTCAGCCAGACAAAGGTGGAGTCTGTATCGCCGTAGATCACTTGGTAGCCCCGGTTTTCAATCAGTTCGCGGGTCTGGCGCATGATCTCGTGGCCGCGCAGGGTGATCGATGAAGCCAGCCGAGGATCGAAAAAGCGGCAACCGCTGGCGCCCAGCACGCCGTAAAAGGCGTTCATGATGATCTTGAGCGCCTGCGACAGCGGTTTGTTTTGCTGGCGCTTGGCGGCTTCGCGCCCTTGCCAGATCTGGCCGACGATTGCCGGCAGGCAGTGCTGGCTGCGTGAAAAGCGAGCGTTACGGAACCCGGGAATGGTGTCGGCGTCGCTCTCGCTTTGGGTGCCGGCGACCAGGCCGACGGGATCGATCAGGAAGGTGCGAATGATCGAGGGGTACAGGCTTTTGTAATCCAGCACCAGCACGGAATCATACAGCCCGGGCTGTGAATCCATCACAAAACCGCCGGGGCTGTGCTCTTCCGGCAGCTCGCCCTGGTTGGGCGCCACGTAGCCCAGGCGGTGCATGCGCGGCATATACAGGTGGCTGAACGCCGCCACGGAACCGCCGCTGCGATCCACCGCCAGCCCGGTGACGGTGGCGCGCTCGAGCAGAAACGGCAACAGTTCCGCCTTGGCGAAAATACGCGTTACCAGCTCACAGTCTTTCAAGTTGTAGCGCGCCAGCGCGGGTTTATCTTCGGCGAAGCGCCGGTCGATCTCCGCCATGCGTTGGTAAGGGTTATCAATGGCTTTGCCTTCGCCCAGCAGCGCCTGCGCCACATATTCCAGGCTGAACGAGGGGAAGTTCCAGGTGGCGGATTTCAGGGCTTCAATGCCGTCGATAAACAGCCGCCCGGCCGCGCTGGCGAAAAAGTGGTTTTGCTTAAAACCGTGCTCGCGCCACTCCAACAGGCCGCCGCCGCGGCCGAAACGCAGCGGGATACGGTAGCGTTCGGCGTGTTTTTGCAGCACGCGCAGATCAAATTGCACCAGATTCCAGCCGATGATCGCGTCCGGATCGTGTTGCGCCAGCCATTGATTCAGCCGCTCCAGCATTTGCGGGCGGCTGGCACAGTATTCCAGGGTGAAATCGAGTGGCTCCGGTTCGCCGTTGGCCGGGCCGAGCATGTATACCTGGCGCTGGCCGCAGCCTTCCAGCGCGATGGAATAAAGCTCGCCGTGGGCCGAGGTCTCGATATCCAACGACACCAGCCGCAGCGGCGGCCGATAGTCTGGCGCCGGCTTCATCTGCGCATTGATCAGCCTATCGCTGCCGGCGGATTGGCCGCTGAACCACACCGGGGCGGTGATAAAGCGCTCCATCAGGTAGCGCTCCGGCGGGCGGATATCCGCTTCGTAAACGTTGACGCCGCCTTCCCTGAGCCGTTTTTCCAGCGTGATCAACTGCCGGTGCTGGCGGCAATACAGGCCGAGCACCGGGCGGGAATGGAAGTCTTTCAGCGGCAGCGGTTTTAGCGTGGCGTGGCGCTCATCACGCAGCAGCGCTTCGGCCCGCGAGCGCTGTTCTTGCGGGATAAACGCCACCGAACTCTGCGGCGCCAGGCACAGTTGCTTTGGGCCGTGCTCGGTTGCCAGCCAGAATTCAATCTCGGTGCCGGCGGCGGTATCGCGCCAGTGCCGGGTGAGCAGAAAGCCTTGCTGAAGTGGTGCCACGCGGTTCCTGATACCTATGTTGATCCCCTGGGCCTTGCCGTCATGCCGGGGTGGATAGAAAGCAATATGCCTAAATGTAGCAACGCCAATGCGCCTGCAACATGCAGTATAATGGCTTGTAGTATGGTTATTTATACAGTCATTGTCTACCGTCTGGTGGCGCCGCCAAAATCGAATACAATTCAGCAGTTGACGCGGTGACAACCGGGCCGGACAATCCCCCGCCCACTAGCTTGAGTTAACCTGAGGTTGAATGGAAGCCTACTTGCAGCACCTGATTACCCAGTCTCTGGCATTCACCCTGATGGTGATCGTGCTGGTGGCGTTTCTGGAATCGTTGGCACTGGTTGGGCTGCTGCTGCCCGGCACGGTGATGATGGCCAGCATTGGCGCCCTGATCGGCAGCGGACAGGTGGATTTTTACCCGGCCTGGGCCGCAGGCATAGTGGGGTGCTTGCTGGGTGACTGGAGCTCTTATTTCATCGGCCGCGCTTTTAAAGCGCCGCTGCACCGTTGGTCGTTCCTGAAAAAGCACAAAGCGATGCTGGATCGCACGGAACATGCTTTGCACCAGCACAGTATCGTCACCGTATTGATTGGCCGCTTTGTCGGCCCCACGCGCCCACTGGTGCCGATGGTGGCCGGGATGCTGGATTTACCGCCGTACAAGTTTGCCCTGCCAAACATCATTGGCTGTCTGGCCTGGCCGCCGGTCTACTTCTTCCCTGGCATTTTGGCCGGCGTGGCGCTGGATATCCCGGCCGGCGCCAACAGCGCGCTGTTCAAATGGCTGCTGTTGGCGATGGCGCTATTGCTGTGGCTGGCGGCATGGCTAAGCTGGCGCTGGTGGCGCGAGGGGAAACGCAGCGCCGATCGCCTCAGCCGCTGGCTGCCGCCGCCGCGCTTGCGCCTGGCCTGTATCCTTGGCTGGGCCGCCGCGGCCGTGTGTTTCTATTTCCTGCACCAGCAGCCGCTGATGCCGATATACCGCCACCTGCTTTGGCAGGTGGTGGCCACCGGTTAAGCCGATGGAGGGCGATTATTGGAAAAATGCCGCCAACTGCTCGAACACCCGCACGTCTTCGCTGTGGCGCTTCACCTGTAGCACGTCCTCCAGCTTTTCCACCTGGCTTATCATTTGCAGTAGCCGCTGATCGTCTGCCACCAGCAGCCAGATGCGGCTTTGCTGGCCATCCTTGAGCGGCAGGCACAGAATGCCCTCCACGTTAAACGCCCGGCGCGCAAACAGACCGCATACGTGGGTCATTACGCCAGGGTGGTTGCGCACCGCCAGTTCCAGGATCACCTGTGGGTTTTGTTGTAGTGATTGCATGGCTTATTCTCCAATCATCTCAATATTGGCGGCGCCCGGCGGCACCATCGGGAATACTTTCTCATTGATATCGATCAGCGCGTGGATCAGACACGGGCCGGGGCGCTGGATCGCCGCTGCCAGTGCGGCCTGCGGATCGCGCTCGGCGTTCAGATCGCAGGTGTCCAGGCCAAAACCGGCGGCGATCTTGATGAAATCGGTGCGTTTTGGATAGGTGGCGGCAAAAATGTGCTGCTGATAGAACAGCGATTGCTGTTGGTGCACCAGCCCCAGCGCTTGGTTGTTGATCAGAATGATTTTGACGTCCAGATTGTGCTCAACCGCGGTGGCCATTTCCTGGATGTTCATCATCATGCTGCCGTCGCCGGAGAAGCACAACACCTTGCGCTGCGGCTCGGCCAGCGCGGCGCCGATGGCGGCCGGCAGCCCGAACCCCATGGTGCCCAGCCCACCGGAGGTGAGCCATTGGCGCGGGCGGCTCAGCGGGTAGGCTTGCGCCACCCACATTTGGTGCTGGCCCACATCGGTGGTGATGATGGCGCTTTCGTCCACGCAGCGCGCCGCCGCCCGGATCAGCCCATAGTGGCAGAGCGGATCTTCGGCGTTGGGCATGTTAAACGGAAATTCGCGTTTCAGATCCTCCACCATCTGCAGCCATGCGCTGCGGGGCGCAGCTTCGATCTGTGGCAGCAGTTGCGCCAGCACCTGGCCGACGTCGGCGTGCAGCGCCAGATGCGGCTGCTTGATCTTGCCAAGCTCGGCACGATCGATATCCACATGAATGATTTTAGCGTTGGGGCAAAACTGCTCCGTTTTGCCAATTGCGCGATCGTCAAAGCGGGCGCCCAATACGATCAGCAGATCCGCTTCCTGCAAGATGAAGTTGGTGCTACGTGCGGCGTGCATCCCCAGCATGCCAAGGGAAAGCGGGTGCTCCACCGGTAAAGCGCCCAGGGCCATCAGGGTCATGGTAGTGGGCAGGTTGGCGCGTTCCGCCAGCTCACGCGCATTGCGGTGGGCTGCTGCGCTGATGATGCCGCCGCCCAGATAGAGCACCGGCCGTTTGGCCTGGTTGATCATCATGGCGGCTTGCTGTACGGCGGCGGCGTCGAATGCCGGCGGCGTATCCGGTTGCGCAATCGGCGGCAATTGATCCAGTTCGATCTCGGCGGTTTGCACATCTTTGGGGATATCGATCCATACCGGCCCCGGCCGGCCGGATTCGGCGATGCGGAAGGCATCGCAAATTACCTGCGGCAGTTCGCTGATGCTGCGCACCAGATAGTTGTGTTTGGTGATGGGGATCGAAATACCGTAGGTATCAACTTCCTGGAAGGCGTCGGAGCCGATCATGGAAGAGGGCACTTGCCCGGTAATGCAGACGAGAGGGATGGAATCGAGCTTGGCGTCGGCGATGGCGGTGACCAGGTTGGTGGCGCCGGGGCCGCTGGAGGCGATGCACACCGCGGCTTTGCCATTGGCCCTGGCCATGCCCTGGGCCATAAAGCCGGCGCCCTGTTCATGGCGCGCCAATACGTGGCGGATGGTGTTGCTCTGGCTGAGCGCATCATACAGCGGCAGCGCCGCGCCGCCGGGAATGCCGGCGACGGTGGTGATGCCCTGGCGCTCCAGCAGATGCACGATCAACTGGGCGCCGGTAAAGCGCTGCCGTTGGTGAGGTTTGCCCGTGGTTTCCATTGTCTCGTCCTTCTTCTTGGCCGGTTGGCTTTGAGCGGGATACAGAGACAAGAAACCCCGCTCGGTTGGCGCCGGCGGGGTTTTGGGAATCGTGTGTTGATTCGGACCCTACGGCGCGTTGCCGACGACCACCACCACACGAACGACCACAGCCGCGGCAGGTTGCGCGGTGTTTAGTAGGGCCGAAGTCAGTGCAGATGCGATCACAGGGAACCTTAAGTATCAACAATAATAGTCAGGCAACATAAAAGCACAGGCGCCCAACGGGAACAACCGATTTATTGGCGGACACCTAAGAAATGCGCGCTGGATCACGGCTGTGCCGGTATGCCCAGGATCTGCGCTTCAGGCGCACGGCCCTCGACCAGCGCCTGAGTCGGGCCGTCGTAATAAATCCGGCCGTCAACCACCAACAGCGTTCGCTTGGCGATGCGGGCGGCATCGTCCAGATTATGCGAAACCATTAGCAGCGTGAGCTGGCGCTGGTGACAGACGTTCTGCAACAGTTGCAGCATCTCGCTGCGCAGCGCCGGATCGAGCGCCGAAAAAGGCTCGTCCAGCAGCAGGATCGGCCGTTGCCGCACCAGGCAGCGCGCCAGCGCCGCACGTTGGCGCTGGCCGCCGGAAAGCTGCGACGGCAAGCGTTGCAAGTGCTCCTCCAACCCAACCTGGGCGGCAATCTGCGCCAATTGCCGTTTTTGTTCGCCGTTCAGGCGCAGGCCGGGGTTAAGCCCCAGCCCAATATTTTGGGCCACGGTCAGGTGAGCGAACAGGTTGTTTTCCTGGAACAGCATGGAGACCGGGCGTTTGGCGGGCGGAGTGGCGGTGTGATCCTCGCCCGCCAGCAACAACCGGCCGCTGGCCGCCGGCAGAAAGCCGGCGATCAGGCTGAGCAGGGTGCTTTTGCCCGCGCCGCTTGGCCCAAGCACCGCGACGCGCTCGCCCGGCTGGATGTGCAGATCAAAGCGCATCGGCAGGTGTTCATACAGATAGGTCAATTTTTCAAGCGTCAGCATGGCGGCCCGGTAAGCGTTCAATCAGGGTAAACAGCAGGAAGCACAGCAGCAGCAACAGCAGCGCGGTTACGGCGCCGTCATGGCTGCGATAGGCACCAATTTGTTGGTACAGATAGAAAGGCAGGGTACGGAATTGCTCGTTGCCAAACAAGGCCACCACGCCAAAATCGCCGATCGACAGCACGCAGGCAAACGCCAGCGCCTGCGCCAGCGGCCGGCGCAACGCTTTCAGTTCGATCCAGCGCAGCCGCTGCCAGCCGTGCATATCCAGCGACAGGCACAGGGGGTTGTAGCGTTCCGCCAGATCGCGCATGGGGTTGTCGAGCACTTTCAGCGCGTAGGGGATCGCCATCAGCGCGTTGGTCAGGATCACCAGCCCATAGGGCGACTGCGGCAGGCCGAGGGTATCGTTCAACAGCAGGAAAAAGCCGGTGGCCAGGACAATGCCCGGCATCGCCAGGATCACCATGCCGCTCAACTCCAGCGCCTGCCCCCAGCGCAAACGGTGCCGAAGTTTCAGTTCACGGCTGCTCCACAGCAACAGTATCGTCAGCGTGACGCACAGCACACCGGCGCCGATCGCGATGCGCAACGAGGTAAACAGCGCCTGCCAGAGGATCTGCTGTTGCAACACGCTCACCAGTGCCTGATTGGCGCCGTCGGCAATCACCGCCAGCAGCGGCGGCAGCAACAGCAGCAGAGCTGCGGTTATCAGCAGGCCGTCGTTGATGCGCCGTGGCAGGCTGTCTTCCGGGTTGCGCCAAAGCGCTGCCTGGGTCGCTCCCACCGGCAGCGCCTGGCTCAGGCGCTGGCTAAGCAGCACCAGCCCCAGGCAACAGGCCATCTGGATCAACGCCAGTAGGGCGGCGCGGCTAAGATCGTAGTCGTAGCTCAGCGCCTGATAAATCGCCAGTTCAATGGTGGTGGCCTGCGGGCCGCCGCCCAGCGCCAGCACGGTGGCAAAGCTGGCGAAGCAAAGCATGAAGATCAGCGCGCCGCTCGGCAGCAACTGGCGCCGCAGCGCGGGCCATTCGACGATGCGAAACTGCTGCCAGCCGTTCATGCCCAACTGGGCGGCCAGTTGGCGCTGTTCCACCGGGATATTTTCCAGCGCTTGCAGCAGCAGGCGGGTGGCGAGTGGAAGGTTGAAGAATAAATGGGCCAGCAGGATGCCCTGCAGGCCGTAAGGCGAGAAGTGATATTCTACGCCCAGCCAGCCGCACAGGGTGGCCAGCCAGCCCTGGCGGCCATAGACGCTGAGCAAGCCGAACACCGCCACCAGCACCGGCAGCACAAGCGTCATGGCGCACAGGCGCAACAACATCGCGCGGCCGGGAAAGCGGCGCCGATAGAGCGCGCGCGCCAGCCAGATGGCAGGCAGCACCGAGATCAACGCGGAAAGCAGCGCCTGCCAGAAGGTGAAGCGCACCACATGCCACAGGTAGGCATCGTGCCAGATTGCCGTGGCGTTGCTTGCCGGCGCGTGGCGCCACAGCGCGCCTAGCGCCAGTGCGGCGATCAGCACGATCAGGCCGGCGGCCAGCAGGCCTGGCAGCAGCCAGCCGGGGATTAGCGGCTTACCGCGTTTTGCCATGCCCGGATCCACTCCCCACGGTGTTGCGCCACGTCTTCAGCACTGTATTGCAGCGCCACTTTCGGCACCGGCATTTGGTCAAACCCGGCCGGCAGCGTGGTGGTGATCACCGGGTACATCCAGTTGCCGGTCGGAATAGTGTTTTGGAACGCCGGGGTCACCATGAATTGTAAAAAGCGCTCTGCCAATTGCGGATGCTTGCTGGCCTTTAGCTTAGCGGCCACTTCCACCTGCAGATAATGCCCTTCACTAAAGCTGGCTGCGGCATAGCTGTCTTTCTTTTCTTCAATCAGGTGGTAGGCCGGCGAGGTGGTATAGCTGAGAACCAGATCGCCTTCCCCTTTCAGGAACAGACCATAGGCTTCGCTCCAGCCTTTGGTGACGGTGACGGTTTTTTTCGCCAACTGTTGCCAGGCCTGCGGCGCGCTGTCGCCGTACACTTTTTGCACCCACAGCAACAGGCCAAGCCCCGGGGTGCTGGTGCGCGGATCCTGATAGATGATTTTCCAGGGCTTATCGCTGCTCACCAGTTCTTTCAGGCTCTGCGGCGGGTTTTTCAGTTTGTCTTTGTTGTAAACGAAGGCGAAGTAGCCATAGTCGAACGGCACGAAGGTTTTATCCTGCCAACCGCCGGGCAGGGTCAGCTTGCTGGTATCCACCGCACTTGGGGCAAACAGGCCGATTTGGCCGGCGGCCTGCAGCAAGTTGTTGTCCAGCCCCAGCACCACGTCGGCCGTGCTGTTTTTGCCCTCCAGGCGCAGGCGGTTAAGCAGCGAAACGCCATCCTCCAGCGCAACGAATTTCAG
Source organism: Gibbsiella greigii (assembly GCF_039540155.1). Lineage (NCBI taxonomy): Bacteria > Pseudomonadati > Pseudomonadota > Gammaproteobacteria > Enterobacterales > Yersiniaceae > Gibbsiella > Gibbsiella greigii. Next base: position 199,995 of record NZ_BAABEM010000007.1, read on the forward strand.
TTCGCAGCCGCAGTCTGCTTCAAAGGCTTTTTTCACCGCCGGGCCGGGGCCCCAATCGGCGGCGAAGGAATCATAGGTGTAAACCGTCAGCGTTTCTTTAGCCAATGCCGGCGCGCTGGCCAGCAGCAATAGGCAGGGAAGTAATTTTTTGACCACTTTGCACTCCTGGGCGATAAGGGGCAAAGGTATCTGAGGGTGGGGTGAATGGTTAGTCAACGCGCCATGCTCAAATCCCTCCGCCGGTATGGACCGGATCAGGTTCGACGGGTTTGTTCTCAGCGGAAGAGATTGCCGCACGCCGGATAAACGCGCGCCGGGCACCTTCCGCACCCCGTTGAGACGGCGTTATTGTAAAGATTAACGCGCGCCGGCGAAAGCGGCTTCTTTCTTTGTCAGGCCTCAGGTGGGGCGAACCAGGCGGATTTAAAGTCAAACCAGCCCAGCGTATTCATCCGCACCCCGCGCATGCTGCGCTGGCCGTGCAACTGCAGCCAATGGTGAAACAACGGGTGTAGCTGATGGTGATGGACCAGACGCTGGCAGAATTCCGCCAACGGCAGCATATTGTCGTGCCACAAGGCGGCGTCTTGGCGCAGTTCGTCATTCATGCAGTGCTTCAGCAACGGCAGTTCATACAGCGTAGCAAAAAGCGAGAATTCCAGCGGCAGATAGAAATTTGCACTGCCCAGCCACAAATCGCTGACCGCGTTGCCCTGGTGCCAGGCGGCGTAGTCCACCACCTGAATATTCAACTGGATGTCGTGCTGCGCCAGCAATGGCACGATCGTCTGTTGGATGGCCTGGAATTCCGGGTGCTCGTTGTAAAAGGTCAGCGTTAGCTCGCGCAGGCCGGCGGGTTTCGGCTGCCGGGAAGGCGCACGGCAATGATGCCAGCGCGGCAATATGCCGTAGGCCGGCGACCAGTAGCGTTGATACTCCGGCCCGGCATTGTTCAACAGGGTAATCGGGTTAATCAGTTCACACAGCCAACGGCGGGTGGCTTCATCCGCAGCCAGCGGCGAGCGCTGATCGAATAACAGGAAGTAGCAACCCTCCTCCAGCCGGCTTTCCAGCTCATTTTTGCCGGTATCGTCCGCCTGCAGTTGAACGCCTGCATATACCAATTCCTCGGTGATTTCCGGCAGAACCCAGATATTGACCTCGTCGATCAGGGCGCGGTAGCCGAAATAGTCATCGAAAGCGTGAATCTTCATTTGGCTCTGGTGATTGCGCACCACCCGGTAGGGCCCGGTGCCGACCGGGTGGCGGGCAAAATCCGGCAGGCTCTGCCATTCATGCGGCAGGATCATGGCGTGCACGCTGCCCAGCAGCCAGGGCAGCCAATAGTCCGGGTGGTGCAAGTGCACGTCGATCACATAAGGGGTGGGTGATACGACCTTGGCCAGATGGGCGAACAAAGGTTGCGGGATCAGCCGTGTCAGCGAAGCGATCACGTCTTGCATTTCCAGTTCTCGGCCGTGATGGAAATGGATCGCCGGGCGCAGGTAAAAACGCCAATGCAAGGGGGTGATGGCTTGCCAGTGATGGGACAGGTCGGGTTCCAGTTCCCCATTTTCCTCATTTATTCGCGTCAGGCCATTAAAGATTTGCCGGGCCAGATGGGTTTCCGAGCGGCGCAACGGCGAGCCGGGCTGCAGGTTATACAACTGGCGATAATAGAGCACGCGCAGGATGTGCTTGCCCTGGCGGAAGCTGCGCCCCAGTTGGGAGAGCAGCATTTGGCGCACCACGTTTTTATCGCCGACCAGTTGCACCAGTTGATCGATCTTATCCTGTTCCAGCAGTTCTTCGGCCCGCTGCTGCTGCAGCGCCAGCCCGGTGTAATGAAAGGTGAGCTGCGAACGTTTGCCGCGCCCGGCTTCCGCCTGCCAGGTCAGCCAGCCTTGCTGCTGCATGGCGCTGAGCAGTGAGCGCACGTGGCGGCGCGAGCAATTCAGCACTTCTGCCAGTTCTTGCAGCGTGGTTTCTATGGGGTGGCCGTGGCAACACTGCCACAAGCGGATGAACTGTTGTTGCAGACGTGGGCTGGGCATAAAAGAGGAACTCTCCGCGATCGATTCGTCAATTTATCTTTCCCTATATTACGCCGATAATTTTCCTCAATGAAGGCGTGGGGAGGTGGCTTATGACTGTTTTCTTGTCTAAAGGGTTTTATCAACGTTATTTCGATGCGGTTCGCCGCCAGAAGGCCGATTGGCTGAGCGTTGTGCCGGAACAGGCTAGGCTGGATACGCTGGCGCATTTAACCCAGTGGGATATGAGCAAACTGAGCGATGACGAATACCGGAAGCACCTGTAACCGACCATCTTGAATGTTTCTGAGTAATGGTGCATTTCACCAGCCAGTGGGGCCATCCCACTGGTTTTTTTATTGCTTTATTCTGTGGGTGGCCTTCTGTAGCATGGGGGCTTCGCTTCAGCTCAGGGATGAATAAATGAAAGTTTCCCGCTGGTCGCCACGTCGTTTTAACCCCGTATTTGCCGCATTCCTGATTCTGGCTTTTCTGGCCGGTATCGCCGGTGCGTTGCAGGCGCCAACGCTGAGTCTGTTTCTCACCACTGAAGTGAAGGTCAGGCCGCTGTGGGTGGGGTTGTTCTATACCATTAACGCCGTTGCCGGCATTATCGTCAGTTTTCTGCTGGCGAAACGTTCCGATACCCGTGGCGATCGGCGCAAGCTGATTCTGGTTTGCTGCCTGATGGCGGTGGGCAACTGCATACTGTTCGCCTTCAACCGCGACTACCTGACGTTGATTACTCTGGGCGTGTTTCTGGCCGCGGTGGCCAATACCGCGATGCCGCAGATTTTTGCGCTGGCGCGCGAGTATGCGGACAGCTCGGCGCGCGAGGTGGTGATGTTCAGCTCGGTAATGCGCGCCCAATTGTCACTGGCCTGGGTGATTGGCCCGCCGTTGTCGTTTGCCCTGGCGCTGAACTACGGTTTCACCGTGATGTTCCTGATTGCCGCGGGCATTTTTGTGCTCTGCGCGGTTTTGGTGTGGTTTGGCCTGCCCACGGTGCCGCGCGAAGCGCAAACCGGTAGCCTGAATGCTTCACCGATTGCGCCGCCCAGCGCCTGGCGCAACCGTGATGTGCGGCTGTTGTTTTTGGCCTCGATGCTGATGTGGACCTGCAACACCATGTACATCATTGATATGCCGCTGTATATCACCCGCGATCTGGGGCTGCCGGAAAGGCTGGCGGGGCTATTGATGGGCACGGCCGCCGGGCTGGAGATCCCGGCGATGCTGGTCGCCGGTTATCTGGTTAAACGCTTCGGCAAACGCAACATGATGCTGTTTGCCGTTGCGGCAGGCGTGCTGTTTTATGGCGGGCTGGTGCTGTTCAAATTCAAGACGGCGTTAATGGTATTGCAACTGTTTAACGCCGTTTTCATCGGTATTATCGCCGGTATCGGCATGCTCTATTTTCAGGATTTGATGCCAGGCCGGCCAGGGGCTGCCACCACTATGTTCACCAACAGTATTTCCACCGGGGTGATCTTGGCCGGGGTGCTGCAAGGTATGCTGGCGGAATCCCTTGGGCACTACGCGGTGTACTGGTTAGCGCTGATTCTGGTGACGGTTTCACTGTGGCTTTGCGCCCGCGTGCGGGAAGTGTAAAACCCGATGTCTGAATAACGATCTTGTCTTGCCGTATTTATCCCCATTGGCATCCGCCAACCTTTTCATACTGTGCTAATTAATGAGTCGATAATGGATAAATTAACGCCGCTTAAACCCATACCCTCGTTGGTCGCAATCGCTATTACTCTGGTTATCTGGTTTGTTATCCCCGTTCCTGAAGGGGTTGCCCCAAACGCCTGGCATCTGTTGGCGCTGTTTATCGGTACCATTATTGCCATTATCGGCAAGGCGATGCCGATCGGCGCGGTTTCTATCGTGGCGATCGCGCTGGTGGCCCTGACCGGCGTTACCCATCCCGGCAACCCGGAGGCGGCGCTTAGCGACGCGCTAAGTGGGTTTTCCAACCCGCTTATCTGGCTGATTGGCTTTGCGGTGATGATTTCCCTTAGTTTGAATAAAACCGGGTTGGGCGCGCGTATCGGCTATTACTTTATCTCCCTGTTTGGCAAAAAGACGCTGGGCATCGCCTATGCGCTGACGTTGGCGGAAATTACGCTGGCGCCGGTGACGCCGAGCAATACCGCGCGCGGCGGCGGTATTATTCACCCGATCATGCGCTCGATTGCCGATAGCTTCGGCTCCAGCCCGGAACTGAAAACCTCCGGCAAGATTGGCCGCTATCTGGCGCTGGCTACCTACAACATGAACCTGATCACTTCGGCGATGTTTGTTACCGCCACGGCTCCTAACCCGCTGGTGGTCAGCCTGATTGCCAAAGGCACCCATGACAGCGTGCAACTGTCATGGGCGATGTGGGCGATAGCGGCGTTGGTGCCGGGGATTGTTTCACTGATCGTCATGCCGCTGGTGGTGTATTTGATGTATCCGCCGGAAATCAAGAGTACTCCGGATGCACCGCGTTTTGCGCGGGAGAAGCTGCATGCCCTGGGGCCGGTGACGTTGCCGGAAAAAATCACCCTGGGGGTTTTTGCCCTGCTGCTGTTGCTGTGGGCTGGCATCCCGGCGATGATTTTTGGCCCGCAGTTTGCCATTAACCCCACCACCACGGCGTTGATCGGCTTGGCTATCTTGCTGATGACCGGGGTGTTGAACTGGCAGGACATTTTAAAGCACAAAGGGGCATGGGATACCGTGGTGTGGTTCTCTGCGTTGGTGATGATGGCCACCTACCTGGGCAAGCTGGGGTTGATCGCCTGGCTGTCGCATACCGTCGGCAACGGTATTGATCATATGGGGATGAGCTGGGTCGGCGGTATGCTGCTGCTGACCTGTGTCTATCTGTATTCCCACTACTTTTTTGCCAGCACCACCGCGCACGTGACCGCGATGTTCGCCGCCTTCTTTGCCGCCGGTATGGCTCTTGGGGCGCCGCCGGCCTTGCTGGGGTTGCTGCTGGCTTTTTCATCTTCACTGATGATGTCGCTAACCCACTATGCCACCGGCACGGCGCCGATTGTATTTGGTTCGGGCTATGTCACGCTGGCGGAATGGTGGAAAACCGGCTTTGTGATGAGCGTGGTCAACTTGCTGATCTGGATGGTGGTCGGCGGGCTGTGGTGGAAATGGCTGGGATATTGGTAATAAAAAACTCACCCGCCTGGGGGCGGGTGAGGGGATAAGCCTGCTTAGTTCAAAAACGCCGGCTGTTGCGCTTCGTAGCGGGAGATATCCGCTTCGTGCTGCAGCGTCAGGCCAATGCTGTCCAGGCCGTTAATCATGCAGTGGCGGCGGAAGCTGTCGATTTCAAATGGGTAGCTGTGGCCATCGGCTTTGACCACCTGGTTTTCCAGATCGACAGTGAACTCGGTGCCTTCGTTATCGGCCACCAGCTTGAATAGTGTATCCACGTCCTGCTCGCTCAGTGTTACCGGCAGCAGCTGGTTATTGAACGAGTTGCCGTAGAAGATATCGGCAAAGCTTGGCGCGATCACCACTTTAAAGCCGTAATCGGTCAGCGCCCAGGGCGCGTGCTCACGGGATGAGCCGCAGCCGAAGTTTTCGCGCGCCAACAGGATGCTTGCCCCTTTGTAACGCGGTTTATTCAGCACGAACTCCGGGTTGGGCTGCTGGCCGGCGTCATCCAGATAACGCCAGTCGTTGAACAGGTGCACGCCGAAGCCGGTGCGGGTTACTTTCTGCAGAAACTGCTTCGGGATAATGGCGTCGGTATCGACGTTGGCCGCATCCAAAGGCACCACTAAGCCGGTATGTTGAGTAAATTTAGCCACGGTAGCTCCTTAGTGCAATTCACGGATATCGGCGAAACGGCCGGTGACGGCGGCGGCGGCAGCCATGGCCGGGCTGACCAAGTGCGTGCGCCCACCGCGCCCCTGGCGGCCTTCGAAGTTACGGTTGCTGGTTGATGCGCAGCGCTCGCCCGGGTTCAGGCGGTCGTTATTCATCGCCAGGCACATGGAGCAGCCCGGCAGGCGCCATTCAAAACCGGCTTCGATAAAGATCTTGTCCAGGCCTTCCGCTTCCGCCTGGGCTTTCACCGGGCCGGAACCCGGCACGACGATCGCCTGTACACCGCTGGCCACTTTACGCCCTTTGGCGATGGCGGCGGCGGCGCGCAGATCTTCAATGCGCGAGTTGGTGCAAGAGCCGATGAACACTTTGTCGATGGGCACTTCGGTCAGCTTGATGCCCGGTTTCAGGTCCATATACGCCAACGCTTTTTCCGCCGAGGCGCGCTCAACCGGATCGCTGAAGGATTCTGGCAGTGGAATTTCCTGGTTGACCGCGATCACCTGGCCTGGGTTGGTGCCCCAGGTCACCTGCGGCGCGATGTCTTCGGCGCGCAGGGTCACCACGGTGTCGAACTGGGCGTCATCGTCAGATTTCAGCGTGCGCCAGTAAGCGACGGCCTGTTCCCAGTTTTCGCCGGTTGGGGCGAACTGGCGGCCTTTCAGGTAGGTGAAGGTGGTGTCGTCCGGTGCTACCAGGCCCGCTTTGGCACCCATTTCAATCGCCATGTTGCACAGCGTCATGCGGCCTTCCATGCTCAGCGCTTCGATCGCCTTGCCGCAGAATTCCACCACGTGGCCGGTGCCGCCGGCGCTGCCGGTTTTCCCGATCACCGCCAGCACAATGTCTTTGGCCGTGATGCCGTCGGCGGCTTCACCGGTGACTTCGATCTTCATCGTTTTGGCGCGCCCCTGCTTCAGGGTTTGCGTCGCCAGCACGTGTTCCACTTCAGAGGTGCCGATACCAAACGCCAGCGAACCAAATGCGCCATGGGTGGCGGTGTGGGAATCGCCGCAAACGATGGTCATGCCCGGCAGCGTAATGCCCTGTTCCGGCCCCATCACGTGCACGATGCCCTGGTACGGGTGGTTCAGATCATACAGTGAAACGCCAAACTCCGCGCAGTTCTTGATCAGTTCCTGCATCTGAATGCGCGCCATCTCGCCGCTGGCGTTGATGTCTTTGGTTTGCGTGGAGACGTTGTGATCCATGGTGGCAAACGTTTTGCTAGGCTGCCGCACCGGGCGCCCCATGGCGCGCAGACCGTCGAATGCCTGTGGGGAAGTGACTTCGTGCACCAGATGGCGATCGATGTACAGCAACGGCGTTTCATTCGGCGCTGCATACACCACGTGTGCGTCGTACAATTTTTGGTATAACGTCTTGCCCATGTTATGCCCCCTGCGCAACAAAGCGAGCGATGATGTCGCCCATTTCGCTGGTGCCAATGGCTTTGCCGTTGCCAGCCAGATCGGCGGTGCGGTAACCCTGCTCCAGCGCCTGATTGATCGCGCGCTCGATGGCATCGGCGGCGTCTTCTGCCCCCAGGCTATAGCGCAGCAGCAGGGCGGCGGACAGGATCTGGGCTACCGGGTTGGCGATGTCTTTGCCTGCGATGTCCGGTGCGGAACCGCCGGCGGGTTCGTACAGGCCAAAGCCTTGTTCATTCAGGCTGGCGGAAGGCAGCATGCCCATAGAGCCGGTGATCATGGCGCATTCGTCAGACAGAATATCGCCAAACAGGTTGGAGCACAGCAGCACGTCGAACTGCGACGGGTCTTTAACCAACTGCATGGTGGCATTGTCGATGTACATGTGCGACAGCTTGACGTCCGGGTACTCTTTGGCGATTTCGCTGACCACTTCGCGCCACAGGATGGAGCTTTGCAGCACGTTGGCTTTATCAATGGAGGTGACGATGCCGCGGCGTTTGCGTGCGGACTCGAAGCCAATGCGGGCAATACGTTCGATCTCGAAACGGTGATAGATCTCGGTGTCAAAGGCGCGTTCGTGCATGCCTTGGCCTTCACGGCCCTTCGGCTGGCCGAAGTAAATGCCGCCGGTCAGTTCACGCACGCACAGAATATCGAAGCCGCGCGCGGCGATATCGGCACGCAGCGGGCAAAAGCTTTCCAGGCCTTGATACAGACGGGCCGGGCGCAGGTTGCTGAACAGTTTGAAATGCTTACGCAGCGGCAACAATGCACCACGTTCCGGCTGTTCTGCCGGCGGCAGGTGTTCCCATTTCGGGCCGCCTACGGAGCCGAACAGGATTGCATCCGCCTGCTCACAGCCGGCGATGGTTTCCTGCGGCAGCGGGGTGCCGTGGCGATCGATGGCGATACCGCCAATATCATATTCGGCATGGGTGATGCGCAGGCCGAAACGTTCACGCACTGCGTCCAACACTTTGTATGCCTGCGCCATCACTTCCGCGCCGATTCCGTCTCCGGGCAAGACGGCAATGTGGTAAGTCTTTTTCATGTTCACACCGTTTCCTGATTATTTTGATGTTTGTTTTGCTGCAGGCGTTGTTTTTCTTTTTCTACCTGCTGGGAACGCCAAATGTTGTTCAATACGTTAATCATCGCTTGAGCGGAGGATTCAACGATGTCGGTCGTCAGGCCTACGCCGTGGAAACGGCGGCCGTGGTAAGACACCACGATATCAACCTGCCCCAGTGCATCGCGGCCCTGGCCTTTGGCGGAGAGCTGGTATTTTACCAGTTCGATCGGGTATTCGGTAATGCGGTTGATGGCTTGATACACGGCGTCGACCGGGCCGTTGCCGGTTGCGGCTTCGGCCTTTTCTTCGCCGCCGCACATCAGTTTCACTGATGCCGTAGCCATAACGCTGGTGCCCGATTGTACGCTGAAGTAGCCCAGTTTGAAGTGTTCTTCTTCATCCTGCTGGTTATTGATAAAGGCTAAAGCTTCCAGATCGTAATCGAACACCTGGCCTTTTTTGTCGGCCAGCTTCAGGAATGCGGTGTACAGATTGTCCAGGTTGTAATCTTGTTCTTTGTAGCCCATTTCTTCCATGCGGTGTTTCACGGCTGCACGGCCTGAACGGGAGGTCAGGTTCAACTGCACGTCTTTCAGGCCGATGGACTGCGGGGTCATGATTTCGTAGTTTTCGCGGTTTTTCAGCACGCCGTCCTGGTGGATACCGGAAGAGTGGGCAAAGGCGTTGGAACCGACGATGGCCTTGTTGGCCGGGATTGGCATATTGCACAGTTGGCTGACGATTTGGCTGGTGCGGTAGATTTCCTGATGGTTGATGTTGGTGTGCACCTTCATGATGTCGGCGCGCACTTTGATCGCCATGATCACTTCTTCCAGCGAACAGTTGCCGGCGCGTTCGCCGATGCCGTTCAATGTCCCTTCCACCTGGCGGGCGCCGGCCTGCACGGCGGCGATGGAGTTGCCGACTGCCATACCCAGATCGTCATGGCAGTGCACGGAGATAATCGCCTTATCAATGTTGGGAACGCGATCGTACAGCGTGCTGATGATGCCGCCGAATTGATTTGGTGTGGTGTAGCCAACGGTATCAGGAATATTGATGGTGGTGGCGCCCGCGTTGATCGCGGCTTCTACTACCCGGCACAGATTATCGATTGGCGTGCGGCCGGCATCTTCGCAGGAGAATTCCACATCATCGGTATAGTTGCGCGCTCGTTTGACTGAATGCACCGCCATTTCCAGCACGTCGTCGAAAGAGCGTTTTAATTTTGATTCGATGTGCAGGGTAGAGGTTGCCAGGAACACGTGGATGCGGAACGCTTCGGCAACGCGCAGCGCTTCGGCAGCGACATCAATATCTTTGTCTACGCAGCGCGCCAGGCCGCAGACGCGGCTGTTTTTGATCTGGCGTGCAATGGTCTGTACGGACTCAAAGTCGCCCGGTGAAGAAACCGGGAAGCCGACTTCCATCACGTCAACACCCATTCTTTCCAGCGCCATCGCGATCTGCAGCTTTTCCTTAACGCTCAGGCTGGCTTGCAATGCCTGTTCACCATCACGCAGCGTGGTATCAAAAATAATGACTTGTTCGCTCATCGGTTGTTCCTTCATCGTGTTTGTTTCACGCTAAGCGGGCAAAAAAAAACCCGCGCAGTAGCGCGGGTTTGTTATGAGGTGAGGGGCTGACTTAGATCCAGGCTTCGCCCACCGGCATACCGCGCAAAGAAGATGCGTTTAGTAGTAGGCCTAGTAGACGGGTGGTACGGATCATGGGGTTCAACTTCTCTGAAATATTTGCGTTACCTAAAGTGATACGTTATTCGCCGATAAATGTCAACACTTGGTTGCCCGCCAGGTGCTGGTTGAGTGCGAATGGTAATAGGTAAATCGATTTGGTGGTTTATTCTGTAAAATAAGTTATTTTTAGCAAAAAATAATAATACTTTTTGCGAGATAGTTAGCATAAATAGAACTTAGCAGGCAATGGAATATTGATTATTGATGGCGCTACGATAAAATCTGCAACAGAAGTGAGCGGTGAGAAATCGTTAACTTGAAGTATGCAAGGTATAAAATTGAGAGCAGTTTATCTTTTATTCATGGTGTTATCTTTCATTTTACGTCTATCGGTAAATGAGTAGGGTGAGCGAAAATCTTCTGGAAACAGATTTGAGCGCTATTGACATGTTCCCCGCAATGGCAAGGTGCAGGGATAGGCCGAGTGACAAAACCAACACATCTGCACGTTGCGGAATGTAATTAGCCTGTATTTATGTGAATGTTGTACCTCTTTTGTATTTGTTATTGTCGTGATTTTAGGTGGCTTTGTTTTTTACCATGGGGATTAACCTTAAAGGGTTAGAGTAAAGTTATTGATTCATGTTTTTATGATGTTGATGCACTAATTGAATCTGTTATTGAAAAACTTAACTTAATTGATAATGACGGTTTTTTTAGGTGTTAATGGGATTATTTCAATAGGATTGAGTGGAGTATACTATGTCTGAATCTGATTTAGACGCTGCCTCAGGGAAAGAAACGCTCAGTAGTTACCTGCGTAACATCGATTTAAATTTACTCACGGTGTTTGACGCCGTTATGCAAGAGCAAAGTATTACCCGGGCCGCCAGTTTGCTGGGGATATCTCAACCGGCGGTCAGCAATGCGGTTGTGCGTTTGAAAGCTATGTTTAATGATGAACTTTTTATTCGCTTTGGTCGGGGCATTCAGCCGACGGCCAGGGCCAAACAGCTTTTTTCCCCGGTGCGCCAGGCGTTGTTGTTGGTAAGAAACGAGTTGCCCGGCACGGAATTTGACGCGCAAACCAGCGAACGCACGTTTTCTATTTCTATTTGCAGCCCGCTGGATTTACGCCTGGCAGTTAACATTATCAATACCGTCAAGGGGTTAGCGCCGCATATTCGCCTCCAGATCCGCTCTTTTATGAACAGCGATATTGAACAGCAACTACGCTACCGGGAAACGGATTTCGTCATTAGCTATAAGCGTTTTGACGGTGCAGAATTTTGCAGCGAAGTTTTATTTGAAGATGAGCTCGTATTGGTTGCATCACAAACGCACCCGCGTATTTCGAAGGTTATCATGCATGCACACCTTTTAGCGGAGGAACATGCCGTAGTATCGCTGGAGAATTTTTGTTCCTTTAGTAAACCCTACTATATTGATAATGAAATGCGTAATCGCGTTGCCCAGCAATGTACCGATCTGCTCAGTGTATTAGATATCGTGGCAAAAACGCAGCTTATTGCTATTGTGCCAAAATGGTTGGCGCAACAGCGGCAAGAATTATTATCGCTGAAGATCATTTCTTTGCCTGGGAGTAAACAAAAAAACTATGGTTACCTTTCCTGGCATGAATCCGCGTCTTCGGATAAATCTTACCTCTGGATGAAAACATTACTAAATCATATGGAGGTGTTGTAAGAATAGGTGGGTTTATTAATCTGGGGAAGCGGATTCCCAGATTAATACGGTGTTTGACTCACGTGAAATAATAGGATTTTTCTTGGTTTTAGTGGGTTTTGACTGTAAAAAAATGACATGTTGTTCCGCTGGGTTTCATTATTTTTAATAAAAAATATTATTCTGTTTTATGTATTTTTTTTGGTTTTTTAGCTTACCCAGTTTGCTTGGCCTCTCGGGCGTTGTTACCGAGCTGCCTATCTACCATTTCTTTTGCGCCGCCGCATGGGTTTAGGCGCATCTTTTTTTGAGCTTACACCTCTACGCTGAAATTCCTTCCCCATCGGTAGATGAGCCGGTAAACTGCAGAAAAAAAGCAAACATATGTAAGCCGAGATGCTGGGCTGCCGCTCTGCTCCGGGTTAGTCAATTGATTAAATTCAGGCTCAGAGCACTATGATTGATAACATGCTGCAATACCATATTGTCCAACGCATCCAGCATCAGGTTGCCAACCGGGCCGAATGCACGGCTTTTCGCCAGTGGGCGCCAGGCGGGGAGACCCAACTTTCCTGGCAAGAAGTGGGTTCGCATGTTGAACGCCTTGCGTGTGCGCTGTTGGCCTTTGGGATCGCGGTTCAGGAGCGTGTCGCCATTTTCGCCAATAACAGCATGTCCTGGTCGCTGGCCGATCTGGCCATTTTGCATCTGCGCGCGGTCAGCGTGCCGCTTTATGCCACCAATACGCCGGCCCAGGCGGCCTTTATTATTCATGATGCTGACGTTCGCACCCTGTTTGTCGGCGGGCGGGCGCAACTGGATGCCGCGATTGCGCTACGCGAAAGCTGCCCGCAACTGGCCCATATCATCGTGTTTGATGGCGCCGTCGATCTGCGTGGCTGCGAGATTGCCTGTTACCTGGATGATCTGCTGCGCGATGCCGATGTGGCGGCTTTTGGCCCCGATTTGCAGGCGCGTATTGCCGCGAGGTGCTTAGCCGATCTGTTTACCCTCATCTATACCTCGGGCACCACCGGCGAGCCGAAAGGCGTGATGCTGGATTACCGCAACCTGGCGGCGCAGCTCTGCCTGCATGATGAGCGCCTGAAGGTCAACGGCGATGACGTTTCGCTGTGTTTTCTGCCGTTATCACACGTATTTGAGCGGGCCTGGAGCTTCTTTATCATGCATTCCGGGGCGCAGAACGTTTATCTGCCGAACACCGATTGGGTTCGGCAGGCGATGGCTGCGGTGCGGCCAACTTTGATGTGTGCGGTGCCGCGGTTTTACGAAAAAATCTTTAGCGCCGTGCATGAGAAAGTGGCGCGGGCCCCGTGGCTGCGCCGGGCGTTGTTCTATTGGGCGATGGTGTGTGGTGAGCGCAAGTTCCTGCAGGAGCGTGCCGGCAAGCCGCTGGGCAAACTGTTCATGCTTTCACACTGCTGGGCAGACAAACTGGTGCTCAGCAAGCTGCGCGATATTTTAGGTGGGCGCGTGCGCTTCCTGCCGGCGGCGGGTGCCAAGCTGGATGATAATGTGATCCTGTTTTTCCAGGCGATGGGGATCAACATCAAATACGGCTATGGGATGACGGAAACCTGCGCCACCGTTTCCTGCTGGGAAGAAGGTAATTTCCGCTTTGGCTCCATTGGCAAGCCCTTGCCGGGGATCGGCGTGCGCATTGGTGAAGAAAACGAAATCCAGGTGCATGGCCCGATAGTCATGCGTGGCTACTTCAACAAGCCGCAGGAAACGGCAGCGGCGTTTACCGCCGATGGCTGGCTGAAAACCGGCGATGCCGGGGGGCTTGATGAGGATGGTAATCTGTTTATTACCGAACGGCTGAAAGATCTGATGAAGACCTCCGGTGGGAAATACATTGCGCCGCAAATGATTGAAGGCGTGCTTGCACAGGATCGTTTTATCGATCAGGTCGCGATTGTGGCCGATGCGCGTAAATTTGTTTCCGCACTAATTGTGCCAAGCTTTGAATCGTTGGAAGAGTATGCGAAGTCGATCAACCTTAAGTATCACGATCGGCTGGAGCTTCTGCGCAACAGCCATATTGTCGAGATGTTCGAACATCGCCTGCGCGAAATGCAAAAAGAACTGGCGCGCTTCGAGCAGGTGAAAAAGTTTACCCTACTGCCGGCGGCATTCTCGATGGAACAGGGGGAGTTAACGCCAACCCTGAAGCTACGGCGTAAAGTGATCCTGCAGCGCTACCAACACCAAATTGATTCTATGTACCAATAAACGTGGATTTAGCGGGCCAAAAGCCGGTGCTTTTGGCTAAAAAAACGCCATTGAACGTGCCTGATATAGTTCTGTTATTCATTCCTTGTTCAAAACAATAGATGGATAAAATCCGTGGATGCCAGTGCATTATCTTTATTAACCTGAATTATTCAGTTTGGTAACAATCCCCCTTGGCTTGCTGTGCCATTTTGCCGTTTGCCTGCCCCCATATTCTGACGTTATGTTAGTGCGTTATACCCTTCATACTTCACGTTGCAGGTGTGTTGGCTGTGCTTGGTCACCCGAATCACTTACCAAAGTAAGCGCATTGGGATTGAATGAGAGACATCCTGTCTCTCACCGGAGGCCAGCCGTTGGCCGGTTAAATTCGTTCCCGACGAATTTGTCGCAGCAAAGCCGCATGATTCGGCCATACGGCTTTCACCCCTTCGGGGCCAGCGCCGGCGCTGTTCAAAAACGCTTTTGCGTTTTTGTTCTGCAACTCGAATTATCTTGGGTACGTAGTCAATTCATAATAATTTTGGGGCATTGTCCCTGTATTGGCGCGCTATCCGCGCCAACAAAGCATTATCAGCCTGGAGGCAAACCCATGGAAATGTTGTCAGGAGCCGAGATGGTCGTTCGATCGTTGATCGATCAGGGCGTTAAGCACGTATTCGGCTATCCGGGCGGGGCAGTATTGGATATCTATGACGCCCTGCATACGGTCGGTGGGATCGACCATATTTTAGTCCGCCATGAGCAGGGCGCGGTGCATATGGCTGATGGCTATGCGCGTGCAACGGGCGAAGTGGGGGTTGTGCTGGTGACTTCCGGCCCGGGCGCTACCAATGCCATTACCGGCATTGCCACGGCCTATACCGACTCTATTCCGCTCGTGGTGCTTTCCGGCCAGGTACCTAGCTCGCTGATTGGCTACGATGCTTTTCAGGAGTGCGACATGGTGGGGATATCCCGCCCGGTGGTGAAGCACAGCTTCCTGGTGAAGCGCACGGAAGATATTCCCGGCGTGTTGAAAAAGGCTTTCTATTTGGCTGCCAGCGGCCGGCCAGGTCCCGTGGTCATTGACCTGCCGAAAGATATCGTCGGCCCGGCGGTGAGAATGCCGTATGCCTATCCGCAGGAAGTGAGCATGCGCTCCTACAACCCAACGGTTCAGGGCCACCGCGGGCAGATCAAACGGGCGCTGCAAACCGTTCTGGCGGCGAAAAAACCGGTTATGTACGTGGGCGGCGGGGCAATCAATGCCGGCTGCCATGAGGAATTGCTGCAGTTGGCTGAACAGCTTAATCTGCCGGTGGCCAGTTCACTGATGGGGCTGGGGGCGTTCCCCGGCACGCACCGCCAGAGCGTTGGCATGCTCGGTATGCACGGCACCTATGAAGCGAATAAAACCATGCACAACGCGGATGTGATTTTCGCTGTCGGCGTGCGTTTTGACGATCGTACTACCAACAACCTGGTGAAGTACTGCCCGGATGCCACCGTGCTGCACATTGATATTGATCCCGCCTCGATTTCCAAAACCGTCAACGCGGATATCCCGATCGTCGGCGATGCCCGCCAGGTGCTGAACCAAATGCTGGAACTGCTGGCGCAGGGGGAGCAGGCGCAGGACGGCGACGCGCTGCGCGACTGGTGGCAAGCGATTGAACTGTGGCGCGCGCGCAACTGCCTGTGTTATGACAAAAGCGGAACCACCATTAAACCCCAGTCGGTGATCGAAGCCGTTTATCGCCTGACCAAGGGGGATGCTTATGTGACTTCGGACGTGGGCCAGCACCAGATGTTTGCCGCGTTGTATTACCCGTTTGATAAACCCCGCCGTTGGATTAATTCCGGCGGCCTGGGCACAATGGGCTTTGGCCTGCCCGCGGCGCTGGGCGTGAAGCTGGCGCTGCCGGAAGAAACCGTGGTGTGTATCACCGGCGACGGCAGTATCCAGATGAATATCCAGGAGTTGTCGACCGCGCTGCAGTACAATCTGCCGGTGGTGGTGGTGAATCTCAACAACCGCTATCTGGGCATGGTGAAGCAGTGGCAGGACATGATTTATTCCGGCCGCCATTCACAGTCGTATATGGATTCCCTGCCGGACTTCGTC
The DNA here is from genome assembly GCF_039540155.1 of Gibbsiella greigii. Taxonomy (NCBI): domain Bacteria; kingdom Pseudomonadati; phylum Pseudomonadota; class Gammaproteobacteria; order Enterobacterales; family Yersiniaceae; genus Gibbsiella; species Gibbsiella greigii. Next base: position 216,122 of record NZ_BAABEM010000007.1, read on the forward strand.
AAGCTGGCGGAGGCCTACGGCCACGTGGGGATCGCCATCCGTTCGCCGGATGAGCTGGAAAGCAAACTGGCGCAGGCGCTGGCTGAGAAGAATCGGCTGGTGTTTGTCGACGTGAGCGTCGATGAAACCGAACATGTTTACCCGATGCAGATTCGCGGTGGGAGCATGGACGAAATGTGGTTAAGCAAAACGGAGAGGACCTGATCATGCGCCGTATTTTATCGGTATTACTGGAAAACGAATCCGGCGCCTTGTCGCGTGTGATCGGGCTGTTTTCCCAGCGGGGCTATAACATCGAGAGCCTGACCGTGGCGCCGACTGACGATCCAACCCTGTCGCGCATGACCATTCAGACCGTCGGCGACGAAAAAGTGCTGGAGCAGATTGAAAAGCAACTGCATAAGCTGGTGGATGTGTTGCGCGTCAATGAGCTGGTGCAGGGCGCGCACGTTGAGCGTGAAATTATGCTGGTCAAGCTGCAGGCCAGCGGCTACGGGCGTGAGGAAGTCAAACGCTGTACGGATATTTTCCGCGGCCAGATCGTCGATGTCACCGCGGCCTTGTACACCGTGCAACTGGCGGGCACCAGCGACAAACTGGATGCTTTTCTCAATGCGGTGCGCGAAGTGGCCGAGATCGTTGAAGTGGCGCGCTCCGGCATTGTTGGCGTGGCGCGGGGCGATAAAATCATGCGCTAGCGGCCGGCGCCGTTGCGTGGTGGACCTTAGGGCGTAGCGTTGGCTACGCCCTTTTTTACGTTTTTTGTCTGTTTGCTGGCACCTTTCGGCAAAAGCGGTTGCTTGCCATAGTTTTCTGCTGTTAGATCGCTGGAACGAGGGTGAATAACGGCATGGGTGCCAGGGTTAATTTGGGTACGGCCTTCACTGTGTTTTCAGCATCATAAAGGGGTTAATGTGAAACTGGATGAAATCGCGCGTCTCGCGGGCGTTTCGCGTACCACGGCCAGTTATGTTATCAACGGCAAAGCAAAGCAGTATCGTGTCAGCGATAAAACCGTCGAAAAGGTGATGGCCGTCGTCAGGGAGCATAACTATCACCCCAATGCCGTGGCCGCCGGGCTGCGTGCCGGGCGAACCCGCTCCATTGGGCTGGTGATCCCGGATCTGGAGAACACCAGCTATACGCGCATCGCCAATTATCTGGAGCGCCAGGCCCGCAAGCGCGGCTATCAGTTGCTGATCGCCTGCTCGGAAGATCAGCCCGATAACGAAATGCGCTGTATCGAACATCTGCTGCAGCGCCAGGTTGATGCGATCATCGTTTCAACGGCGTTGCCGCCGGAACACCCCTTTTACCAACGCTGGGTTAAAGACCCGTTGCCGATCATTGCGCTGGACCGTGCGCTCGATCGCGAGCATTTCATCAGCGTGGTGGGGGCCGATCAGGTCGACGCCTTTGCGCTGGCACAGGAGCTGCGCACTTTTCCTGCGCAATCGGTGCTGTATCTGGGGGCGTTGCCAGAGCTTTCCGTCAGCTTCCTGCGCGAGCAGGGGTTCCGTGAGGCGTGGCAGGATGATGAGCGGCACGTGGATTACCTGTATGCCAATAGCTATGAGCGTGCAGCGGCCGGCGCGCTGTTTGCGGAATGGCTGAAAACCCATCCGATGCCGCAGGCGTTGTTCACCACGTCCTTTTCGCTGCTGCAAGGGGTGATGGACGTAACGCTCAAGCAGTATGGCCGCTTGCCGATCGATTTAGCGATTGCCACCTTCGGCGATAATGAACTATTGGATTTCCTCGAATGCCCGGTGCTGGCGGTGGCGCAGCGCCATCGGGAAGTGGCTGAGAGGGTGTTGGAATTGGTATTGGCCAGCCTGGATGAACCACATAAGCCGAAGCCGGGGCTGACCAGTATCCGCCGTAATTTATTCCGCCGCGGCAGCCTGAGCCGCAAATAAGCGCCAGTTGCGGCCGGCACAACGCACTGGCCGCACCCCCATTCTCATGGCGTTACACGTAGCCTTCTACCCGGAACAGCCGGCGGCAGTATTCCAGAAAATAGCCGTAGATTACGCCCATGACCATCGAGATGATCGCGTTGCTGGCCACTGCGGCCATGATTTGCGGGCCATCCGCGCCCACGCTCCACAGAATGGCGGCATACACCGGTGACTGAAAGCTGACGTAAGCCAGCAGATCGGCCAGGTTGCGCAACAGTAACTGCCCATGCGGGCAGCGGTGCGCGGCGCGGACAAACAGATCGCGGTAGCGCCCATAGGGCCAGGCGATCAAAATATTCACTGGAATGGAAAGCAGGCGTGAGGCAAGGGATTGCTGAAAACTCATGCCTGAGATCAGCATTTCAATCGCCATCCCCGCAATGAAGCAGTACACCACGAGTGCAAAAGTATCTGCGGCGGCACTACGCCAGCGTGAAGCAAAGGGCAGCATAAGGCTAACTCAACTTAATGAAGGTTAACACACCGTTAAATTTACTTTATTTGGTATAAAAAGCTGGTTTATTGCTTTTTATGCAGTTTACTTAACTGTATCAAGATTGTTAACTAGGGTAATATTTTTATTTTAAATGCTAATCTTATTTTTATCCTGAGAATTGCGGGGAAAAGGGGGGTTGGGGGCATTAAAGGCGGGCGTCTGCAATAATAATATTATAAACAAAAGGTTAGCTTTTTGGGGCTGGCAAGTGAGCGGTGAGGGATATAAATAGAGTGAGTGAGCGCGCTAAAAATAGAGAAGATTAATTGTAAAAAGGTATTTTAAGACTAATCTTACGCCGCTGATTTGATTTGAATTTTATGAGGTGTGCATTTCGTGGCGCATTATTTTTTTATTCGCGTTCATCTTTGCCGGATTTATTGCAGTAAAATGGCGCCGCAATTAGGCAGTAATTATTGACGAACATTATTAACTCAAGGGGTTATAATACCCGGATTGAACTGTTTCCGTTGTGCTGCCGGCCGCGGCAGGCGCAGGCGGCAAGGGTTTTGCCGTATGTATATCCCCTTGTGAGAAATGAGACTTTGCTTGCAGAAGGGCGGAATAAGTTAATTAATCGCCAATTTGGCCGGATTTTAATCTGGCGCATGCCTTTAAGGAAATTCTTCTAGTTTATCATGATGTTAATTTTTATTTGTTGAGTGATTAGCATCCCTTTCGTGCGACAGCTCCCAAAATGACCCGACAAATATTGCCAAAGCGCGGGCGCTCTGGCTTGACAAGGTTTTCATACCCTCCGTAAACTCCTTTACGTGGGAATTTGTGGGGTAAAGTGGTGAAAAAGGTCATGAAGGGGTAGCTCAGGAATGTTCCGTGGGGCGACGATGGTCAACCTCGACAGCAAAGGGCGGCTTGCCGTACCTACCCGTTATCGGGATGCGTTGAACGAGGAATCGCAAGGCCAAATGGTTTGTACCATTGACCTCCATCAGCCCTGCCTGCTGCTTTATCCGTTACCCGAATGGGAAATCATTGAACAAAAATTATCCCGTCTGTCGAGTATGAATCCCGCCGAGCGTCGCGTTCAGCGCTTACTCTTGGGGCATGCCAGTGAGTGTCAGATGGACAGTGCCGGTCGGTTGTTGATTGCCAGTACGCTGCGTCAACATGCCGGGCTTTCTAAAGAAGTGATGCTGGTCGGTCAGTTCAACAAGTTTGAACTGTGGGATGAACAGACCTGGTATCAACAAGTTAAGGACGATATTGACGCTGAACAGTCTTCTCAGGAACCGTTGTCTGAGCGGCTACAGGACTTGTCACTATAAGCATGTTGGAAAACTATAAACACACAACCGTATTGCTGGATGAGGCGGTTAATGGCCTCAACATCCGCGGTAACGGCACATATATCGACGGTACTTTTGGTCGTGGTGGCCATTCTCGTCTGATTCTGTCCCAGTTGGGGCCGGAAGGGCATTTACTGGCCATTGACCGCGATCCGCAGGCGATTGCAGCCGCTGAATCTATTGATGATCCCCGTTTTACTATCGTACATGGCCCGTTTTCCGAACTGGCGCACTATGTGCGCGAACGTGGCCTGGAAGGCAAGATTGACGGCGTTTTACTGGATTTAGGCGTTTCTTCGCCTCAGCTTGACGACCCTGAGCGTGGTTTTTCCTTTATGCGCGATGGGCCGCTGGATATGCGTATGGATCCGTCCCGCGGCCAGTCGGCCGCCGAGTGGCTGATGAAGGCCGAAGCAGAAGATATCGCCTGGGTGCTGAAAACCTTTGGCGAAGAGCGCTTCGCCAAGCGCATTGCGCGCGCGATTGTGGAGCGCAACCAATTGGAGCCGATGACGCGCACCAAGGAGCTGGCGGATCTGATCGCCAATGCCAGCCCGGTGCGTGAAAAGCACAAGCACCCGGCGACGCGCAGTTTCCAGGCGATTCGTATCTACATCAACAGCGAGCTGGAAGAAATCGAGCGCGCGCTGGCCGGCGCGTTGGAAATATTGGCGCCGCAGGGGCGCCTGTCGGTGATCAGCTTCCACTCGCTGGAAGATCGCATCGTTAAACGCTTTATGCGCCACCATAGCCGCGGCGCTCAGGTGCCGGCCGGGCTGCCGCTGACCGAAGCGCAACTGCGCGAACTGGGCGGCCGTACGCTGAAAGCCCTGGGCAAGATGATGCCGTCGGAAGCGGAAGTGGCGGAAAATCCACGGGCGCGCAGCTCGGTGCTGCGTATTGCAGAGAGGATGCCGCTGTGATTGGTAATGAGCGTCATGGTTTGGTCGGGGTAATTGGCGGGGATCTGCTGCGTAATGCCAAGATCCCGTTGATTTTACTGATTGCCGTGCTGGTTTCCGCCATTTTGGTGGTGACCACGGCGCACCGCACCCGTTTGCTGACCGCAGAGCGTGAGCAACTGGTGCTGGAACGTGACGCATTGGATATTGAGTGGCGCAACCTGATTCTGGAAGAAAACGCCTTGGGTGACCACAGCCGCGTAGAGCGCATTGCAACTGAGAAGCTGCAAATGCGCCATGTGGATCCATCGCAGGAAAATATCATCGTCAAACAATGAATGACGTCAGCAGAATTATGAGTCGGAGCAAAAAGGGAACGCATGAAAGCAGCACGCCCCGGTAAGTTGAAACGCCAGGAAGATCAAGCCAGCTTTGTCAGCTGGCGTTTTGCGTTGCTGTGCGGCTGTATTTTGCTGGCGCTGGTCGGGTTGATGCTACGCGTGGCCTACCTGCAGGTGATTAACCCCGATCGGCTGGTGAAAGAAGGCGACATGCGCTCGCTGCGCGTGCAGGAAGTACCGACCTCGCGCGGGATGATAAGCGATCGCGCCGGCAGGCCGTTGGCGGTGAGCGTGCCGGTGAATGCCGTTTGGGCCGATCCGAAAGAACTCAATGAACGGGGCGGCATTACGCTGGACTCGCGCTGGAAAGCGCTGTCAGATGCATTGCAAATTCCGCTTGATCAACTCTCCCGGCGGATCAACGCCAACCCGAAAGGGCGCTTTGTCTATCTGGCGCGCCAGGTGAACCCGGCGATCGGCGATTACATCCATAAACTGAAGCTGCCGGGCATCTATCTGCGCCAGGAATCGCGCCGTTACTATCCTGCGGGGCAAGTGACTGCTCACATCATCGGCGTGACCAACATCGACGGCTCCGGCATCGAAGGCATTGAAAAAAGCTTTGACCGTTGGCTGACCGGCCAGCCCGGTGAACGCACCGTACGTAAAGATCGCTACGGCCGGGTGATTGAGGATATTTCCTCGGTGGATAGCCAGGCGGCGCATAACCTGATGCTGAGCGTAGATGAGCGCCTGCAGGCGTTGGTCTATCGCGAGCTTAACAACGCCGTCGCCTTTAACAAAGCCGAGTCCGGCACGGCGGTGCTGGTGGATGTGAATACCGGTGAAGTGTTGGCGATGGCCAACAGCCCGTCCTACAACCCGAACAACCTGTCCGATACGCCGAAAGACACCATGCGTAACCGGGCGATAACCGATATTTTTGAACCTGGTTCAACCGTAAAACCGATGGTGGTGATGACGGCATTGCAGCGCGGCGTCGTGAAGGAAAACAGCGTGCTCAATACCGTGCCCTACCGTGTCAACGGCCATGAGATCAAGGACGTGGCCCGCTATTCGGAACTCTCGGTGACCGGGATCTTGCAGAAGTCGAGTAACGTCGGTGTTTCAAAGCTGGCGTTAGCGATGCCGTCCTCAGCGTTAGTAGATACTTACTCGCGCTTTGGGCTGGGAAAAGCGACCAATTTGGGGTTGGTCGGAGAAAGCAGTGGCTTATATCCTCAAAAACAACGGTGGTCTGACATAGAGAGGGCCACCTTCTCTTTCGGCTACGGGCTAATGGTAACGCCGTTACAGTTAGCGCGAGTCTATGCCACGATCGGCAGTCTGGGGATTTATCGCCCGCTGTCGATTACCAAAGTTGATCCGCCGGTTGCCGGTGAGCGCGTATTCCCGGAGCCACTGGTGCGTACCGTGGTGCATATGATGGAAAGCGTGGCTCTGCCGGGCGGTGGCGGCGTTAAGGCCGCCATCAAAGGCTATCGTATCGCCATCAAAACCGGTACCGCGAAAAAGGTCGGGCCAGATGGCAAATACGTCAATAAATATATCGCCTATACCGCCGGCGTGGCACCCGCCAGCCGGCCTCGCTTTGCCCTGGTGGTGGTGATTAACGATCCGCAGGCAGGGAAATATTACGGTGGTGCGGTTTCCGCACCGGTGTTCGGCGCCATCATGGGCGGGGTTCTGCGCACGATGAACGTTGAGCCGGATGCGTTGCCCACCGGTGAAAAGAACGAGTTTGTGATTAATCAACAAGAGGCTTCAGGTGGCAGATCGTAATTTGCGCGACTTGCTCGCTCCATGGGTGCCAGCAGCCCCCGAGCGCGCGCTACGGGAAATGACATTAGACAGTCGCGTTGCGGCTGCCGGGGATCTGTTTGTTGCCGTTGCCGGCCATCAGACCGACGGGCGCAGTTATATCCCACAAGCCATCGCCCAAGGGGTTGCTGCCGTTATCGCCGAGGCAGAAGGCCAGGCGCAAGACGGTAAAATCATTGAAAAACACGGCGTACCGGTAATTTATCTGAGCCAGCTCAACGCGCGGTTGTCCGCACTGGCCGGCCGTTTTTATCACCAGCCGGCTGAGCGCCTGCAACTGGTTGGCGTTACCGGCACCAATGGCAAGACCACCACCACCCAACTGTTGGCGCAGTGGGCCCAACTGTTGGGTAAAACCAGCGCCGTTATGGGCACCGTCGGTAATGGTCTGCTGGGGCAGGTGGCGCCTTCTGAAAATACCACCGGTTCTGCCGTCGATGTTCAACATACGTTAAACGATCTGGCAGAACGCGGCGCAACCTTCGCCGCCATGGAAGTTTCTTCGCATGGGTTGGTGCAAAAACGCGTGGCGGCGCTGCCGTTTGCCGCCGCAGTATTCACCAACCTGAGCCGCGATCATCTGGATTACCACGGTGATATGGCCAGCTATGAAGCGGCTAAATGGGCGCTGTTCTCCGGGCATGAGGTCGGCCAGTCGATTATCAACGCTGACGATGAAGTTGGCCGGCGTTGGCTGGATAAGCTGCCGGACGCCGTCGCGGTGAGCATGGCGAGCAACATCCCAGCGGATTGGCACGGCCGCTGGCTGACGGCCGGCACCGTGGATTACCACGATAACGGCGCCACCATTCACTTCAGTTCCAGTTGGGGCCATGGGGTGATCGAAAGCCGTTTGATGGGGGCATTTAACGTCAGCAATGTGTTGTTGGCACTGGCGACGTTACTGTCGCTGGGCTATCCGCTGCAGGCACTGGTGGAAACCGGCAGCCAACTGCAGCCGGTGTGTGGCCGTATGGAAGTGTTTGCGGCGCCTGGTAAACCCACGGTCGTCGTTGACTACGCCCATACGCCGGACGCGCTGGAGAAAGCGCTGGCCGCCGCCCGGCTGCATTGCCAAGGGCAACTGTGGTGCGTATTCGGCTGCGGCGGCGATCGCGATAAGGGCAAGCGTCCGCTGATGGGCGGCATTGCCGAACAGTTTGCCGATCGCGTGGTGATCACGGATGACAATCCGCGCACCGAAGAGCCGCAAAGTATTATCGCCGATATTCTGACCGGCCTGTTGGATGCCGGCCGGGCGCAGGTGATCCATGGCCGTGCGCAGGCGGTGTCCAATACCATCATGCAGGCAAAGGCACAGGATGTGGTGCTGGTGGCCGGTAAAGGCCATGAGGATTATCAGATCGTGGGTCATCGCCGTCTGGATTACTCCGATCGCACCACGGTCGCGCGTTTGCTGGGGGGGCTGGCATGATTCCTGTTTCCTTCCAGACGCTGGCAAGCGTTTTGCGCGCGGCGCCGCTGGGCGACGCCGGGCAAATTGTCGAGGTGGTGACGGATACCCGTAAGGTGACGCCGGGCTGCTTGTTCGTCGCCCTGAAGGGCGAGCGTTTCGACGCTCACGATTTTGCCGCCGACGCGGTTGCCGCCGGCGCCGGGGCGTTGCTGGTCAGCAAACGGCTGGCGTTGGATGTTCCGCAGTTGGTGGTTGAAGATACGCGCCTGGCGCTGGGGCAACTCGCTGCCTGGGTGCGCCAGCAGGTTCCTGCGCGCGTAGTGGCATTGACTGGTTCATCGGGCAAAACCTCGGTGAAGGAAATGACCGCCGCAATCCTGCGTGAATGCGGCGAGGTGCTGTATACCGCAGGGAATTTCAATAATGACATTGGCGTTCCGCTGACGTTGTTGCGTTTACAGCCAGAGCACGACTTTGCGGTGATTGAGCTGGGCGCCAATCATATTGGCGAGATTGCCTATACCACCGCCTTGGTGCGGCCACAAAGCGCTCTGGTGAATAACCTGGCGGCGGCGCACCTGGAAGGTTTTGGCTCGCTGGCCGGCGTGGCGCAGGCAAAAGGCGAAATTTTTGCCGGTTTGCCGGCGGGCGGCGTCGGCATCCTTAATGCGGACAGCAACGACTGGCCGCACTGGCAGGCGGCGCTGGCGGGTAAAACGGTCTGGCGGTTCTCACCGCAGGCGGCGGAGAGCGTGGACTTCTCTGCCAGCCAGGTGCAGGTGAACGGCGACGGTACGCAGTTTACGCTGCATAGCCCGTTTGGCGCCGTGGATGTCGCCTTGCCACTGCCGGGGCGCCATAACGTCGCCAATGCGTTGGCGGCGGCGGCGTTGGCCACCTCCGTCGGGGCGCCGCTGCAGGCGGTGCATGCCGGGCTGGCTGGGCTGAAAGCGGTTCCGGGGCGTTTATTCCCGGTCAAACTGGCTGAAGGCAAGCTGATCCTGGACGACAGCTACAACGCCAACGTCGGCTCGATGACCGCAGCGGTGCAGGTGTTGGCCGAGATGCCGGGGTATCGTGTGCTGGTGGTTGGCGATATGGCGGAGCTGGGCGAAGAAGCAGAAGAATGTCACCGCCAGGTGGGTGAAGCCGCCCGTCAGGCCCAGATCGATAAGGTTATCAGCGTGGGGGCGTTAAGCCAGGTGCTGAGCGCCGCCTCCGGTAACGGCGAGCATTTACAGGATAAGGCAGCAGTGATCGCGCGCGTGGCGGAATTACTGTCGGAACATGCGGTAATTACCGTGTTAATCAAAGGGTCACGTAGTGCCGCAATGGAGCAGGTAGTACGCGCGTTACAGGAGAAAGCACCATGTTAGTTTGGCTGGCCGAACATTTGGTCAAGTATTATTCCGGCTTTAACGTCTTTTCCTATCTGACGTTCCGAGCCATCGTCAGCCTGCTGACCGCATTGGTGATCTCTTTATGGATGGGGCCGCGCCTGATTGCGCGCCTGCAGGAAATGTCGTTTGGCCAGGTGGTGCGTAACGATGGCCCGGAATCGCACTTCAGCAAGCGCGGCACGCCGACCATGGGCGGCATTATGATCCTGACCTCCATCACCATTTCGGTGCTGATGTGGGCTTACCCGTCCAATCCGTATGTTTGGTGCGTGCTGTTCGTGCTGGTGGGGTATGGCATCGTCGGTTTTGTCGATGATTACCGCAAAGTGGTGCGCAAAGATACCAAGGGCCTGATTGCCCGCTGGAAGTATTTTTGGCAGTCGGTGATTGCGCTGGCGGTGGCTTTTGTCATGTATGCCGTCGGTAAGGATACGCCGGCCACTGAGCTGGTGGTGCCGTTCTTTAAAGATGTGATGCCGCAGCTTGGCCTGCTGTACGTTCTGCTGGCGTATTTTGTGATTGTGGGCACCAGCAACGCCGTCAACCTGACCGACGGCCTGGACGGGCTGGCGATCATGCCGACGGTGTTCGTGGCCGCCGGTTTTGCGCTGGTGGCCTGGGCCACCGGTAACATGAACTTCGCCAATTACCTGCACATCCCCTATTTGCGCCATGCGGGGGAACTGGTGATTGTGTGCACCGCCATTGTGGGCGCTGGGCTGGGCTTCTTGTGGTTTAACACCTATCCGGCGCAGGTGTTTATGGGCGATGTGGGCTCGCTGGCGCTGGGCGGCGCGTTGGGCACTATCGCTGTGCTGCTGCGCCAGGAGTTTTTGCTGGTGATTATGGGCGGGGTGTTCGTGGTGGAAACGCTGTCGGTCATCCTGCAGGTGGGGTCGTTCAAGCTGCGCGGGCAACGTATTTTCCGCATGGCGCCGATTCACCACCACTATGAATTGAAAGGCTGGCCGGAACCGCGCGTGATTGTGCGCTTTTGGATTATTTCGCTGATGCTGGTGTTGATTGGCCTGGCAACGCTGAAGGTACGTTAATTATGGTGGATTATCAGGGTAAAAAAGTCGTCATCATCGGGTTGGGCCTGACCGGTCTGTCCTGCGTTGATTTCTTTATGGCACGCGGTGTGACGCCGCGCGTTATGGATACCCGTGTTTCTCCGCCAGGCCTGGATAAACTGCCCGAGAGCATTGAGCGCCATCTGGGTTCGCTGCATGAAGACTGGCTGCTGGCCGCCGATCTGATCGTCGCCAGCCCTGGTATCGCGTTGGCGACGCCGGCGCTGAGCGCCGCCGCCGATGCCGGCGTGGAAATTGTCGGCGACGTGGAGCTGTTTTGCCGCGAAGCAGTAGCGCCGATCGTGGCGATCACCGGCTCCAACGGCAAAAGCACCGTCACCACCCTGGTGGGGGAAATGGCGAAGGCCGCCGGTTGGGCGGTTGGCGTGGGCGGCAACATTGGCCTGCCTGCGTTGCGCCTGCTGGAACAGGAGTGCCAACTGTATGTGCTGGAGCTGTCCAGCTTCCAGTTGGAAACCACTAGCAGCCTGCATGCGGCAGCTGCCACCATCCTGAACGTCACCGAAGACCATATGGATCGCTACCCGTTTGGCCTGCAGCAATATCGCGCCGCCAAGCTGAAGGTTTATGAAAACGCCGCGGTGTGCGTGGTGAATGCCGATGATGCCCTGACGATGCCGATTCGCGGCGCCGATGAGCGTTGCATCAGCTTTGGTATCGACGTGGGCGATTACCACCTGAATAACCAGCAGGGTGAAACCTGGCTGCGGGTGCGCGGCGAAAAAGTGCTGAACACCAGTGAGATGAATCTGGTGGGGCGCCACAACTATACCAATGCGCTGGCGGCGCTGGCGTTGGCCGATGCGGTGCATCTGCCGCGCGCCTCCAGCCTGAAGGCGCTGACTCTCTTTACCGGTTTGCCGCACCGTTTCCAACTGGTGTGGCAAAACAACGGGGTGCGTTGGATTAACGATTCAAAAGCCACCAACGTGGGCAGCACCGAAGCGGCGCTCAATGGCCTGCAGGTGGCCGGCACGCTGCACCTGCTGCTGGGTGGTGATGGCAAGTCCGCTGATTTTTCGCCGCTGACGCGCTATCTGCAGGGCGACAATATTCGCCTGTACTGCTTCGGGCGCGATGGCGCCCAACTGGCCGAGCTGCGCCCGGAAGTAGCGGTGCAAACCGATACCATGGAACAGGCGATGCAGGTGATTGCCGGCCGCCTTCAGCCGGGCGATATGGTGTTGCTGTCGCCGGCCTGCGCCAGTCTGGATCAGTTCCGTAATTTTGAAGAGCGCGGCAACGAGTTTGCCCGTCTGGCACAGGAGCTTGGCGGATGAGACTACGGGTGCCGACGTTCGGCCTGGCGGACAAACTAAAAGAGTGGGTGATGGGGGCACGCGACCACGATGCCGCCACCATGGTGCTGTACGACCGCACTCTGCTGTGGCTCACCTTCGGCCTGGCAATTATCGGTTTCGTGATGGTGACGTCGGCCTCGATGCCGATCGGTCAGCGCCTGGCGGACGATCCTTTCTTGTTCGCCAAACGTGACGCGCTGTACCTGGGGCTGGCCTTTGGCCTGTCGCTGGTTACGCTGCGCATCCCGATGGACGTGTGGCAGCGTTATAGCAATGTGATGCTGCTGCTGTCGATCGTGATGCTGCTGATTGTGTTGGTGGTGGGCAGTTCGGTTAACGGGGCATCGCGCTGGATCGCGCTGGGCCCGCTGCGAATTCAGCCGGCTGAGCTGTCGAAGCTGTCGTTGTTTTGCTATTTGGCCAGCTATCTGGTGCGCAAGGTGGATGAAGTCCGCAGTAACTTCTGGGGCTTCTGTAAGCCGATGGGCGTGATGGTGGTGCTGGCGGTGCTGCTGCTGGCGCAGCCGGACCTCGGCACCGTGGTGGTGCTGTTTGTCACCACGCTGGCGATGCTGTTCCTGGCCGGCGCCAAGCTGTGGCAATTCCTGGCGATTATCGGCTCCGGCCTGATTGCCGTCGTGCTGCTGATTATCGCCGAGCCTTACCGTATGCGCCGCGTAACCTCTTTCTGGAACCCGTGGGACGATCCGTTCGGCAGCGGTTACCAGTTAACCCAGTCGCTGATGGCGTTTGGCCGTGGTGAGTTCTGGGGCCAAGGCCTGGGGAACTCGGTGCAGAAACTGGAATATCTGCCTGAAGCGCACACTGACTTTATCTTTTCGATCTTAGGTGAAGAGTTGGGCTATATCGGTGTGGTTCTTGCGCTGTTAATGGTATTCTTCGTCGCTTTTCGCGCGATGTCGATCGGCCGCCGGGCGTTGGAAATCGATCAGCGCTTCTCCGGCTTCCTGGCCTGCTCGATCGGCATCTGGTTCAGCTTCCAGGCGCTGGTGAACGTTGGTGCGGCGGCGGGGATGTTGCCGACCAAAGGCCTGACCCTGCCGCTGATCAGTTACGGTGGTTCGAGCCTGTTAATTATGTCAACGGCGATTGTGCTGTTGCTGCGGATTGATTTTGAAACACGCCTGAGCAAAGCGCAGGCGTTTGTTAAGAGGTAAGGCATGAGCGGGAAACCCAAGCGTTTAATGGTGATGGCAGGCGGCACGGGCGGGCATGTGTTCCCGGGGCTGGCGGTTGCGCATCACCTGATGGCGCAAGGCTGGCAGGTGCGCTGGCTCGGTACCGCGGACCGTATGGAAGCCGATTTAGTGCCAAAACACGGAATCGCAATTGATTTCATCCGTATTTCAGGCCTGCGCGGTAAAGGGCTGATGGCCCAGTTGGCGGCGCCGGTGCGCATTTGGCGCGCGGTGCGCCAGGCTATCCTGATCATGCGCAGCTACCAGCCGGACGTGGTGCTGGGGATGGGCGGCTACGTTTCCGGCCCGGGCGGCCTGGCGGCCTGGTTGTGCGGCATCCCGGTGGTGCTGCACGAACAAAACGGGATTGCCGGGCTGACCAACCGCTGGTTGGCGCGTATCGCCAAAACCGTATTGCAGGCGTTTCCCGGCGCGTTCCCGCACGCTGATGTGGTCGGCAACCCGGTGCGCACCGATGTGCTGGCGCTGCCGTTGCCGAACCAACGCCTTAAAGGGCGTGAAGGGCCAATCCGTGTGCTGGTCATCGGCGGCAGCCAGGGCGCACGCGTGCTGAATCAGACAGTTCCTGAAGTCGCCGCGCGTTTGGGCGATAGAATTACGCTCTGGCATCAAGTGGGCAAGGGCGCTTTGGAAAGTGTGCTGGCTGCCTATGAGAAAACCGGGCAGACGCAGCACAAGGTCACCGAGTTCATCGATGACATGGCCGGCGCCTATGCCTGGGCGGATGTGGTTGTTTGCCGTTCCGGCGCGCTGACCGTCAGCGAGGTGGCGGCGGCCGGGTTGCCGGCGATTTTCGTGCCGTTCCAGCACAAGGATCGCCAGCAGTACTGGAATGCCCGCCCGCTGGAAGAGGCCGGTGCGGCGAAAATTATCGAACAGCCGCAGTTTAATGCCGACGTGGTTGCGGAACTGCTGGCAAGCTGGGATCGCCCGACGTTGCTGGCGATGGCTGAAAAAGCGCGCGCCGTGGCGATCCCGGATGCGACCGATCGCGTGGCGGCCGAACTGATCGACGCGGCCAGATAATAATGCATGGGCTCGGTTTGCCGGGCGCATAGTGAAGAACAGGTAATGGGGGGCGGTTCGCTGCTCCTGGATAGAGAAAGTGATGAATACACAACAACTGGCGAAACTACGTACTATCGTGCCCGAGATGCATCGCGTCCGGCACATTCACTTTGTCGGCATCGGTGGTGCCGGTATGGGTGGTATCGCCGAAGTGTTGGCAAATGAAGGCTATCAGATTAGCGGCTCCGATCTGGCGCCCAATCCGGTAACCCAGCAGTTGAGCGAACTGGGGGCGACGATCTATTTCCATCACCGCCCGGAGAACGTTCAGGACGCTAGCGTGGTGGTGGTTTCCACGGCGATCCCGGCGGACAACCCGGAAATCGTCGCCGCCCGCGAGGCGCGTATTCCGGTGATCCGCCGCGCTGAAATGCTGGCCGAGCTGATGCGTTTCCGTCATGGCATCGCCATCGCCGGGACGCACGGCAAAACTACTACCACGGCGATGGTGTCGAGCATTTATGCCGAGGCCGGGCTGGACCCGACCTTTGTCAACGGTGGGCTAGTGAAGGCCGCAGGCACCCATGCGCGCCTGGGCTCCAGCCGTTACCTGATTGCGGAAGCGGATGAGAGCGACGCGTCGTTCCTGCATTTGCAGCCGATGGTGGCGATTGTCACCAACATTGAAGCCGACCATATGGATACCTACCAGGGCGACTTCGAGAATTTGAAGCAGACGTTCATTAATTTTCTGCACAACCTGCCGTTTTACGGCCGTGCGGTAATGTGCGTGGACGATCCGGTGGTGCGTGAACTCCTGCCGCGCGTGGGGCGCCATATCACCACCTACGGTTTTAGTGAAGATGCCGATGTGCGCGTAGAAGGCTATCAGCAAATTGGGCCGCAGGGGCACTTTACCCTGAGCCGTCAGGATAAGCCGCTGTTGACGGTGACGCTGAATGCGCCGGGCCGCCATAACGCGCTGAACGCCGCCGCTGCGGTGGCGGTGGCCACCGAAGAAGGGATCGACGACGACGACATCCTGCGTGCGCTGGCGGGGTTCCAGGGCACCGGGCGCCGCTTCGATTTCCTCGGCGAGTATCCGCTGGAGTTAGTGAATGGCCAACCGGGCAGCGCGATGCTGGTGG
Organism: Gibbsiella greigii; assembly: GCF_039540155.1. NCBI lineage: Bacteria > Pseudomonadati > Pseudomonadota > Gammaproteobacteria > Enterobacterales > Yersiniaceae > Gibbsiella > Gibbsiella greigii. The sequence goes on from NZ_BAABEM010000007.1 coordinate 231,559, forward strand.
ATGATTATGGCCACCACCCGACTGAAGTTGATGCGACGATCAAAGCGGCGCGCGCCGGCTGGCCGGAAAAACGGCTGGTGATGATTTTCCAGCCGCACCGTTACACGCGTACGCGCGATCTGTACGACGATTTCGCTAACGTGTTGTCGCAGGTGGATGTGTTACTGATGCTGGATGTGTATCCGGCGGGCGAAGCCCCGATCCCGGGCGCCGACAGCCGCTCGCTGTGCCGCACTATCCGCAACCGCGGCAAGCTGGATCCGATTTTGGTTTCCGACGCGGCGACTGTGCCGGAAACGTTGGCGCAACTGCTGCAGGATGACGATCTGGTATTGGTGCAGGGGGCGGGCAACGTCGGCAAAATCGCGCGTAAGCTGGCCGAGCAGAAGCTGCGGCCGATAAAAAACGAGGAGGCGAGCCATGGCTGACAAAGTTGCCGTTTTGCTGGGCGGCTCCTCCGCTGAACGCGACGTGTCGCTTCAATCCGGCGCGGCAGTGCTGGCGGGCTTGCGCGAAGCGGGTGTTGATGCCCACGGCGTCGATCCGCAGGATTTTCCGGTAACCGAGCTGAAAGCGCACGGTTTTACCAAAGTCTTTATCGCCCTGCACGGGCGCGGCGGTGAAGACGGCACTCTGCAAGGGGCGCTGGAGTTTCTCGGCCTGCCCTATACCGGCAGCGGCGTGATGGCTTCGGCGCTGACCATGGATAAATGGCGCAGCAAGCTGGTATGGCAAGCGCTGGGTTTGCCCATCGCGCCGTATGTGGCCCTGCAACGCCAGGCCTTCACCGGCGCGGCCCGGGAAGCGCAGTTGGCGGCTATTGCGGCGTTGGGGCTGCCGCTGATAGTGAAGCCGAACCGTGAAGGTTCCAGCGTCGGGATGAGTAAGGTGAGCGAGCCTGAGGCGCTGGAAGCGGCCTTGGCCGCGGCTTTCCAGCACGACGACGATGTGCTGGTGGAAAAATGGCTCAGCGGCCCGGAATACACCGTGGCGTTTTTGGGGGAGCAAATGCTGCCTTCGATTCGTATTCAGGCGGCCGGGGTATTTTACGATTACCAGGCCAAGTACGTAGCCGAAGATACGCAGTACTTCTGCCCAAGCGGCCTGAATGCCGAACAGGAAGCCGAACTGGCCGCCCTGTCGCAGCGCGCGTACCGTGCGTTGGGCTGCAGCGGCTGGGGCCGGGTTGATGTAATGCAAGATAGCGATGGCCGCTTCTATCTGCTGGAGGTAAATACTTCGCCAGGCATGACCAGCCATAGCCTGGTGCCGATGGCGGCGCGCCAATATGGTTTGAGTTTTCCGCAGTTGGTAGCGGAAATTTTGGAATTGGCCGACTGATATGTCGCAAGCTGCCCTGAATGTGCGCGAGCGTGAGGCGGATAACAACCCACGCCGCAGCAATGGAACCCAGTTGGCCGGAATTATTTTCCTGCTGATGGTGTTAGGAACAATTTTGTGGAGTGGTTGGGCGGTGGTTGGTTGGATGAAGGACGCAAGCCGCCTGCCGCTGTCACGGTTGGTGGTGACCGGCGAACGCCATTACACCACCAACGATGATATTCGCCAGGCGATCCTGGCGCTGGGATCGCCGGGGACGTTCATGACGCAGGATGTCAACGTCATCCAGCAGCAGATTGAACGGCTGCCGTGGATTAAGCAGGCCAGCGTGCGCAAGCAGTGGCCGGATGAGCTGAAAATCCACCTGGTGGAATATGTCCCGGCGGCGCGTTGGAATGACTTGCACATGGTGGATGCCGAGGGCAAGTCGTTCAGCGTCCCGGCAGAACGTGTCGGCAAGCAGAAATTGCCGTTGCTCTATGGTCCGGAAGGGAGCGAGCAAGACGTTCTGGAAGGCTATCGGACCATGAGTAGCGTGTTAGCGGCCAACAGGTTTTCGCTGAAAATGGTGGCGATGAGCGCCCGCCATTCCTGGCAGTTGGCTTTGGATAACGATGTTCGGCTGGAACTGGGACGTGACGATCGCATGGGGCGTCTGCAGCGCTTTATCGGGTTATATCCGGTATTGGTGCAGCAGGGGCAGGCAGAGGGCAAACGCGTCAGCTATGTCGATCTGCGCTATGAATCAGGCGCCTCGGTTGGTTGGTCTCCGCTGCCGCTGGATCAACAGCAGCAAACGGATGGCTCGGCGACGCGCGATCGGCAAAACAGTAATCAGCAACAGAATCAGGCACAGGCAAAACAACAATGATCAAGTCGACGGACAGAAAGCTGGTAGTTGGACTGGAGATCGGTACGGCAAAAGTCGCCGCATTGGTAGGGGAAGTTCTGCCCGATGGCATGGTCAATATTATCGGTGTGGGTAGCTGCCCGTCCCGCGGGATGGACAAGGGGGGCGTAAACGACCTGGAATCGGTAGTGAAGTGCGTACAGCGCGCGATCGACCAGGCGGAGCTGATGGCGGATTGCCAGATTTCCTCGGTTTATCTGGCGCTTTCCGGCAAGCATATCAGCTGCCAGAACGAAATCGGCATGGTGCCGATTTCCGAAGAAGAAGTAACGCTTGAAGATGTTGAGAACGTGGTTCATACCGCCAAGTCGGTACGCGTTCGCGATGAGCATCGCATCCTGCATGTGATCCCGCAGGAATATGCGATCGACTATCAGGAAGGCATCAAAAACCCGGTAGGGTTGTCCGGCGTGCGTATGCAGGCCAAGGTGCACCTGATTACCTGCCATAACGATATGGCGAAAAACATCGTGAAAGCGGTTGAACGTTGTGGTCTGAAAGTTGACCAACTTATTTTCGCCGGTCTGGCCGCCAGCTATGCGGTGCTGACCGAGGATGAGCGCGAGCTTGGCGTTTGTGTTGTGGACATTGGCGGTGGCACCATGGATATGGCGGTGTACACCGGCGGCGCGTTGCGCCACACCAAAGTGATCCCATACGCCGGCAACGTGGTCACCAGCGATATCGCCTATGCCTTCGGCACGCCGCCGACAGATGCGGAAGCGATCAAAGTTCGGCACGGTTGTGCGCTTGGATCGATTGTTAGCAAGGATGAGAGTGTAGAGGTGCCTAGCGTCGGGGGCCGCCCTCCGCGTAGTCTGCAAAGACAGACACTGGCTGAAGTGATTGAGCCGCGCTACACCGAACTGTTGAATCTGGTCAACGACGAGATTTTGCAATTGCAGGAGCAGCTACGTCAGCAGGGGGTGAAGCACCATCTGGCAGCGGGTATTGTGCTGACCGGTGGCGCCGCCCAGATTGATGGCCTGGCAGCCTGTGCGCAACGGGTGTTTCATACCCAGGTACGCATCGGCCAACCCTTGAACATCACGGGTCTGACGGATTATGCGCAGGAGCCTTACTATTCGACCGCGGTCGGGCTGCTGCACTATGGAAAAGAGTCTCACCTTAATGGCGAGACGGAAGTAGAAAAACGCGCCTCAGTGGGCAGTTGGTTTAAACGTATCAATAGCTGGCTGAGAAAAGAGTTTTAATGTTTCAACAAAGAGATCATGCTGATTTACATCTTCTTATGATCTCGCAGCGACAGGCACAAAACGGAGAGAAACTATGTTTGAACCAATGGAACTAACCAATGACGCGGTGATTAAAGTCATCGGCGTCGGCGGTGGCGGCGGCAACGCCGTTGAACACATGGTGCGCGAGCGCATCGAAGGTGTCGAATTCTTTGCCGTTAACACAGACGCTCAGGCGCTACGTAAAACGGCTGTGGGCCAAACCATCCAGATTGGTAGCGGTATTACCAAAGGGTTGGGGGCTGGCGCAAACCCCGAAGTAGGGCGTAATTCCGCGGAAGAAGACCGCGAAGCCCTGCGCTCTGCGCTGGAAGGCGCGGACATGGTCTTTATCGCAGCCGGCATGGGCGGCGGCACCGGTACCGGCGCTGCGCCAGTGGTAGCCGAAGTGGCGAAAGATCTGGGTATTCTGACAGTGGCCGTGGTTACCAAGCCTTTCAACTTCGAAGGCAAGAAACGCATGGCGTTCGCTGAGCAGGGTATCGCTGAGCTGTCCAAACACGTGGACTCCCTGATCACCATCCCGAACGATAAACTGTTGAAAGTTCTGGGCCGTGGCATCTCTCTGCTGGACGCGTTCGGCGCGGCCAATGACGTGCTGAAAGGCGCTGTGCAGGGTATTGCCGAACTGATCACCCGTCCGGGCCTGATGAACGTCGACTTTGCCGACGTGCGCACCGTGATGTCCGAAATGGGCTACGCGATGATGGGTTCCGGCGTGGCCTGTGGCGAAGATCGTGCGGAAGAAGCGGCGGAAATGGCAATTTCCAGCCCGCTGCTGGAAGATATCGATCTGTCTGGTGCGCGCGGCGTGCTGGTTAACATCACGGCTGGCTTCGATCTGCGTCTGGACGAATTCGAAACCGTGGGTAACACCATCCGTGCATTCGCTTCCGACAACGCGACCGTGGTTATCGGTACATCTCTGGATCCAGAGATGAACGACGAACTGCGCGTTACCGTTGTTGCGACTGGTATCGGCATGGACAAACGTCCTGAAATTACCCTGGTGACCAACAAACAGGCCAGCCAGCCGGTAATGGATCATCGTTATCAGCAGCACGGTATGTCGCCGCTGCAACAGGAAGTGAAGCCTGCTGCCAAAGTGGTCAACGATCAGAACGCGCAGCCAAACAAAGAGCCTGATTATCTGGATATTCCTGCGTTCCTGCGTAAGCAGGCGGATTAAGAATATCCTGAGAATTTGGTATCTCCGCTCTTTGTGCTAAAATGTCCCACCGGTCATGCTGTATCATTGGCCGGTAGGATGAATAACATTGCGAGATAACACGATGATCAAACAAAGGACATTAAAACGTATTGTTCAGGCGACGGGTGTCGGTTTGCATACCGGCAAGAAAGTCACGCTGACAATGCGCCCAGCGCCGGCGAATACCGGGGTCATCTATCGTCGCACTGACTTGAATCCACCGGTTGATTTCCCGGCTGATGCAAAATCCGTGCGAGATACCATGCTCTGTACTTGTCTGGTGAATGAGCATGATGTGCGTATTTCTACCGTTGAGCATCTGAATGCGGCTTTGGCCGGGTTGGGCATTGACAACATCATTATTGAAGTCGACGCCGCCGAAATCCCGATCATGGACGGCAGCGCTAGCCCATTCGTTTTCCTGCTGTTGGACGCAGGGATTGAAGAACTGAGCTCAGCGAAGAAATTCTTGCGCATTAAAGACACCGTGCGCGTAGAAGATGGCGACAAGTGGGCAGAACTGTCCCCGCATAACGGGTTCCGCCTCGACTTTACCATCGACTTCAACCACCCGGCGATTGATGCCAGCTCACAACGTTATCGTCTGGATTTTTCCGCCGATTCGTTCGTGCGCCAGATCAGCCGTGCGCGTACCTTCGGTTTCATGCGTGACATCGAGTACCTGCAGTCGCGTGGTTTGGCGCTGGGCGGCAGCTTTGACTGCGCCATCGTGGTGGATGACTACCGCGTGCTGAACGAAGACGGCCTGCGCTTTGAAGACGAATTCGTTCGCCACAAAATGCTCGACGCCATCGGCGATCTGTTCATGTGCGGCCACAACATTATTGGTTCGTTCACCGCATATAAATCTGGTCATGCGCTGAACAACAAACTGTTGCAGGCTGTGCTGGCAAAACAGGAAGCCTGGGAATACGTTACGTTCCAGGACGAAGCCGAAATGCCGCTGGCATTCAAGGCACCGTCGACCGTTTTGGCATAAGCTTGGCCTGATATCGCTGATTATTGATCGCGACTGGTAGTTTTGGCACTCTCTCCGGCCAACGCTGCCAGTCGTTCCAACGTTTTGCGCAATTTTTCCGGGCTGCGGCTCGCTAATCCCCTCAACTGTTCCGCACTTTCCTGGCTCAAATGCCGCAACGGCGCAGCTGGTTTTTCGCCGCCTGGTTTTTTCTTCGCCGCATCGGCCTGTTGATTACTGCCTTTTACCATCAGCGCGGGATTAATCCTGATGTCGATCGACGACAATGATGGTAGAATTTGCCCCCGTAGTGCAGATAATAAATTAGGCTGTTCGTAGCGCAAGCGCATCATCCAGCTGGCATTTGCCGTTTCTAGCACTAAAATACCCTGTCTGAAGTTTGCGACACGGCACCAGGGGTGCAACTGGGCTGGCAATAGCCCCTTCACTGCCCGGTTGAGTTTCAGCAGCGCGATAGCGCGTTGTTGAACATCGTGTAGCGGCCCTTTGTTCGCTGCGGACGCCTCAGTAAACAGGAAATCTAATAATTGTGGACGGCTATCGCGCATGATGAGCTCCGGCGGATTATAAACTCGTGATCGGTATTCTAAATCGTTGGCGACAATTTGGCAGACGTTATTTTTGGCCTCATCTCCTGCTGGGGATGGTAGCGGCCACGCTTGGCGTCCCGCAAAATTTGTCTGGCTGCCCTGAGCAGGCCGCGTTACCGAGCAATTCGTCCAGCGTTAACCGCCAGAACTCCGCCAGCGGTGCCTTTAACAGCCTGGCGTTGCTGCAGGATGTGCATCGTCGCCCTACCTTTGGCGTCGACTACTGGCACCAGCATGCGCTTCGCACCGTCATTCGTCACCTTTCTTTTGCTCTGGCGCCGCAGGTTGTCTATGCGCGTGCGCAGGAAACCGAAGCGCAAGCCGCCGAGCCGTTACAGGTAGCCCAGGCCCAACTGGCGCTGCTTTCCACCCTGAATGCGCTGCTGACGCATGAGCCCAAACCGCCAACCATCGTTCGCGATACCCGCCATGCGGTGCTGCCACCCTTCGCGCAGCACCAGGCCGGCTTGTGGCTGGCGCAGGTGCAGGGGATCCGCGCTGGGCCTGCTGCAGCCTGATCATCTTTGCCCGCGTGGGCGACCCTATCCTTAATGAACAACGGTAATTGATGGCCCGTTATGGCCGTCATTCAAGAGACAGTAAACATCATGTTAGTGAAATTATTGACCAAAGTTTTTGGCAGCCGCAACGACCGTACGCTGCGCCGTATGCGTAAAGTGGTTGAGCAGATTAACCGTATGGAACCGGACATGGAAAAGCTGTCCGATGAACAGTTAAAAGCCAAGACCAGTGAGTTCCGTGAGCGCCTGAAAAAAGGCGAAGTGCTGGAGAATCTGTTGCCGGAAGCATTCGCCGTGGTGCGCGAAGCCAGTAAACGCGTGTTCGGCATGCGCCACTTCGACGTACAGCTGCTGGGCGGCATGGTGCTCAACGATCGCTGCATTGCGGAAATGCGTACCGGTGAAGGTAAAACCCTGACGGCGACCCTGCCGGCATACCTGAATGCGTTGAGCGGCCGCGGTGTACACGTGGTTACCGTCAACGACTACCTGGCCCAGCGCGATGCGGAAAACAACCGCCCGCTGTTTGAATTCCTCGGCCTGACCGTGGGTATCAACCTGCCGGGCATGCCAGCGCCAGCCAAACGTGAAGCCTACGCCGCCGATATTACCTACGGCACCAACAACGAATACGGCTTTGACTATCTGCGCGACAACATGGCGTTCAGCCCGGAAGAGCGCGTGCAGCGCCCGCTGCACTATGCGCTGGTGGATGAGGTCGACTCCATTCTTATCGATGAAGCGCGTACTCCGCTGATCATCTCCGGCCCGGCTGAAGACAGCTCTGAGATGTACATCAAGGTCGACAAACTGATCCCTAAACTGATCCGCCAGGAAAAAGAAGACTCTGACACTTTCCATGGCGACGGCCACTTTTCGGTGGATGAAAAAGCGCGCCAGGTGCACTTGACCGAGCGCGGTTTGATTCTGATCGAAGAGCTGCTGGTGGGCGCCGGCATTATGGATGAAGGCGAATCGCTGTATTCCCCGGCCAATATCATGCTGATGCACCATGTTACCGCCGCATTGCGTGCTCACGTGTTGTTTACCCGCGACGTTGACTACATTGTGAAAGATGGCGAAGTCATTATCGTTGATGAACACACCGGCCGTACCATGCAGGGCCGCCGCTGGTCTGACGGCCTGCACCAGGCGGTGGAAGCTAAGGAAGGGGTGGAAATTCAAAATGAAAACCAGACCCTGGCTTCGATCACCTTCCAGAACTATTTCCGTCTGTACGAGAAGTTGGCCGGGATGACCGGTACCGCAGACACCGAAGCGTTTGAGTTCAGCTCGATCTACAAGCTGGATACCATCGTGGTGCCGACCAACCGCCCGATGATCCGTAAAGACATGCCGGATCTGGTCTACATGACCGAGAAAGAGAAAATCGCGGCGATCATCGAAGATATTCGTGAACGTACCGCCAAAGGCCAACCGGTGCTGGTAGGTACTATCTCGATCGAGAAATCCGAAGTGGTTTCCCGCGAACTGGCGAAGGCCGGTATCGACCATAAAGTGCTGAACGCCAAATTCCACGCCATGGAAGCGGATATTGTGGCTCAGGCCGGCCAGTCCGGTGCGGTGACCATCGCCACCAACATGGCAGGGCGTGGTACCGATATTGTGCTGGGTGGCAGCTGGCAGAGCGAGATTGCGCAGTTGGAAGCTCCAACCGAAGAGCAGATCGAAGAGATCAAGCAGGCGTGGAAAGTGCGCCATGACGCCGTATTGGCGGCAGGCGGCCTGCACATTATCGGTACCGAACGCCACGAATCACGCCGTATCGACAACCAGCTGCGTGGCCGTTCCGGCCGCCAGGGCGATGCCGGTTCTTCCCGCTTCTATCTGTCGATGGAAGATGCCCTGATGCGTATTTTTGCCTCCGATCGCGTGTCCAACATGATGCGTAAGCTGGGGATGAAAGAAGGCGAAGCAATTGAGCACCCATGGGTGACCAAGGCGATCGCCAACGCACAGCGTAAAGTAGAAAGCCGCAACTTTGATATCCGTAAACAACTGCTGGAATACGATGATGTGGCCAACGACCAGCGTCGCGCCATATACAGCCAGCGTAATGAATTGCTGGATGTGTCCGACGTCAGTGAAACCATCAACAGTATCCGCGAAGACGTCTTCAAGGCGACGATTGATAACTACATTCCGCCGCAGTCGCTGGAGGAAATGTGGGATGTGAAAGGGCTGGAAGATCGCCTGAAGAAAGATTTCGATTTGGCACTGCCGCTTGCCGAGTGGCTGGACAAAGAGCCGGAGCTGCATGAAGAAACGCTGCGTGAGCGTATTCTGGATAAGGCCAAGGAAGAATATCTGCGCAAGGAAGAAGTGGTCGGCAGCGAAATGATGCGCAACTTTGAAAAAGGCGTGATGCTGCAAACCCTGGATTCGTTGTGGAAAGAGCACCTGGCCGCGATGGATTACCTGCGCCAGGGCATCCATTTGCGTGGCTACGCGCAAAAGGATCCGAAGCAGGAATATAAACGTGAATCCTTCGCCATGTTCGCCGCGATGCTGGAATCGCTGAAGTATGAAGTGATCAGCGTGCTCAGCAAAGTTCAGGTGCGGATGCCGGAAGAGGTTGAGGCCCTGGAACAACAACGCCGCAGCGAAGCGGAACGCTTGGCCCAGCAGCAACAGCTGAGCCATCAGGATGAAAACTCGCTGGCCGTTGATGAACCCAATACGCCAGCCGTCGCTGAACGCAAGGTTGGCCGTAACGATCCTTGCCCATGCGGTTCAGGCAAAAAGTACAAGCAGTGCCACGGTCGCCTGCAGAAATAAGGCCGGCGCTGCGGTAAAAAGACGGGCGGCATCCGGCAACGGGTGCCGGCCAAACGCAAGGGGATCAGCATGCTGGTCCCCTCTTTTTGGGGATGCTAACCGGCACCCTGCGTTTATACCCTTCATACTTCAAGTTGCAGGTGTGTTGGCTCCCCAGTCACTTGACTTCGGTAAGCGCCTGGGGATTTGCTGCGTTGCCGCATGATTCGGCCATACGGCCGCACCCCTTCGGGGCCAGCGCTAGCGCTGTTCAAAAACGCTTTTGCGTTTTTGTCCTGCAACTCGAATTATCTTGGGTTTATATCTGGAGACGCGATGAAACAGTTGAATATTGCCGTTGGCATTATCCGTAATACCCGGCAAGAAATCTTCCTCACCCAACGTGCTGCCGATTCGCATATGGCGGGGTTTTGGGAGTTTCCCGGCGGCAAGATAGAAGACGGGGAAACGCCCGAGCAGGCGTTAACGCGCGAGCTGCAGGAAGAAACCGGTATTGACGTGCAGCAGGCTACCCCGCTGGAAGTGATTGAGCACCGTTTTGATGATCGGATCGTGACGCTGCATTTCTATCTGGTAGAGCAGTGGCGCGGTGAGCCGTATGGCCGGGAAGGCCAACCGATGCGCTGGGCCAGGCAGGCCGATTTGCAGGCGGCTGATTTCCCGCCGGCTAATGCCACGATTATTCAACTGCTGGTGGCGCAGGCTAACCCGGCGGTGTGAACTGTGCCAGTCTGGCGTTAGCGCGCCAGGCCATTTCTTACTCCTTGTCTTCTTCGCTCCACTCTTCGCTTTCCGTCAGATCGCTCTGGCTGGGTATCCGTTTTTCCTCCGCCGCCCATTCGCCAAGATCGATGAGCTGGCAGCGTTTGCTGCAGAACGGGCGAAAGGGGCTGACTTCTCCCCAGACCACGCCTTTACCACAGGTTGGGCACTTCACTACGGTCGTCATTACTTTTCCTTACCCCCGCGGCTTGGCGAGGGCGTATTTTTTTCTGATGAATTAACAACAGGCCAGGGCGAACGTCAACCGTTCGGCAACCTTGCCGTGCTCGCTGTCCAGCGGCAGGAAGCGGATGGCATAGCGCGTTTTATGGCCGGAAATTTGCGGGTAGAGCTGATATTCCAGGTTGATACGCAGGCGCAGCAGATCGGCCCCTTCGGCATTGTCCTGGAAAAAGCCATTCAGGCTGATCTGGTTTTGGAACTGGCCGGATTTACGGATCAGATCCAACACCATCGACAGGGCGTGGCTGAGCGGCTGCAGCGTTTCCAGCCAGGCGCCGACATCGCGATCGCGCTGGTGCTGCGGGATATGCATCCACATATGCAGCGTGGGCAAATCGAAACTGCAACAGCCGCCGGGGATGCTCAGGCGCTGGCGCACCAACGCAATCAGGCGATCCTCGCGCAAAGCCTGCCCCAGCCGCGGGGCGGCCATCAGTGAGGACGCGCACTGTTTGAGTTGGTCACGCAGTTGGTTGACCAGCGTCATGTCCACGCCCGGCACGTCCGCCCACTGCAGCAGTTTCTGCTGCTGGCGTTCCAGCTCTTTGAGCAGTTCGGTACGCACTTCGCCGCGCTCCAGCACATCCAACAGATCGGCGACGGCGCGGAAAAACGTCAGGGCAATAGCGGTATTGTCCAATGCCTGCTGCTGATACAGCTGCTGTAAAAGAAACTCAATGCGCAGCCAGGTGCGCATTTTTTCATTCAGCGGGTGTTCAAAAAGAACGGTAGGGGAAACATCGCTCATTCGGTGTAATCCTGTTGGGGCGCGGATGCCGCCAATTCTAGATAGCGTTGATGTAATAGTGCGACAGCGGGTTCAATATCCCGCAGGTTGCCGCTGTTATCAATGACGTCGTCGGCCACCGCCAGGCGTTGGTGGCGCGTGGCCTGGGCCGACAAGATATTGAGCGCCTGCTCGCGGCTGCTGCCGTCGCGGGCCATGGTTCTGGCCAGTTGCGTCTCGCGATCGGCATCGACCACCAGCACCCGGTCGGCGCGCGTATGCAGATCGTTTTCCACCAGCAGCGGCACTACCCACAGGGCATAGGGGCGGCTGGCCAGGGCCAACTGGCGCTGCGTTTCCTGATGGATCAGCGGGTGGAGGAGCTGATTCAGCCAGGCTTTTTCCGCCGGGTGGTTGAAAATAAGCTGGCGCAGCCTGGCGCGGTCCAGTGAACCGTTCGCCTGTAATATTTCATTACCAAAATGCGCGGCGATTGTCGCCAACGCAGGGGTGCCCGGCTCGACGACCTGGCGGGCTATCACGTCGGCATCGACGATGGTGGCGCCAAAGCGCGCAAAAGCGTTGGCGACGGTGGTTTTGCCGCTGCCGATACCGCCTGTCAACGCAACAATGTAGGCCATGGTTTAGGCGCACCCTGAGTTCACGAAAAGAATAGAGGAATCATAAAGCGCTGGCGCAGAAGTGCAAGCCGGTAGCAACGCGGGCTGCATTTGCCGTAAGGCGTGACGGGCCAACCTGAAAGGAGATCCGGTGCCGGATCGTACTGGTAAACTGCGATGATTGTAGCGCACATTCAGGCACAATCGCAGTCTTGCCGCGTGATTATTCGCGCGTATGATAGTTTTACTGGAACTGGCATCAACGGGCTGCCGTTGCTGGCCGCACTTCGGCTCATGCAGCGTTGTAACCCATTTGTCCCATCGCGCACCGTCGCCATTAACCAGGAAATCATTCGCTATGCGTATTGAGGAAGATTTGAAGCTGGGCTTTAAGGATGTGTTGATCCGCCCAAAACGCTCTACGCTGAAAAGCCGCTCTGAGGTTGAGCTGGAACGTCAGTTTACCTTTAAACATTCCGGCAGCAGTTGGTCTGGTGTGCCGATCATCGCCGCTAATATGGATACCGTGGGTACGTTCCGCATGGCCGAGGCGTTGGCCGCGTTTGATGTCCTCACCGCCGTGCATAAACACTACACCGTGGCGCAGTGGGAGGCATTTATCCAGCGGGTGCCGGAATCAGTTTTGCGCCATGTCATGGTATCGACCGGCACTTCAGCAGCCGATTTTACCAAGTTAACGCAGATCCTGGCGCTTTCCCCGGCGCTGAAATTCATTTGCATTGACGTCGCCAATGGTTATTCCGAACATTTCGTCAATTTCTTACAGAAAGCGCGTGAAGCCTGCCCGGATAGCGTTATCTGCGCGGGCAATGTGGTCACGGGGGAAATGGTGGAAGAACTGCTGTTGTCTGGGGCGGATATCGTCAAAGTAGGGATCGGCCCCGGCTCGGTCTGCACCACGCGGGTGAAAACCGGCGTCGGCTACCCGCAGCTTTCCGCGGTGATCGAATGCGCTGACGCGGCGCACGGCCTGAGCGGGCAGATCGTCAGTGACGGCGGCTGCTCGGTGCCTGGCGATGTGGCGAAAGCATTTGGCGGTGGCGCCGACTTTGTCATGCTGGGCGGTATGCTGGCCGGGCATGATGAATGTGAAGGCACCATCGTGGAAGAAAACGGCGAGCAGTTCATGCTGTTTTACGGTATGAGCTCGGCTTCCGCCATGGAACGCCACGTCGGCGGCGTGGCGGAATACCGCGCGGCGGAAGGCAAAACCGTCAAGCTGCCCCTGCGGGGCGAAGTGGCGCTGACCGTGCGCGATATTCTGGGGGGCTTGCGTTCCGCCTGTACCTACGTGGGGGCGAGCCGTTTGAAGGAGCTGACCAAACGCACTACCTTTATTCGCGTGACGGAGCAGGAAAACCGCGTCTTTACCAACCGGTAACCGGCGCGTAGTGAAGCGGAACCTGTGCTATTGCGGGGTTGCGCTTAGCTTAAGATGTTCCCCATTTGGAAGATGGGTAAATACATGGCGATCACCAGGGTGCCGACGATAGCGCCGACCACCAGCATTAGCATCGGTTCCAGCGTTTGCGCCAGGGTATCGGCCAATTCATGTGTTTGCTGTTCATGCCATTGAGCCAGTTTGCCCAATAGGGTATCCAGCGAGCCCGATTCCTCCCCAACCCGTACCAGTTGTTGGCATAACGGCGGAAATAGCGCCTGTTGTGCCAGCGCATGCTGGAAGGTTGATCCCTGCGCCAACTGCTGTTGGATCGCGCCGAGCGCCTGGCGGAAGAACAGGTTGCTCACACTCGCCGCCGCCGCATCCAACCCTTCGACCAGCGTTAACCCGGCGAGCTGGGTCATGTGCAAGATATGGAAAATCTGGCTGAGGCAGCCGCCGCTAACCAAACGGGAAACCAGCGGCAGCCGCAGCAAAGCCCGCTGCTCACGCCGCCGCCAGTGCGGCAATGGGCGCAGCTTACGCAGATAGAACAAGCTCAGCAGAGCCGCCGATATCGCCAGATAAGGGCCAACGTGGATCAGCAGCGTGGAAAGGTTTAATAGCCATTGGGTGAAGCTGGGGAGCGGGGCATTGAACGATTGATATACCTTGGCGAATTCAGGTAACACCATGGTTAGCATCAGAATACTGACCAGCATGGCCACGGCGCAGATAAATAGCGGGTAACGCAGGGCCTTGGCGACCTTCTTGTGCAATTTTTGCTGTTGCTCCTGCTGCTGAGCAAGTTTGGCGCAGCAGCCGTCCAAATTGCCGGTCAACTCGCCGATGGCAATCAGCTTTGAGTAAAGTACCGGAAAAACATGCGGATAGTGGGCGAGTGCGGCGGAAAACGCTTGCCCCTGAGCAACCTGCTCGGCAACACCGCGCAGTAGGCAGCGCCAGGCCGGCGAGGGGTGTTCGCGCGCCAGCAACTGCAACCCGTGGATCAGCGGCAGGCCAGCTTGCAGCAGCGTGGCTAACTGGCGGGTAAACTGAATCAGCGGCTCGCCACGCCAGTGGCGCGTAAAGATCCACCTGCCGCTGGCGATTCGGTATGGCTGTAGCCCCTGCTCGATCAACTGTTGGCAGACATGCTGCTTGCTGATGTGCAGCGTTTCGCCCTGGCATAACTCCCCGTGGCGATCAATTGCTTGCCACAGAAACAAGCGTTGCTTCCCCATCAGCGCGTTTCCGTACCAGCAGCGACACCGAGTACCCGATACACTTCTTCCAGCGACGTGATGCCCTGTGCCGCCTGTTCCAGCCCGGCCTGCAGCAAGGTTTTTTGCCCTTGTTGCTGGGCAATCTGCGCCAACTGCCCGGTGGTGGCATTTTGTATCAGGCCCTCTTGCACTTCCGGCGTTATTGCCAGCAGTTCGTAAATGCCAATCCGGCCGTAATAGCCGCTAAAGCAGTGTTCGCACCCTTCGGCGCGCCAGGGCGTCAGCGGTTCTGGCCACAGGGCGGTGGGGAACGTGGCCATCTCGCTTAGTGGGTAACGGCAGTGGCGACACAGGCGGCGCAACAGGCGCTGGGCGATCACCAGCTTCAGGCAGGCGGCGAGCAGGTAGCCCGGTATCGCCATTTGCGCCAGGCGCGCCAACGTTTCGCAAGTGGAGTTGGTGTGCAGCGTTGAGAGCACCAGATGGCCGGTTTGCGCGGCTTTCACCGCGATCTCGGCCGTTTCCCTGTCGCGGATCTCGCCGATCATGATCACGTCAGGATCCTGGCGCAGCAGGGCGCGCAGTACACGCGAGAAACCCAGTTCGGCCTTGCTGTTGATCTGCGTTTGGTTGATGCCGAATACCGGGATCTCTACCGGATCCTCCACGCTGCACAGGTTGGTTTGGCTGTCATTAAGCTGCCGCAGGCCGCTGTAAAGCGTAACGGTTTTACCGCTGCCGGTGGGGCCGGTCACCAGGATCAACCCCTGCGGATGACCCAGCGCGTTGGCATACAGATTCAATGCTTCCTGGCTCATGCCGAGCTGGGCCAGCGGCAGTTCCTGGCGCTCGCTCTGCAAGATTCGCAGGACGATCTTTTCACCGTGCAACGTGGGCAGGGTGGCGATGCGCATTGAGTAGCGGGTGTTGTCCAACTGCACGCTGAGTTGGCCATCCTGGGGCAGGCGGCGTTCGGCAATATCCAGCCGCCCCATGATCTTCAAGCGTGCCGCAATGCGTGCGGCCATTGGGAACGGCGGGGAAGGGACGGTTTGCAGCACGCCGTCGATGCGCAAGCGGATCCGCAGCATTTGCGGATAGGGCTCAAAATGAATGTCGGACGCCCGGCGTTGAATGGCGGCGCGCAGCGTCTGGTTGATGAACTGCACCACCGGGGCTTCGCTGTCTTCGTCCAGTGAGGGAACGCCCTGCGCTTGCGTTTCTGGCTCGCCCTGCTGCTGGCGTGTATTTTGCGCCTGTTCCAGGCGCGCTGCCGCCCATTGCTGCACGTTAATCTGCTTACCGGTGGCGAAGCGTAATGCATCCAGAAGATCGGCAGGGATCGCCTGGTGTGCGGCTATGGTGAGCTGCTGTTCGTCTTCGCTAACGGCAAGCACCTGATAGCGCTGGCAGAGTGCATGGATTTCATTGCTGATAGCCACGGCGATCACCCCGCCGCATCATCAAAGCGGAACACGCTCTGGCAGCTTTCCTGCAATGCGCTGTTTTCACTGTTGCAGCGGCGCGTCCAGCGTGTCAGGCCTGTGCTATCCTGCACCGGGGTCAGCATCACCGTCAGGCTTTGCAGCGTTTGGCTGCCGGTCAGGGTAATGATGCCTTGGCTGACGGCGATATTGCTGACGTAACGTGATGTCGTAGCGTTAGGGATCCCTTGGCTGCCAGTGTTGCAACCGCTGGCGGTGCCGCCATTTTCCAGCAGGCATAGCTCCACCGCCATTTTGTAAGGCACCATCGCCTGCAGCATATCGGTCAGCGACGCCTTTTGCAGATAGCGTTGATAAGCGGGAATGCCGATGGCGCTCAGGATGGCGATGATGGCGATCACCACCATCAACTCGATTAGGGTAAAGCCGCGTTGCGTTTCCATATGCCACGTTCTCCATAGTGATGTGAAGAGCAACATAATGCGCTTTCCTGCAGGGAGCGAGGGGCTTTGGCCAACGGTGCGTGCGGCTACGGTAGCAAGGGCTCACCGTTGCATCGGGCTGGAAAAAAATGCGTTATGTTTCGCAATATTGATGGCCTGGCCGCGTTGCTCGATGTTGAGCGCGGCCAGGCGGCGGCGAGTATATGTGGTGTATACAGCGGTGGAATAGGCTGCCGGTAAAACGTTAGCGTTCAGTGCCCGGTTATCCGGTTATGGTAAAGGCGAAGGCAGTGTAATCAACCACAGTTCGTTGTTAGCCTCCGGTTTTTGCAACGGCACCACTTCCAGCGTGGTGTTGGTGGCAGTACCGTCCCGCATCAGTTTACCGTCCGGGCCGGTTTGGTAATCGCTAACCTTGTCTTTTGCCTTCACCGGGGATTTCAACGTGGAACGCAGGCCGAAATCGTTATCGTTGATGACCGCCAGCGTGTGTTTATCAACCATGGCCAGGCCTTCAACCTTCTCCTGTTGCCAACCCAGTTTACGCAGATCAACCAGTTCGCGTTTTTGCGCCAGGCGAATGCCGCGTTTGGCCAACTGTTCGCTATCGTCAAATTCCGGCGCTTTGCCATCCGCATCAAAGGGGGTCAGATCGGTCGCCTGGCTCATGTCCACCAGATAGATGCGGTTCTGCATCTGCTTATCTTTGTCTGCGCCTTGTTCCACCAGCAGGATACGCTGGTTATCCAGCGCGACGATATCGCCGATCTTGGCGTCTTTGGCTTTTTTATAACGATCAATATTGATGGGATAACCCACCATCTGGCTGGCGCCGGTGTCCGGGTTGAACATCACCAGGCGGGTGAACTGCGCTTTGTTCTTACTTTTTCCGTTAATATCCAACGTGCTTTGCACTGCCATCACTAGGATGCCGTTTGGCAACCGGGTCAACCCCTCAAAGCCGCGGTTGGGCTGGCGCCATTTAATAATGGCTGGCAGACCGGTTGCGACGGACTGCTCGGCGCCGCTGGGCGTTGGGCCAAATTTTTTTAGTATTTTCCCTTGTGCATCAATATGGATCAGGAACGGGCCATATTCGTCGCACAGCCAGAAACCGCCGTTGCCATCGGGCGTGATCCCTTCGGTATCTAGGCCACGTTGGCTGGTGCTCAGAGGAAGCAGGGCATCATTCAACGCCGCTTCATTGGTGGAGCCGATGAAATTTTCCGGCAGCGGCAGGCCTTTTATCGGGCCTTGCTCATCGTGCAACAGGCGTGGGTTGACGGCCTGCGCCGCCTTGGCGCTGACTTTGATGTCCATAATTAACGGGGTGTAGCCGGGGTTGGCGAAGATCTTGGCTTCTTTATCGCCCACCGGCGGCGCATCGGCATTGGGGCCGCGATCGGTCAGCGTGGTGAACCATAAATCGTCGCCCTGTTTCCCCATAAAAGAGAGGCCGGAACCGATGCCTACCGGCAGGCCATGAGGAAAGTGGCCGGCGAATTTCCCTTGATAAGCCACGTGCTCCCCGGCGGGAAACGCCACCACATAGCGGGTGGTTTTTTCACCTTCCGCCAGGGCGTTTAAAGATATCAACCCGGTAAGTAATAGCGGTAATAGCTTATATTTCATCGTATTACACTCTTGTATGCCCTGCCGGCAAGGCAGAAGGCGTGTGCGTTTCTGATTAGGAAGACAGCAGCTTAAATAACGGGTGTGTCATTTACATGACGGCCGCCATGCAAGATAACGGCCGTACGGGCGGGCAGGTTGGGGCAGCGGTGGTCAGTGGGGCGCGTCGAAGCGTAGCGACAGATCGAGCGCGGTCACGTTCTTGGTCAACGCCCCGACGGAAATATAGTCAACGCCGGTTTGCGCATATGCGCGCAGCGTGTTGCGGGTGACGTTGCCGGAAATCTCCAACTGAGAGCGCCCCTGGGCCAGGGTGACGGCCTCGCGCATCATGTCAATGCTGAAATTATCCAGCATCACGATGTCCGCGCCGGCATCAAGCGCCTGCTGCAGCTCATCCAATGATTCGACCTCGACTTCTACCGGCA
The DNA here is from genome assembly GCF_039540155.1 of Gibbsiella greigii. Classification (NCBI taxonomy): domain Bacteria; kingdom Pseudomonadati; phylum Pseudomonadota; class Gammaproteobacteria; order Enterobacterales; family Yersiniaceae; genus Gibbsiella; species Gibbsiella greigii. Next base: position 250,114 of record NZ_BAABEM010000007.1, read on the forward strand.
CATCGGCATGTAACCAGAAGGCCTGTTCAACGGCCTTTTTTATCGATCCGGCGGCGATAATGTGGTTTTCCTTAATCAGGAACGCATCGGAAAGCCCCAGGCGGTGATTGCCGCCGCCGCCGCACAGCACGGCGTATTTCAGCGCGGTACGCAGCCCTGGCAGCGTTTTTCGCGTATCCAGCAGGCGGGTTTGGGTGCCTTCCAGCAGCGCAACGTAGCGGCTGACTTCCGTGGCTACACCAGACAGCGTCTGGATGAAGTTCAGCGCCGTGCGTTCGCCGGTCAGCAACGTGCGCGCCGGGCCGCTCAGTTGGCACAGTGGCTGATTCGGCACCAGCGTATCGCCGTCGGCAACCAGCCAGGTGGTTTTGACCTTATTACCCAACTGAATGAAGACCTCATTCAGCCAGCGTTGCCCGCAGAACACACCGGCTTCCCGGGTGATCAGGGTAGCGCTGGCCTGCTTGTCTGCGGGCAGTAACTGTGCGGTGATATCGCGATCTGCATCCACTTCGCCGCCCAAATCTTCACGCAGGGCCTGGGCAACGGTGTAGGGGATATCGCTTTCAATGCGTTCGAGCAGCTCGGTGCGGCGGCTGTCGGCACTGTAACGGCGTGTCGGCATAGGAAACTCCGAAATGGGCGGTAAGGGGATTGTGGAACATGCTACTCTGTTGCCAGGGCAAGTACCACTTATGCCTTAACCGTTTCTTTTGATAGCGGATTGCTGTGGCGGCTCATCATTTCGGCAACGTTATTATCCGGTAGGCAACCATACCGGTTCCTGCCGATCAGGGGGCTGGCCTGTTATTAGATGGGCATTGATATGTGTATCTCTGGAATCATGCGATAAATCCCGCAGCACAACGCCGGGAGTAAATAAAAGGAGAGGGCTGGCTTATGACGCTGTTTACGTTGTTACTGGTTCTGGCATGGGAACGTTTGTTTAAGCTGGGTGACCATTGGCAGTTGGATCATCATATTGTCGGGGTGTTCCAGCGTCTGCGTCGCTTTTCACTGCCGCAGACGCTGGCGCTGGTGATTGTCTGGATGGCCGTGGTGTGGGCGATTCTGGGGATCAGCCACGGCCTGTTTTTTGGCGTGGTGACCCTGCTGTTATGGATTGTGATTGGCCTGCTGTGCATTGGCGCCGGGATTATTCGCAAGCACTATCGCGCCTATCTGAAGGCGGCCAGGCAGGGCGACGCCGACGCCTGCGCCCAGATGTCGGAAGAATTGGCGCTGATTCACGGCTTGCCGGTGGAGTATAGCGAGGAAGAACGGCTGCGGGAGTTGCAAAACGCCTTGCTGTGGATTAACTACCGCTATTATCTCGCCCCGTTGTTCTGGCTGGTGGTCGGCGGCCCGTATGGGCCGATTGCGCTGGCAGGCTATGCGTTCCTGCGTGCTTACCAAACCTGGCTGGCGCGCCACCATACCCCGTTGCAACGTTCGCAGTCGGGCATCGACTGGCTGCTGCACTGGGTTGATTGGATCCCGGTGCGCCTGGCCAGTCTGGCGTATGCGATGTTTGGTCACGGCGAGAAAGCCTTGCCGGCGTGGTTTGCTTCGTTGGGGGATATCCGCACCTCGCAATACCAGGTACTGACTTCACTAGCTCAGTTTTCGTTGGCGCGCGAGCCCCATGGCGATACGGTGCAGACCCCACGGGCTGCGGTGACGTTGGCGCGTAAAGTAACGATGATTATTGTGGTTGTGGTCGCGATATTAACGATCTATGGGGCGCTGACCTAAGCCGAAGCAGGGCCGCGTGATTGCGGCCCTGCTATGCGGTGATTACAGTTGGCTAAAGCAGCGGCGTGCGGCATCAATGGTGCGTTGGATATCCTCTTTGCTGTGCGCCACGGACATAAACCCGGCTTCGAAGGCGGAAGGCGCCAGATAGACGCCTTCATCCAACATCAGGTGGAAGAAGCGTTTGAAACGCTCAACGTCACACTGCATCACGTCTTGGTAGCAGGTAATGGCATCGGCATCGCTGAAGAACAGCCCGAACATGCCGCCAACGTGGTTGACGACCAGCGGAATGTTCTCCTCGCGCGCTGCGTCCAATAACCCCTGCGCCAGCATTTCCGTCAGCTCGGTCAAGGTTTGGTGCACGCCGGGTTGCGCCACTTCACTCAGGCAGGCGTAGCCTGCGGCCATAGCGATAGGGTTGCCGGAAAGGGTGCCGGCCTGATAAACCGGCCCGGTGGGCGCCAGCGCCGCCATCACCTCGCGGCGGCCGCCGAATGCCCCCACCGGCATGCCGCCGCCGATGATTTTGCCCAGGCAGGTCAGATCCGGCACCACGCCATAGTAAGCCTGGGCGCCGGCCAGCGCCACGCGAAAACCGGTCATGACTTCATCGATAATCAACAGCGCCCCGTACTCATCGCACAGCGCGCGCAGGCCCGGCAGGAAGCCCTGTAGCGGCGGCACGCAGTTCATGTTGCCGGCCACCGGCTCAACGATGATGCAGGCGATGTCAGCAGGGTACTGTTCGAATGCGCTGCGTACCGAATCCAGATCGTTATAGCTGCAGGTCAGGGTATGTTTGGCGAAATCCGCCGGCACCCCTGGCGAATTCGGCTGCCCAAGGGTCAGGGCGCCGGAGCCGGCCTTAACCAGCAGGCAGTCGGCATGGCCGTGGTAGCAGCCTTCAAACTTGATGATTTTGTCGCGGCCGGTATAGCCGCGCGCCAGGCGGATGGCGCTCATGGTGGCTTCGGTACCGGAGTTGACCATGCGCACCATGTCCATGGTTGGCACCAGTTCGGTCACCAGCGCCGCCATTTTCACTTCCATTTCGGTCGGCGCGCCGAAACTCAGGCCGCGTTCGGCCGCTTCAATAACGGCGTTGCGAATGGCCGGATGGTTGTGGCCCAGCACCATCGGGCCCCAGGAGCCGACGTAATCAATATAGGCTTTACCATCAGCATCATAGAGATAAGCGCCGTCAGCCCGTTCAATGAACAGCGGCACCCCGCCGACGCCGGTGAATGCACGCACCGGGGAGTTAACCCCGCCGGGGATTAACTGCTGCGCCTGGGCGTACAGACTTTCGGACTTGCTGTGTAAGCTCATAAATCGGCTCCTGGATTTTCAATAAATGGTTCGACGCAGGCTATTCTAGAGAAGTGTGCGCCGTTATGAAACGGTTAACCGAGGCAGGGCATATTGGTACCGGCGCCATTTTTCGCCGGCTTTGCGGGCGAATTGTTTAAAAGGTGCCAATAAAATGCGCCTAATGCGGCGAATACTTGAACACAGCACTGGGGTATTGGATAATTAAAGGCATTAATCAGGCTGCCGTTGTAGTAACCTGATGCTGAACAATGTTGGGAGTTAAGTATGAGTGATGAAACAGCAGCACTGCCCCTGCAATTTACCGAGGCGGCAGCAAACAAGGTGAAATACCTGATTGCTGATGAAGAAAACCCAAACCTGAAACTGCGGGTCTACATTACCGGCGGCGGCTGCAGCGGATTCCAGTATGGCTTCACGTTTGACGATAAGGTTAATGAAGGCGACATGACCATTGAGAAACAGGGCGTTGCGCTGGTGGTCGATCCGATGAGCCTGCAATACCTGGTGGGCGGTTCGGTGGACTACACCGAAGGGCTGGAAGGCTCACGTTTTGTGGTCACTAACCCGAACGCCAAAACCACCTGCGGCTGTGGTTCTTCGTTCAGTATCTGATCCTGCCTAATTAACCACCGCTGGCCGGTGGTCGTTGCTTCCCCCGCGTTTGTTGTTGCCGGTGCGGGGGGAGAAGCCCCGTGTAATCAATTTCCTCTGCGCATTGCGCGCCCGTCGGCACCGGGCCCGCGTATGTCCGCCAGCCGGCTACACAGTTGCTGCGCTGCCAGCATGATGCGTGGCCCAGGGCGGTTAAACCAGTCTGCATCCAACGCGATGATTGGCACCTGCAACTGCGGCGCCCAGAATGCTTTGGCATTGGCCAACTCTTGCGCACCGCCGCTGATCACGATCGCCTGCGGCTGGCGCGCCAGCACCTGTTCGCGGCTGACCTGCGGCCAGGGGATACGGCTGTCGGCAAAGATATTCTGCGCGCCGCACAGCGCCAGCAACTGGCTTTGCAGCGTCGCTCCCGAACTGGTAAACAGCGGCTGGGTGCCGAATTGCAACAGCACCCGTATCGGCGGCTGATGTACGTATTGGGCTTGCAATTGTGCGGCCTGCCGGCGGATATGTTCGGCGGCCTGATGCGCGGTTTCGGGATGGGGGCTGTATTGCGCCAGATCGTCCAGTTCCTGGGCGACCTCGTCAATGCGTTTGGCATCGGCATAGAAAACCGGGATGCCGAGGGCGGCAAGCTGATCCAGCACCCGCTGCGGATTGCCGCTGCGCCAGGCCAGAATAAGATCCGGTTTTAGCGCCAACACCCGTTCCAGATTAATCCCTTGCCATGAAGCCACCTGCTCCAACTTGCGTGCGGCGGGTGGGTAATCGGAAAAGGCGCTGGCCGCCACCAACACCCCGCCCATGCCGGCGGCATAGGCCAGTTCGGTGGTGCTGGGGGCCAGGCTTATCACCCGTTGGGCGCCGAAGGCCGGCAATGCCAGCCACAGCGCCAGGCCCCACAGCAGGAGCGCAAGCCGGCGCTTCACCTTAATGGCGTTTCGCCAGTGCCTGCAGCATGGCGTTAACCATCAGGGTGGACTGCTTGGCGGCGACGCTGAGGAATTCTTCAAAACTCATGTGCGATTTGTGGTCGGCCACATCGGAAATGGCGCGCACCACCACAAACGGCGTTCCAAACAGGTAGCAGACGTGGCCGATAGCGGCGGCTTCCATCTCAACTGCGGCCACTGTTGGGAAGGTGGCGCAGATGCGTGCCAGCGGCTCGGCGCCGTTGATGAAGGCATCGCCGCTGCAGATCAGGCCGCGCACTGCGTGCATATCCAACTGCTTGATGCAGCTTTCCGCCAGGGCAATCAGCGCTTCGTCTGCGCTAAACGCCGCCGGGCAACCGGCCATCTGGCCCGGTTGATAACCGAAGGCGGTTACGTCGGCATCGTGATAGCGCACTTCGCTGGAAACCACGATATCACCCACTTTCAGCGTTGGCGCCAGGCCGCCGGCGGAGCCGGTGTTAATCACCACATCCGGCTTGCAGTGTTCCAGCAGCAGGGTGGTGCCCATTGCCGCCGACACTTTACCAATGCCGGATTTCAGCAGTGCCACGTCAACGCCGTTCAGTTGGCCGGTATAGATTTCGCAACCCGCGCGTACAAGGGTCTGGCGGTTCTGGATTTGCTCGCGCAGCAGGGTGACTTCTTTTTCCATTGCGCCGATGATGCCTACTTTCATAACTAACACTCGCTGATTGGGGTGAACATTGCGCCATAGTCTATCATGGCTCTCAATGAGAGATAATCCGTTGCATCTGCTGCCGGGAATTGCTATCACGGGGGCTGGTGCGCAACGGTAGGGGAAACAGATGTCCGGGATCGACTTTAAGCAAAAAATCAGCTTCCAGCGGCCATTCAGCAAGCCGATCGTGGCTGAGGAAGAGTACGAGATTATCCGTCAGTTTGAGAGCGATCGCGGGCGTATCGTCAATTCAGCCGCTATCCGCCGATTGCAGCAGAAAACCCAGGTTTTCCCGCTGGAGCGCAACGCCGCCGTGCGCAGCCGCCTGACCCATTCCATGGAAGTACAACAGGTGGGGCGGCATATCGCCAAAGAGATCCTCAACAGTTTCAAACAGCAAAAGCGTGTGGATGCGCTGGGTTTGGTCCGGCTGCTGTCGCCTTTTGAAAGCATCGTTGAAATGGCTTGCCTGATGCATGATATCGGCAACCCGCCATTCGGCCATTTTGGCGAGTCGGCGATCAATGACTGGTTCCGCCAGCGGTTGGATCCGGCCAACGGCGGCCGCGAGCCTAACGGCCAGGATGGCTGCCAGGTCGCGGTGTTGCGCCTGCAGGAAGGGCAAAGCGATCTTAACCAACTGCGTAGCCGCATCCGCCAGGATCTGAGCAATTTTGAAGGCAACGCGCAGGCGATCCGCATGGTGCATACCCTGCTGAAGCTGAATCTGACCTATGCACAGGTGGGTTGTATTCTGAAATATACCCGTCCGGCGTATTGGTCCGGCGACATTCCGGCCAGTCATAACTATTTAATGAAAAAGCCAGGTTTTTATCTGGCAGAAGAAGCCTTTGTCGACAGGTTGCGCCGGGAATTGAATATAGGTGAATTCGAACGTTTCCCATTAACTTATATTATGGAGGCGGCCGATGATATTTCTTATTGTGTGGCCGACCTGGAAGATGCGGTGGAAAAAAACATTTTCACCGTTGAGCAGCTTTATCAACATTTAATCCAGGAATGGGGCGAAGTAAAAAGCGGCGATCTGTTTGATAAAACCGTCGCCAGCGCCTTTCGCAAGCTCGATCGCGGGGGCGCCCGGCGCAGCGCGGAAGATCACTTCTTCATGTACCTGCGGGTATTCACCGTGGCTCGCCTGGTGCCGCACGCGGCGCAGCGCTTTATCGATAACCTGGAGAGCGTCTATCAGGGCACCTTTAACCAGGCGCTGTTGGAGGACTCCAGCCCCGAGTTCCGCCTGCTGAAAATTTTCAAGAATGTCGCTTCAAAACATGTGTTTAATCACCCGGAAGTGGAGCAGCTTGAGCTGCAGGGTTACCGGGTTATCAGTGGGTTGCTGGATATTTACAGCCCGCTGTTGGCCATGCCGCTGGCCGCGTTCAGCCAGTTGGTGCGTGAAGACACTCACCGCGGTTACCCGATTGAAACGCGCTTGTTCCATAAGCTTTCCACCAAACACCGCCTGGCCTATGTGGAAGCGGTGGAAGGGCTGCAGCGCCTTTCACCTGAACAGCTGGCGGTGAGTGAATATTATTTCCGCGCGCGTTTGTTGCAGGATTATATCAGCGGCATGACCGATCTTTATGCCTATGACGAATATCGGCGATTAATGGCGGCGGAATAATTAATAGGCAAAGCAACCCGTTATTTTGGCGCTGACGTTCCTGCGGGGGGGATTATTTCGAGTTTTGTAAAGACGGACAATATTTGTTTACTATTGCGGCGTGCATTGTCCTGAACTTCGGGCGATAAATAAACTCTGATTAGGCACACAAGAATGCAATCTTTCCTTGAATGACTTTTCTAAGAGACACACAGATGAAAAAAACCGCATTAGTTTTGAGCGCCCTGGCATTCAGTATTGGTATGGCTGTAGGGCCGGTTACGGCCAGTGCGGCGGATGTGGTTGCACCCAGCGCCACGTCGCAGCAGTTGCCAAGCCTGGCTCCCATGCTGGAAAAAGTGATGCCTTCCGTAGTGAGCATCAACGTTGAAGGCAGCACCACGGTGAATACGCCGCGTATGCCGCAGCAGTTCCAACAGTTCTTCGGCGAGGATTCTCCTTTCTGCCAGGACGGTTCGCCGTTCCAGGGTTCGCCAATGTGCCAGGGCGGCGGCCAGGGCCAGGGTGGGCAAAGCACGCAGGAGAAATTCCAGGCGTTGGGCGCCGGGGTGGTGATTGATGCGGCCAAAGGCTACGTGGTGACCAATAACCACGTGGTGGATAACGCCAACAAGATCCAGGTGCAACTCAGCGATGGCCGCCGTTTCGATGCCAAGGTGATCGGTAAGGATCCGCGTTCTGATATTGCGCTGATCCAACTGAAAGACTTCAAAAACCTGACGGCCATCAAGATGGCGGATTCCGATCAGTTGCGCGTGGGTGACTATACCGTGGCTATCGGTAACCCGTATGGCCTGGGGGAAACCGCCACCTCGGGTATCGTTTCCGCGCTGGGGCGCAGTGGGTTGAACATCGAAAACTACGAGAACTTTATTCAGACCGATGCCGCCATCAACCGCGGTAACTCCGGTGGCGCGCTGGTGAACCTGAACGGCGAGCTGATCGGTATCAATACCGCAATCCTGGCGCCGGACGGCGGCAATATCGGTATCGGCTTTGCGATCCCAAGCAACATGGTGAAAAACCTGACATCGCAGATGGTGGAATATGGCCAGGTCAAGCGCGGCGAATTGGGTATCATGGGGACCGAGCTGAACTCTGAGCTGGCCAAAGCCATGAAAGTCGATGCCCAGCGTGGCGCCTTCGTTAGCCAGGTGATGCCGAAGTCTTCCGCCGCCAAAGCCGGTATTAAGGCAGGGGATGTGATCGTCACCATGAACGGCAAAGCGATTTCCAGCTTCGCGGCATTCCGCGCTGAAATCGGTACGCTGCCGGTCGGTAGCAAAATGAGCCTAGGCATCATCCGTGATGGCAAACCGGTAACCGTTGACGTCACGCTGGAGCAAAGCACCCAGACGCAGGTGGATTCCGGCAACATCTACACCGGTATCGAAGGAGCCGAACTGAGCAATACCCAGGTCGGCAACCAGAAAGGCGTGAAGGTGGATAATGTGAAAGCCGGCAGCGCGGCGGCGCGTATTGGCCTGAAGAAGGGCGATGTGATCCTTGGGGTGAACCAGCAGCCGATTCAGAACCTGGGCGAGCTGCGTAAAATCCTCGACAGCAAACCGAGCGTTCTGGCGCTGAACATTCTGCGCGGCGATAGCGAGCTGTACCTGCTGATGCAGTAATATCCCGCCGGCGTTTATCGAAACATGGCCCCCTTATTTTAGGGGGCTTTTTTATTCCTGCTGAACGGCTAGCGCCGCCGGTGTGGCGGCGCGGTTACTTCGCGGCCAAATGGGTTTTTGCCGCCTGGTTGACCAGCTCAATTTCATCCAGCAGTTCCAGCCATTCCGGCTCTAAATCTTGTTGGCTGGCGCCCTGGCGTAGCTGCTGTTCGATATAGAAGCACAGTTGCTTGAGCCGCGGCACGCCACTGTAGCTGCAACTGCCGTGCAGTTTGTGGATCAGATCCAGAATACCGTCATCTTCTGCACCATCCAGCAGCGCCTGTACCCGTTCGCTAACCTGTGGCAGGAAATCCACCAGCATCTGCAACAGATCCTGCGCCAGATCGGCTTTGTTGGCCGCCTGGCGCAGTGCCAACGGCCAGTCCAGGGACAGCAGCGGTTCACCGCTGGCCGTGCCGCCGCGCGGCACCACCGTGACGGTATCGGCGTGGCCGCTACTGTGATAGCGGGAAAGTACCCGCGTCAGCATGGCTTCATCGATAGGTTTCGCCAGGTAGTCATCCATCCCGGCCTGGAGCAGGTGTTCACGTTCGCCGCTGATGGCGTGGGCGGTCACGGCCACGATCGGTGTTGACGTGTGGTGTGGCATCTGGTGGATCAGCTCGCTGGTGCGAATGCCGTCGATATTGGGCATCTGAATATCCATCAGAATCAAATCCAGTACGTTGTCGCGTGCCAGGGCAATGGCCTCTTCACCGCTTTCGCACAGCAGGGTGTGCTCAACCTGCTCCGCTAACAAAGTGCCAATCAGCTTCAGATTGGCCGGGTTGTCGTCCACGGCCATCACGGTCAACGGCAGGCGTTTATGCGCGGCCTGCGGCTGGGGCGTGCACGGCGTTTCGGCGCGCAGCAGTGGGAACAGGCGGTTACTGGTGACGGGCTTGGTCAGGCAGCCGATAGCGCCCTGTGCTTTAAGCTGTTCGGCATCAAGCTGTGATTGGCTCGGCAGCGCCAGGATCACCCGCCGCGCATAGCGCAGGGCCGCGATTAGCATATCGGTATGCTGCGCCATATTGTCACGGAAGGGGATCGGCACCCCCATCAGCAGGAAGTCGTAATCATTTTTCGGCAGTTGGCCGAGCGTCGGGGAATGGGTCACCACCAGTTGGGTGACGCTCAACATATTGAGCGTCGCCTGGGCGGCGATCGGGTTAGACTCGATATACGCCAGGGTTTTCCCGCGCAGATCCGGCAGGCTCGGCGGCAGTGACAGCATGCTTTCGTTCAGATCGAGCGTAATGTGGAACCAGAAGGTGGAGCCCCGGTTTAACTGGCTGTGGAAACAGATGTCGCCGCCCATCTCTTTCACCAGTTTCTGCGTGATCACCAGCCCGAGGCCGGTGCCGCCATGGCGGCGCGAAATACTGGCGTCTGCTTGACGGAAAGCCTGGAACAGCTGTGATTGCTGGCGCTCGGAGATACCGATGCCGGTATCGTGGATCTGCACTTCCAGCTCCACCTGGTGAGCCAGTTGGTTGCGCTGCTCAATGCGGATGTCGATGTTGCCGGTTTCGGTAAATTTCACCGCGTTGCCCAGCAGGTTGGTGATCACTTGCTGCAGGCGCAGTGAGTCGCCGATCACCTGATCGGGCACGTCGTTGTGCACGTCCAGGGTGAGCTCCAGCCCTTTTTCATGTGCACTGGGCGCCAGCAGCACGATCACTTCATCGAGGGTGTCGCGCAGCGAGAACGGAATATGTTCTAGCACCAGCTTGCCGGCCTCCAACTTGGAGAAATCCAGCACATCGTTGATGATCGATAACAGGTTGTTGGCCGAGCGTTCGATGGTTTGCAGATAGTCGGCCTGGGTGACGCTCAGTTCGGTTTTTAGCATCTGGCGGGTAAAGCCAATCACCCCGTTGAGCGGGGTGCGCAGTTCATGCGACATGTTCGCCAGGAATTCGGACTTAATGCGCGCCGCTTCCTGGGCGCGCTTTTTGGCCAGATCCAGCTCGACGTTCTGGATCTCCATCTGTTCCAGGGTTTCCCGCAGATCCGAGGTGGCCTGATCGATATTCTGCTGCATCTCTTCGTGGTAGGCGGTCAATGACATCGCCATCGAGTTGATGCCGTTTTTCAACATTTGCAGTTCGCCGAGCATGAAACCCTCTACCCGGCTATCCAGTTGGCCGCGGCGGATGCGATCGACGGTATTCACCATGTTGCGAATCGGGCCCGTCACGTCACGCATCAGGCGGTAGGCGAACAAAATGGCGATGCACATGCACAGCAGCAGCAATAACGTGGAGACGAACACTTCTTTATATTGCTGCAGGCGCATCGACTGCAGATCCAGTTCGATCGCCACATAGCCAAGATTGTTATCCTGATCCTGCTGGACATCCGTGCTGGTGGCCTCGTCCGGGTAGTGGTTTTCAGGCAGGATCGGCGTGCGCAGGATCAGGGAATCGCCGCGGCGCGTCAGCATCAGTTCGCTGGGGACTGGCACACCTTTGGGCAACTGCAGCCGGGAGACGTTATGGTGATAATTCGAGGTGACGAACAGATTATTTTGCGCATCAAACACCGTGATTGAACGTACAATGTCTGAATGGCGGCGGTGCAGCAGGCTGACCAGTTGCCTGACCGATTCACGGCTGTGGAACGTCATGCCATATTCGCTGGCGACGGCGAGCGGTTCGATGATGCTGACGCCGGCATCCACCAACTGTTCCTGCAGCTCGTTGTAACGGTGCACAACGAAGAAAGTACTGAGCAACAAACCTATCAATAACGTTGGCGCCAGGATCAGTATCATCATGCGCGCGCGCAGGCTGTATTTGGTCATGAGGTTCCAATGTGGGAGAATTGAGGCTAATCCTAGCTTCCTAAGCTTACAAACCAGCACATAATTGATAAATAATGGCGCAATTCTACTCTCCCAAACGCCGCGTGACGACCCGGCAGGCTTCACAAATATTAACCGTAGCGGTAGCGGATCTCGATCCGTTCGGCCAGGGTGTGGCGCGCCACAACGGTAAAGCGGTGTTTGTGCCGGGCGTATTGCCGGGCGAACAGGCGGAAATTCAACTGACGGAAGATAAGCGCCAGTTCGCCAAAGGCCGGCTTAAAAAGCTGCTAAACCGCAGCCCGCAGCGGGTAGAACCACGTTGCCCACACTTTGGCGTATGCGGCGGCTGCCAACAGCAGCATGCCGATGAGGCGCTGCAACAGCACAGCAAGGCCGCCGCACTGCAGCGTTTGATCGGCCGTGAAACCGGTGTGGCGGTGCAGCCCGAAGCGGTAATCGCCGGCCCGGCCTATGGCTATCGCCGCCGTGCCCGGCTGGGGCTGGCTTGGCAACCCAGGCAGCAGCAGTTGCAGATGGGGTTCCGCCAAGCGGCGTCGAGCGAGCTGGTGAACGTCAGGCAATGCCCGGTGCTGGTGCCCGAGCTGGAACAACTACTGGCACCGCTGTACCGCTGCCTGGCGGGGCTGGACGCCGCCCGGCATCTCGGCCATGCGGAACTGGTGCAGGCCGACAACGGATCGGTGCTGGTGCTGCGCTGCATGGTGTTCTTGCAGGAGAAGGATCGCCAGGCGCTGTTGGCGTTCGCCCGGCAAAACGCGCTGACGCTTTATTTGGCGCCGGACAGCGAACGCCTGGATAAACTGTGCGGTGAAGCACCGTATTATCAGGTTGACGGTCTACGCTTAACCTTCAGCCCGCGCGATTTCATCCAGGTGAACGATGCCGTCAATCAGCAAATGGTGGCGCAGGCGATGGCGTGGCTGGATATCCAGCCAACCGACCGGGTGTTGGATCTTTTCTGCGGCATGGGTAACTTCACGCTGCCGTTGGCCCGGCGCGCCAGGGCGGTTGTGGGCATTGAAGGTGTTGCCACGCTGGTGGCGAATGGGCAGTATAATGCACATCAGAATTCGCTGGAAAATGTCGCGTTCTTCCATGAAAACCTGGAAGCGGACATTGAGCAGCAGCCTTGGGCAGCACAAGGGTTTGATAAAGTGATGCTGGATCCCGCGCGCGCTGGCGCAGCCGGGGTGATGTCACATATTGTAAAACTGGCACCAGAGCGGGTGGTTTACGTCTCCTGTAACCCAGCCACGCTGGCCCGCGACAGTAAAGTGTTGCTGGATGCCGGTTATCGTCTTGCTCGTGTACGGATGCTGGATATGTTCCCGCACACAGGGCATCTTGAGTCAATGGCGCTGTTTATTAACGGTAAGACGCCGGCGGCCGCTGCAAAGTAGGGAGAAGTCAAGTTATGGTTGCGGTAAGAAGTGCACATCTGAATAAGGCCGGAGAGTTTGCACTGGATGCGTGGATTGCCAGCTTGGGGCTATCCAATTCACAGTCTTGTGAGCGGTTGGCCGCAACCTGGCAATATTGTGAGCAGCAGACCAAGGGCCACCCGGATGCGGCACTGCTGCTGTGGCGTGGCCTGGAGATGGTGGAAATCCTCTCGACGCTGAGCATGGATAACGACAGCATGCGCGCGGCGCTGCTGTTCCCGCTGGTGGATGCCGGCGTGGTGCAGGAAGCCGCGCTGGATGAAGCCTTCGGCAAGCACATTACCAGCCTGGTGCATGGCGTGCGCGATATGGATGCTATCCGCCAGTTGAAAGCCACCCATAACGATTCCATGGGCTCGGAGCAAGTGGATAACGTGCGGCGTATGCTGCTGGCGATGGTGGAAGATTTCCGCTGCGTGGTGATCAAGCTGGCGGAGCGTATTGCCCACCTGCGTGAAGTGAAAGACGCGCCGGAAGACGAGCGCGTGCTGGCGGCGAAAGAGTGCTCGAATATCTATGCGCCGCTGGCCAACCGCCTGGGCATCGGCCAACTAAAGTGGGAGCTGGAGGATTTCTGCTTCCGCTACCTGCACCCGGAAGAGTACAAACGTATCGCCAAGCTGTTGCATGAGCGGCGTATCGATCGTGAACAGTTTATTGATGACTTTGTGGCCTCGCTGCGCAAGGCGATGGCGGATGAAGGCATCAAGGTCGAAATCTATGGCCGGCCAAAGCATATCTACAGCATCTGGCGCAAAATGCAGAAGAAGCACCTCGCTTTTGACGAGCTGTTTGACGTGCGAGCGGTGCGCATTGTGGCCGAGCGTCTGCAGGATTGCTATGCGGCGTTGGGCATCGTCCATACCCACTTCCGCCATTTGCCGGATGAGTTTGACGACTATGTCGCCAACCCCAAACCCAACGGCTACCAGTCGATCCACACCGTGGTGCTTGGCCCGCGCGGCAAAACGGTTGAGATCCAGATCCGCACCCGCCAGATGCACGAAGACGCCGAGCTGGGCGTGGCCGCACACTGGAAATACAAAGAAGGCGTGGGCGTCGCGACGGTGCGTTCCGGCTATGAAGAACGCATTGCGTGGCTGCGTAAACTGATCGCCTGGCAGGAAGAGATGGCGGATTCCGGCGAGATGCTGGATGAAGTGCGCAGCCAGGTTTTCGACGACCGCGTGTACGTGTTTACTCCGAAAGGGGACGTGGTGGATTTGCCCGCCGGTTCCACGCCGCTTGATTTCGCCTACCACATCCACAGCGATGTGGGGCATCGCTGCATCGGCGCCAAGATTGGCGGGCGTATCGTGCCGTTCACCTACCAGTTGCAGATGGGCGATCAGGTGGAAATTATTACCCAGAAGCAGCCGAACCCCAGCCGCGATTGGCTGAACCCCAACCTGGGCTATGTCACCACCAGCCGTGGGCGTTCGAAGATCCACAACTGGTTCCGCAAGCAGGATCGCGATAAAAACATCCTCGCCGGGCGGCAGATGCTGGATAACGAACTGGAACATCTGTGCATCAGCCTGAAAGAAGCCGAGAAACTGCTGATCCCGCGTTACAACATGAACTCGCTGGATGAAGTGCTGGCGGCGATCGGCGGTGGCGATATCCGGCTGAACCAGATGGTGAACTTCCTGCAAAGCAAGCTCAACCAGCCAAGCGCCGAAGAGCAGGATCGCGAAGCACTGCGCCAACTGGTGCAGCAGAAAGCGCCGCCGGCTACGCGTAAAAAAGACGACGGCCGCGTGGTGGTGGAAGGGGTCGGCAACCTGATGCACCACATCGCCCGCTGCTGCCAGCCTATCCCGGGCGATGATATCGTCGGCTTTATTACGCACGGGCGTGGTATCTCGATCCACCGCGCGGATTGCGATCAGTTGGCGGAGCTGCAAGAGAATGCGCCGGAGCGTATTGTCGACGCGGTGTGGGGCGAAAGCTATTCTAGCGGTTATTCGCTGGTGGTGCGGGTGATCGCCAACGATCGCAGCGGCCTGCTGCGCGACATCACCACCATCCTGGCCAATGAAAAGGTCAACGTGCTGGGCGTGTCCAGCAGGAGCGACACCAAAAAACAGTTGGCCACCATCGATATGGATATCGAGATCTACAATCAGGTGGTGCTGGGGCGGGTGATCGCCAAGCTGAACCAACTGCCGGATGTGATCGACGCCAAACGCCTGCACGGCAACTGATCGCTCTTTTTCTTTCCATGCTAAGCCCGGTATACCGGGCTTTTATTTGTTCAGGATTTACCCATGACCCAAGTGACATCACTGCAACGCTTGTTGACCATCATGAAAAAGCTGCGTGATCCGCAGACGGGCTGCCCGTGGGATCGCACGCAGACCTTTGACAGCATCGCGCCTTACACACTGGAAGAAACCTACGAAGTGCTGGATGCTATTCAACGGCAGGACTATGACGATCTGCGCGATGAACTGGGCGATTTGTTGTTCCAGGTGGTGTTTTACGCCCAGATGGGCCAGGAGCAGGGGCTGTTTGATTTCCAGGATATTTGCCACGCCATCAGCGATAAGCTGGAACGCCGCCATCCGCATATTTTTGGCGATGCCAGTGCGGCTGATACCGCCGCTGTTGCCGCGCGCTGGGAAAAGATAAAAACGCAAGAGCGCGCCGAGAAGGCGCTGCATTCTGCACTGGATGATATTCCCCAGGCGCTGCCGGCGTTAATGAAGGCACACAAAATCCAAAAGCGCTGTGCGGCGGTCGGCTTTGACTGGAACACGTTGGGGCCGGTGGTGGACAAGGTGTACGAAGAAATCGACGAAGTGATGCATGAGGCGCGTCAGGCGGTGGTGGACGAGAAAAAGCTGGAAGAGGAACTGGGCGATCTGCTGTTCGCCACGGTCAATCTCACCCGCCACTTGGGCCATAAGGCGGAAAACGCGCTACAGGCGGCGAACCGCAAGTTTGAACGCCGTTTTCGCCAGGTTGAGGCGATTATCGGGCAGCAGGGCCTGAGCATGAACGACGCCACGTTGGATCAAATGGAAGCGGCTTGGCAACAGGTCAAACAGCAGGAAAACTGATTGTTTGATCGGCGACAATATTCATCGTAGCTGAAACGGTTAAGCTACGCGACAGGATTGGTTACGGCGCCAGTGCAAGGTGTGTAAAGAGCAACAAACTGAAATGTAAGATGTTTTTTTGCCGCAGAAGGCCGCTAAAAGAGAAGTTTTAACGCTAACCTGTTGTTTTACAAATATTGTATGGGCGATATTGATGGGGTTAACCCGGATGAACCCACGGTGGTGGCAGAGATGATGGATGGCAAAACGATCGTTTGTAGGTCAAGGCGGGTTCGGGTATACTACTTTCCCGTCTTGGTTCTTCCATCGTCTTTAAACCTAAACTCTCAGGTTCAGCATGACAACTAATTATATTTTTGTGACCGGCGGGGTCGTATCCTCTCTGGGTAAAGGCATTGCCGCAGCCTCTCTGGCGGCTATTCTTGAAGCCCGTGGCCTCAACGTTACCATCATGAAACTGGACCCGTACATCAACGTGGATCCGGGCACCATGAGCCCGATCCAGCATGGGGAAGTTTTCGTCACCGAAGACGGCGCAGAAACCGATCTGGACCTGGGCCACTACGAGCGCTTCATTCGCACCAAAATGACGCGTCGCAACAATTTTACCACCGGCCGCATCTACTCCGACGTTCTGCGCAAAGAACGCCGTGGCGACTATCTGGGCGCGACCGTTCAGGTTATTCCGCACATCACCAACGCCATCAAAGAGCGCATTATTGAAGGCGGCGAAGGCCATGACGTGGTACTGGTTGAAATCGGCGGCACCGTCGGCGATATCGAATCCCTGCCGTTCCTGGAAGCCATCCGCCAGATGGCGGTAGAAGTTGGCCGCGAGCATACGCTGTATATGCACCTGACTTTGGTGCCGTATATGGCTGCCGCCGGCGAAGTGAAAACCAAGCCTACCCAGCACTCGGTAAAAGAACTGCTTTCAATCGGTATCCAGCCGGATGTGCTGATTTGCCGTTCAGATCGCGCCGTGCCGGCCAATGAACGTGCGAAGATCGCGCTTTTCTGCAACGTGCCGGAAAAAGCGGTTATCTCCCTGAAAGACGTTGATTCTATTTATAAAATCCCTGGCCTATTGAAATCCCAGGGGTTGGACGATTATATTTGTAAACGATTCAGCCTGAACGCGCCGGAAGCGAACCTGGCCGAATGGGAACAGGTTATTTACGAAGAAGCCAACCCGGGCGGTGAAGTGACCATCGGCATGATCGGCAAATATGTTGAACTGCCGGATGCTTACAAATCCGTGATCGAAGCGCTGAAACATGGCGGCCTGAAAAACCGCCTGACCGTAAATATCAAGCTGATCGATTCGCAGGATGTGGAAACCCGCGGCGTCGAAGTTCTGAAAAATTTGGATGCTATCCTGATCCCAGGTGGTTTCGGCTACCGTGGCGTTGAGGGTAAGGTGATGGCCGCACGCTATGCGCGCGAGAACAAAATCCCTTACCTGGGCATTTGCCTGGGGATGCAGGTTGCGCTGATGGAATTTGCCCGCAACGTGGCCGGAATGGAAAACGCCAACTCCACCGAGTTTGTGCCCGACTGCAAGTACCCGGTGGTGGCGTTGATCACCGAATGGCGTGATGAAGACGGCAATGTCGAAGTCCGTACGGAAGAGAGCGATTTGGGCGGGACCATGCGCGTTGGCGGCCAACTGTGCCATCTGACGGATGACAGCCTGGTGCGCCGCATGTATGGTACTGCAACGATTGTTGAACGCCATCGTCACCGCTATGAAGTCAACAATATGCTGTTGAAGCAAATTGAAGCGGCGGGGCTGCGCGTAGCAGGCCGCTCTGCCGACAACAAGCTGGTTGAGATTGTTGAATTGCCTGACCATCCGTGGTTTGTCGCTTGTCAGTTCCACCCGGAATTCACCTCGACGCCGCGTGATGGACATCCGTTGTTCGCCGGTTTCGTCAAGGCGGCGGGTGAGCACCAGAAACGTCAGGTAAAGTAAGCGTTTAGTGAGCAACGCGCGGTGAAAACCGCGCGTTGTTGTCTGGAGTTTTAGTTTAACTTGTGACTTGAGGAAAACCTATATGTCCAAAATTGTTAAAGTCATCGGCCGTGAAATCATCGACTCACGCGGCAACCCTACCGTTGAAGCTGAAGTGCATCTGGAAGGTGGTTTCGTAGGCCTGGCTGCTGCGCCATCAGGTGCTTCCACCGGTTCCCGTGAAGCACTGGAACTGCGCGACGGTGACAAGTCTCGTTTCCTGGGTAAAGGCGTACTGAAAGCGGTTGCTGCGGTAAACGGCCCAATCGCTGAAGCCGTACTGGGTAAAGATGCTAAAGACCAGGCTAACATCGATAAAATCATGATCGATCTGGACGGCACTGAAAACAAATCCAAATTCGGCGCTAACGCTATCCTGGCTGTTTCCCTGGCTGCTGCCAAGGCTGCTGCGGCTTCCAAAGGCATTCCTCTGTACGAACACATCGCTGAACTGAACGGCACCCCAGGCAAATTCTCTATGCCTCTGCCTATGATGAACATCATCAACGGCGGTGAGCACGCTGACAACAACGTTGATATTCAGGAGTTCATGATTCAGCCAGTTGGCGCGAAAACCCTGAAAGAAGCAGTTCGCATCGGTTCTGAAGTGTTCCACAACCTGGCTAAAGTACTGAAAGCCAAAGGCATGAACACCGCAGTGGGCGACGAAGGTGGCTATGCGCCAAACCTGGAATCCAACGCCGCTGCGCTGGCTGCAATCAAAGAAGCCGTAGAAAAAGCAGGCTACGTGCTGGGTAAAGACGTTACCCTGGCGATGGACTGTGCTGCTTCTGAGTTCTACAACAGCGAAACCGGTAACTATGAGCTGAAAGGCGAAGGCAAAACCTTCACTTCTCAGGAATTCACGCATTACCTGGAAGGCCTGACCAAAGAATATCCGATCGTGTCCATCGAAGATGGCCTGAACGAATCTGACTGGGATGGCTTCGCATACCAGACCAAAGTGCTGGGCGACAAAATTCAGCTGGTGGGCGACGACCTGTTCGTCACCAACACCAAGATCCTGAAAGAAGGTATCGAAAAAGGCATCGCTAACTCCATCTTGATCAAATTCAACCAGATCGGTTCCCTGACCGAAACGCTGGCTGCTATCAAGATGGCGAAAGACGCTGGCTACACTGCGGTTATCTCTCACCGTTCCGGTGAAACCGAAGATGCAACCATCGCTGACCTGGCGGTAGGTACTGCTGCTGGCCAGATCAAAACCGGTTCTATGAGCCGTTCTGACCGCGTTGCTAAATACAACCAACTGATCCGTATCGAAGAAGCGCTGGGCGACCGCGCACCATTCAACGGCCGTAAAGAAATCAAAGGCCAGTAATCACGCCTTTTGTTTCGTTGGTAGATAAAACCCGCTGCGGCGGGTTTTTTTTCGCCTGTGGTTTGTGCCGCGATGATGGGGCCGTGCATGAGATATCGCCCGTGCGGCTGCAGGAAGATGCAATTTGGTGGCGGCGGGGGAATCTGCGATAATCGCGCTTTAAATTTACCGAATTGAGAAACAGATGCAGTACCCGATTAACGAAATGTTCCAGACTTTGCAGGGTGAAGGCTATTTCACCGGCGTTCCTGCGATTTTTATCCGCCTGCAGGGGTGCCCGGTTGGCTGTAGCTGGTGCGATACCAAACACACCTGGGAGAAGGACGCCAATCGGGAAGTGGATCTGCAGCGGATCCTGGTGAAAACGCAGGAGAGCGCCGCGTGGGGCAGCGCCAGCGCCGAGCAGTTGCTGGCGGTGGTGCGCCAGCAGGATTATACCGCACGTCATATTGTCATCACCGGCGGCGAGCCCTGTATATACGATCTGGCCCCGTTAACAACTCTGTTTGAACAGCACGGCTTTTCCTGCCAGATAGAAACCAGCGGCACGCATACCATCCTGTGTTCACAGGGCACCTGGGTGACGGTATCGCCGAAAGTGAATATGCGCGGCGGCCTTAAGGTGTTGCCCACGGCTCTGGCACGCGCCGATGAGATAAAGCATCCGGTGGGGCGGCAGCGCGACATTGAGGCGCTGGATGCGCTACTGGCGATGTTGCACGATGATAAACAGCGGGTGATTGCCCTGCAGCCGATTAGCCAGAAAGAAGAGGCGACGCGCCTGTGTATCGAAACCTGCATTGCGCGCAATTGGCGGCTTTCGATGCAGACGCACAAATATTTGGATATTGCCTGAAATAAGGGCGCTGTTACAGCGCCCTTATCGTTAACTTTTGTAGATGCAGCCTGCGGTGCACGTTTCCTTAACCATGACGGCGGAAAGCAGCGGCAGGCGCGGTTTCATTTGGCGCCAGATCCAGGCGGCCAGCACTTCGCTGGTGGGGTTTTCCAACCCTTCCACCTCGTTGAGGTAGTGGTGATCCAGCTGTTCCCAGACGGGTTTAAATGCCGCTTTAAGCTCAGCGAAATCTATAACCCAGCCGGTATGGGGATCCACTTCACCGGTGACTTCCAGCCGTACCATGAAAGAATGCCCATGCAGCCGGCCGCATTTATGCCCTTCAGGCACGTGCGGGAGCAGGTGTGCGGCTTCGAACGTAAAATCTTTAAACAGCGTGGTTGCCATTATAACGGCCTCATTGACTCAAAAACCGCCGCATAGTACCGGAAAGCAGCGCTGCATGCCATTTATACCGCGTTTGTTGCCGCACACTGCCGCGAGGTGTTGCTTAACAGTTTTTTTGTTTGGTCTGACCTCTGCTTACCCGTACAGCAAGTTAGCCGCAAATGCGATTCATTCAAAAACAGGATTTAAAACCCCTTTTATTTCAAATAAATAAAAATAATTATTTAGTGATTTAACCGCTATCCATTACCAGAAAAACAGCTTAGTCATTTTGGTTATTATTTATTGCTATCCCTTATTTATTTGTTGTTATTCTGCTCTGTAACCTTACAAACTCACCTGATCTTTTCAGGACACGGAACACAACGAAAAGCCAGCATCCAGTACTGGTTACGTATAGGAAACATGTGCGCAATGACGACTCAGGCTCCTCCAACTTCTTTGCTCCCACTGTCGCCCGAACAGCTGTCACGCTTACAGACGGCGATAGGCGATTATTCACCGACGCAGCTGGCTTGGCTGTCGGGCTATTTCTGGGGAATGGTCAACCAGCAACCCGGCGTTGCCGCCACGGCGCTCACCCCGCCTTCGGCCACGGCGGCCGGTATCACCCTGATTTCGGCTTCACAAACCGGCAATGCGCGCCGCCTGGCGGAACAGCTGCGTGATGAGCTGTTGGCAGCCAAACTGGATGTCACCTTAGTGAACGCCGGCGATTATAAATTCAAGCAGATTGCGCAAGAGCGGCTGCTGATTATTATCGCCTCCACTCAGGGGGAAGGGGATCCGGCGGAAGAGGCTGTGGCGCTGCATAAATTCCTGCATTCGAAAAAAGCGCCCAAGCTGGATAACACCGCGTTTGCCGTCTTTGGCCTGGGCGATACCTCGTATGAGAATTTCTGCCAGTCCGGCAAAGATTTCGATGCCAGGCTCGCCGAACTGGGCGCCGAGCGGCTGGTGGAGCGCGTTGATGCCGATGTGGAATACCAAGAGCTGGCGGCGGCCTGGCGCCGGCAGGTGGTTGAGGTGCTCAAATCGCGCGCCCCGGCGGAAAACGCCGCCCCTGGCGTGCTGGCCAGCGGCGCTATCGATCAAATAGACAGCAGCCCGTACAGCAAAGAACAGCCGCTGGCCGCCACGCTGTCGGTCAACCAAAAGATCACCGGCCGCGGCTCGGATAAAGACGTGCGCCATATCGAAATCGATCTGGGCGACGCCGGCCTGCGTTACCAACCCGGCGATGCGCTGGGCGTGTGGTTTGAAAACGATCCGGCGTTGGTGGATGAGCTGGTGCAACTGCTTTGGCTGAAGGGCGATGAGCCGGTTGAAGTGGAAGGCAAAACCTTGCCGTTGGCGCAGGCGCTGCGCAGCCACTTTGAACTGACGCAGAACACTACGCCAATCGTTGAAAAGTATGCCGCGCTGGCACGCGACGAGAAGCTGATTGAGCTGTTGGCCGATAAAGCCAAATTGCAGCACTACGCCCGTAATACGCCGATTGTCGATATGGTGCGCCAGGCGCCGGTGGATCTCAGCGCCGAGCAACTGGTCGGTTTGCTGCGCCCGCTCACGCCGCGCCTGTATTCCATCGCCTCTTCACAGGCGGAAAACGAAGACGAAGTGCACATCACCGTTGGCGTGGTGCGCTATGAGATTGACGGCCGCCCGCGTGCTGGCGGTGCATCCAGCTTCCTGGCCGATCGCTTGGAAGAAGATGGCGAGTTGCGGGTGTTCATTGAACATAATGAGAACTTCCGCCTGCCAGCCAACCCGGATACGCCGGTGATCATGATTGGCCCAGGCACCGGCATCGCCCCGTTCCGCGCCTTTATGCAGCAGCGTGAAGCCGACGGCGCCACGGGCAAAAACTGGCTGTTCTTCGGTAACCCGCACTTTACCGAAGATTTTCTTTACCAGGTTGAATGGCAGCGCTACGTCAAAGATGGCCTGCTGAGCCGTATTGATTTGGCCTGGTCGCGCGATCAACAACATAAAGTCTATGTACAAGACAAATTGCGTGAACAGGGTGCGGAAGTGTGGCGCTGGATTCAGGAAGGCGCACACATTTACGTCTGCGGCGATGCCAATCGCATGGCGAAAGACGTTGAGAACACATTACTGGAACTGGTGGCCGAGCACGGTGGCATGGATACCGAGCAGGCAGATGAATTTTTAAGTGAGCTGCGCCTTGAGCGCCGTTATCAGCGAGATGTTTACTGATGAGTGATAAACACACCGGGCCTCTGGTGGTAGAAGGCAAACTGGCTGATGCCGAACGCATGAAGCGCGAAAGTAACTTCCTGCGCGGCACCATCGCCGAAGATTTAAACGACGGGCTGACCGGCGGCTTCAACGGTGATAACTTCCTGTTGATCCGTTTTCACGGTATGTACCAGCAAGATGACCGTGATATTCGCGCTGAGCGCGCCGAACAGAAGCTGGAGCCGCGCCATGCGATGATGCTGCGCTGCCGCCTGCCAGGCGGTGTAATGACGCCGCAGCAGTGGTTGGGCATCGATAAATTCGCACAGGAAAATACGCTGTATGGCAGTATCCGCCTGACCAACCGCCAGACCTTTCAGTTCCACGGCATCCTGAAGCGCGATCTGAAATCAGCACACCAGTTACTGAACCAACTGGGACTGGATTCACTGGCGACCGCCAACGATGTGAACCGTAACGTGCTTTGTACCTCTAACCCGGTGGAGTCCGAGCTGCATCAGGAAGCCTATAAATGGGCGAAGAAGATTTCCGAGCACTTGCTGCCGCGCACCCGCGCCTATGCGGAGATCTGGCTGGATCAGGAAAAAGTGGCTACCACCGATGAAGAGCCGATCCTGGGGCCGAATTACCTGCCGCGCAAGTTCAAGACCACGGTAGTGATCCCGCCGCTGAATGATGTTGATCTGCACGCCAATGACATGAACTTTGTCGCCATTGCCGACAACGGCAAGCTGGTCGGTTTTAACCTGCTGGTTGGCGGCGGTTTATCCATCGCCCATGGCGACAAGAAGACCTATCCGCGCAAGGCCAGTGAGTTTGGCTATATTCCGCTGGAACATATCATGGCGGTGGCGGAAGCGGTGGTGACCACCCAGCGCGACTGGGGCAACCGTACCGATCGTAAAAACGCCAAAACCAAATATACCCTGGAACGCGTGGGTATCGACGTGTTCCGCGAGGAAGTGGAAAAGCGCGCCGGCATTAAGTTTGAACCGATTCGCCCGTATGAGTTTACCGATCGCGGCGATCGTATCGGCTGGGTGAAGGGCGTGGATAACCACTGGCATCTGACGCTGTTTATTGAAAACGGGCGTTTGTTGGATTATCCAGGCCGGCCATTGAAAACCGGTGTGGCTGAAATCGCCAAGATCCATAAAGGGGACTTCCGCCTGACGGCCAACCAAAACCTGATCGTGGCCGGCGTGCCAACGCGGCAAAAGGCCAAGATCGAAGCGCTGGCGCGCAAGTATGGCCTGATTGACGACGACGTGACGGAACAGCGCAAAAACTCGATGGCCTGCGTATCATACCCGACCTGCCCGCTGGCGATGGCGGAAGCCGAACGTTTTCTGCCGGAGTTTGTCTCCAAAGTGGAAGCGATTATGCATCAGCACGGCGTGGGTGACGAGTATATCGTGCTGCGCGTCACCGGCTGCCCGAACGGCTGTGGCCGCGCGCTGTTGGCCGAAATTGGTCTGGTGGGCAAAGCCATTGGCCGCTATAACTTGCATTTGGGCGGCAACCGTGAGGGCACGCGGATCCCGCGGATGTACCGTGAAAATATTAACGAAGAAGAAATCCTGAAAGAGATCGATCACCTGGTCGGCCGCTGGGCGAAAGAGCGCCAGGCGGGTGAAGGGTTCGGCGATTTCACCGTGCGTTCCGGCATTATCAAGCCGGTGGTGGATTCCGCACGTGATTTCTGGGATTGATTACCGGTGCCCGCTTGCCCTCACCCCGCCCCTCTCCCACAGGGAGAGGGAGTAACCGGCGCCCGGAATAGGCTTTGTGAAAGAAGACACAGGGCCGGCAGTATTAGCACGAACGATCCCCTCTCCCATTGGGAGAGGGAGTAACCGGTGCCCGGAATAGGTTTTGTGAAAGAAGACGCAGGGCCGGCAGCATTAGCACGAACGATCCCCTCTCCCTGTGGGGGAGGGCTAGTGTGAGGGGGCGTTCCCCGGTAGATTAAGGTATCCCCATATCCCCTCTCCCTATGGGAGAGGGGTAGGGTGAGGGGCGTTCCCCGGTAGGTAAGGTACCCCCATATCCCCTCTACCTGTGGGAGAGGGTTAGGGTAAGGGGCGTTCCCCGGTAGGTAAGGTACCCCCCATATCCCCTCTCCCTTGGGAGAGGGTTAGGGTGAGGGGCGTTCCCCGGTAGGTAAGGTACCCCCCATATCCCCTCTCCCTTGGGAGAGGGTTAGGGTGAGGGGCCATCATCAAGCATCTGGAGGCCGGACATATGGCTGAATTCGATCTGGCGGCGCTGAGCGCGTTGCCCAAGCCCGAGCAAGAACAGGCACTGGCGGCCGTTAATGCGCAGTTGGAAACCCTGTCGGCGGAACAGCGCGTGGCATGGGCGCTGGAACATCTGCCCGGCGAGTTTGTGCTGTCATCCAGTTTTGGTATCCAGGCTGCCGTGTGCCTGCACCTGGTGACGCGTATCAAACCGGATATCCCGGTGATCCTCACCGATACCGGCTATCTGTTCCCGGAAACCTACCAGTTTATCGATCAACTGGTGGACCAACTGCAGCTGAACCTGAAAGTGTTCCGCGCCGAGCTGTCACCGGCCTGGCAAGAAGCGCGCTACGGCAAGCTTTGGGAACAAGGGGTGGAAGGCATTGAGAAATATAACCTGATCAACAAGGTTGAGCCGATGAACCGCGCTTTGCAAACGCTCGGCGCCCAAACCTGGTTTGCCGGCCTGCGGCGCGAACAGTCCGGCAGCCGCGCCAACTTGCCGGTGCTGGCGGTGCAGCGCGGGGTTTTCAAACTTCTGCCGATTATTGAGTGGGACAACCGTAAAATCTATCAGTACCTGACCGAACACGGGCTTGGCTATCACCCGCTGTGGGAGCAAGGCTACTTGTCGGTTGGCGACACTCATACGACCCGTAAATGGGAACCGGGCATGAGTGAAGAGGAAACCCGCTTCTTCGGCCTTAAGCGTGAATGCGGGTTGCACGAAGGCTAACCGTAGCAGGGCCCGTTAACCGTGCCATTACCTCGCCTAGCCCTTAGCTGATTTTGCCGGGTGTGCCTGCGCCAGCTCTTTGATCAACGGCAGCAGAATCTGCACGCTTTCACGGCTGCGTTTATCAATGCGCCCTGGCATATAGCGTTCCAGATATTGCAGGTTGTCATACTGCGGCCGGTGCCGCGTCAGCCCCTGCGGGAAGTGCGGGCTGATTGCACGCTGCAAATCCTCATCTTTATTCCCCAACCGCCAGTTGGCCGCTTCCATCGTCAACGTGGGGAATTTTGCCTGATCAAAGGCATCATCATCCGCGCTTTCCCTGCCGGTTTTTTTATTGCCCGGGGGAATGGCGGCGGCGATCCCATAGCGGCGGGCAATACTCAACGCACGATCGCGTGTGGCTTTGGCCACATCCGCAGGCGTATTACGCCCGGCGGAGAGGTAGAGGCGATCGCCGGCGATCAGGCTATCGAGATTGATCACCAACACGGTATTCGCCTTCTCGTCCTCGCTCATGCGCTGCAGGTAATTTTGCGCGCCGAGCGCGCCAATCTCTTCTGCGCTGGTCGCGATAAAGCGCAGGCCGTAGTGGGTGGGGATGTCTTTCATCCGTTCCGCCAGCTCAAGCATCACGCCGACGCCAGAGGCGTTATCGTCCACGCCCTGTAACGTCAGGCCGCCGAGGTTGTGATCCAGATCGGCATCGCTCTGCGGCAGATAGGTGTCAAAGTGGGCGACGATCAGGATTTGTTTTGGCGTCTCGCCGGGCTTGGCGGCAATCACCGAGCTGGCGGTGACGTTGTTCCAGTTTTGTTTGCCGTCTTTACTGGTATAGAGATAGCGGGTGTTGAAACTGCGAACGTCGCTTTGGTAACCCATGTTGATGAACTGCTGCTTCAGGTAGTCTGCGGTAAGCAATTCCGCCGGGCTGCCGGCCATTCTGCCGGGGAAATAGGTCGCGATGTGGCGGATCTGCCTGGCGGCAAATTGGCCCAACGGCATTTCTTTTGCCGCATGCGCTGTGGTAGCGGAAACGTTCAAAACGGCACCAAAGGCTGCCGCGAGCAGACCGGCCTTCAGGTAAAAACGGGAAAACATATCGGAAAATCCTTCTCTGATATCGGCACTGCAGTTATTTTTTGTGGTGTTCAGTATGATGCCGCTCCCCTGATTACACAATTTCACTTGCTCTTAATTTTTGCCCGAATGTGCAAAATTTTATTTACCACTTTTGTGCTTGGCGGTGTGCTTTCCCCCTGATTTACCTATGGATAACCCCTTGAGGGGCAAATAGCCATGCGCTGGCTTGTCGTCCGGCTTGGTTTCGTGTTGTGTTCTTTATTCCATAAAGGAACTAGTCATTCCTTTTCGTCATTTCAGGGGCTAAATAACAGCCCGTATAGTCACACTATCTTTCTGTTATATGACAAAGGCTGTTGTGGACTATCTACCTATTTTTGCCGATCTGAAACAACGTCCGGTACTGGTCGTTGGCGGCGGTGAAGTGGCTGCGCGCAAAGTCTCCTTTCTTCAGCGCGCTGGGGCTGAAATACGGATAGTTGCGCAGTCGCTTTCAACCGAGTTGGAGCATCTTCGCCAGCAGGGGAACATTCACTGGCTGGGGCAGGCTTTTTCCCCGGAACAGCTGGATGACGTTTTTCTGGTGATTGCCGCCACCAATGATCCGGCATTAAACGCCGCGGTATTCGCCGCAGCTGATAAACGCCGCGTGCTGGCTAATGTGGTTGACGATCAGCCGAGCTGTTCATTTATTTTTCCTTCGATAGTCGAGCGCGCGCCACTGATGGTGGCCATCTCTTCCAGCGGCCAGGCACCGGTGTTGGCGCGTATGCTGCGTGAAAAACTGGAAGCGCTGTTGCCGGCCAGCCTGGGCGCCATGGCTGAACTGGCCGGCGGTTTTCGCCAGCGCGTGAAGCAAGCATTGCCCAGCGTTGATCAACGTCGCCGCTTTTGGGAAAGAACCTTTAGTGGGCGTTTTACTACGTTGGTGGCTAATGGCCAGGCCGAACAGGCTGCACAGGATGTGGAACAGGATTTAGCCGCCTTTGCCGCCGGTGATGAACGCACGCAGGGCGAAATTGCGCTGGTGGGCGCCGGGCCGGGCGATGTTGGGTTGCTGACGTTGCGCGGCCTGCAGGTGATACAGCAGGCCGACGTGGTGCTTTACGATCACTTGGTGAGCGAAGACGTGCTGGAACTGGTGCGCCGCGATGCGGAACGGATCTGCGTGGGTAAACGCGCGGGCGCGCATTCGGTGATCCAGGAGGAAACCAACCGCCTGCTGGTGGAACTGGCGCAGCAGGGGAAACGCGTGGTGCGCCTGAAGGGGGGCGATCCGTTCATCTTTGGCCGCGGCGGCGAAGAGCTGCAGGTGGCCGCCGCCGCGGGGATCCCGTTTCAGGTGGTGCCGGGCGTGACGGCCGCGGCAGGGGCGACGGCTTATGCCGGCATCCCGTTGACGCACCGCGATCATGCCCAGAGCGTGACTTTTATCACCGGCCACAGCCGTTCCGACGGCGAAGGGTTGGACTGGGCGGATTTAGCGCGCGCCCGGCAGACGCTGGCTATTTATATGGGCACCATGACGGCGGCGGAGATCAGCCAGCGGCTGATAGCCCATGGCCGCGCGGCGGAGACGCCGGTGGCGGTGATCAGCCGTGGTACCCGCCCCGATCAACAGGTGCAAATCGGCACGCTGCAGCAGCTTGAACAATTAGCGCAACAGGCGCCGCTCCCGGCCTTGCTGGTGATCGGCGAGGTTGTAGCGCTTCATCATCAAATTGCCTGGTTTGGGCAGCAATCGCAGGCGGCGGGGCAGGTGCGCCCGGCCGTCGTAAATTTGGCGTAAGGATCTGTATATGGACGAAAAACGACTCACTCACTTGCGGCAATTGGAGGCGGAGAGTATCCATATTATCCGTGAAGTCGCCGCTGAGTTTGCTAACCCGGTGATGCTTTACTCGATTGGTAAAGACTCCTCCGTCATGCTGCATTTGGCGCGTAAAGCCTTTTACCCGGGCACCTTGCCGTTCCCGCTATTGCATGTGGATACCGGCTGGAAATTCCGTGAAATGTACCAATTCCGCGATCGCACGGCCAAAGAGTACGGCTTCGAACTGCTGGTGCATAAAAACCCCGAAGGGGTCGCTATGGGGATCAACCCCTTTGTGCACGGCAGCGCCAAGCACACTGACATCATGAAAACCGAAGGCCTGAAACAGGCGCTGAACAAGTACGGTTTTGATGCCGCCTTCGGCGGCGCGCGGCGTGATGAAGAGAAATCGCGCGCCAAAGAACGCATCTATTCCTTCCGCGATCGCTTCCACCGTTGGGATCCGAAAAACCAACGCCCGGAGCTGTGGCACAACTACAACGGCCAAATCAACAAGGGCGAAAGCATACGCGTGTTCCCGCTCTCGAACTGGACCGAGCTGGACATCTGGCAGTACATCTTCCTGGAAAAGATCGATATCGTGCCGCTGTATCTGGCCAAGCCGCGCCCGGTGCTGGAGCGCGACGGTATGCTGATGATGGTGGACGACGATCGTATTGATCTGCAGCCCGGTGAGGTGATCCAACAACGCATGGTGCGTTTCCGCACCCTCGGCTGCTGGCCGTTGACCGGCGCGGTGGAATCCACGGCGAAAACCTTGCCGGAGATCATCGAAGAGATGCTGATCTCCACCACCAGCGAACGCCAGGGCAGAATGATCGACCGCGATCAGTCCGGCTCCATGGAGCTGAAAAAGCGTCAAGGGTATTTTTAAGGAGCCGCCGGATGAACAACGTTATTGCACAACAAATTGCCGAGCAGGGTGGCGTAGAAGCCTACCTGCACGCCCAGCAACACAAAAGCCTGCTGCGCTTTCTGACCTGCGGCAGCGTCGATGACGGCAAGAGCACCCTGATCGGCCGCTTGTTGCACGATACCCGCCAGATCTATGAAGATCAGCTCTCCACGCTGCATACCGACAGCAAGCGCCTGGGCACGCAGGGCGAAAAACTCGATCTGGCGCTGCTGGTGGACGGCCTGCAGGCCGAACGCGAGCAGGGCATCACCATTGACGTGGCGTACCGCTATTTCTCAACCGAAAAGCGCAAATTTATCATTGCCGATACCCCGGGGCATGAGCAGTACACCCGCAACATGGCCACCGGTGCTTCCACCTGCGATCTGGCGATCCTGCTGATCGATGCGCGCAAGGGGGTGTTGGATCAAACCCGGCGCCACAGCTTTATCGCCACGCTGCTTGGCATCCGCCATTTGGTGGTGGCCGTGAACAAGATGGACCTGGTGGATTACAGCGAAGCGGTTTTTGAACAGTACCGCGAGGATTATCTGGCCTTTGCGCAGCAACTGCCCAACGATCTGGACATCAAGTTTGTGCCCCTGTCGGCGTTGGATGGCGATAATGTGGCGGCGCAAAGCGCAAAAATGCCGTGGTACAACGGCCCAACGCTGCTGGAAGTGCTGGAAACCGTGGATGTCATCAGCGAGCGTGAACAGCAGCCGCTGCGCTTCCCGGTACAGTACGTTAACCGCCCGAACCTGGATTTCCGCGGCTATGCCGGCACGCTGTCCGCCGGTGTGGTGCGCGTCGGCCAGCGGGTGAAGGTGTTGCCTTCCGGCGTGGAATCGGCCGTCGCGCGCATCGTCACCTTTGATGGCGATCTGCAGGAAGCAGTGCCCGGTGAAGCGATCACCCTGGTGCTGAAGGACGAAGTCGATATCAGCCGTGGCGATTTACTGGTCGCCGCCGATGAAACGCTGCAACCTGCGCAAAGCGCGTTGGTGGACGTAGTGTGGATGGCGGAGCAAACCCTGCTGCCGGGGCAAAGCTACGATATCAAAGTGGCCGGCAAGAAAACCCGCGCACGGGTGGTGGGCATCCGCCATCAGGTTGAGATTAACTCTCTGACCCAGCACGAGGTGGACACGTTGCCGTTGAATGGTATTGGGCTGGTGGAACTGACGTTTGACGAGCCGTTGGTGCTTGATAGCTATCAGCGCAACCACGACACCGGCGGCCTGATCTTTATTGATCGCCTGACCAACGTGACCGTGGGCGCCGGGTTGATCCGCGAAACGCTGCAGGATACTCCCGCCGCGGCCGGCGAATTCAGCGCGTTTGAGCTGGAGCTTAATGCCTTGATCCGCAAACATTTCCCGTACTGGGGTACGCGCGATCTGCGTGATTTGCTTGGGGGAAAATAAGGTGGCCGATGCACAACACCGGCTGACCGGGCCGGATGATGAAAACGTGGTCTGGCACCCGCACGCGGTGACGCGTGCCGATCGCGAAGCGCGTAGCGGCCATCAGGGCGTGGTGCTGTGGTTTACCGGGCTTTCCGGCTCGGGGAAATCCACCGTTGCCGGCGCGTTGGAACAGGCGCTGCACGCCAACGACGTCAGTACCTATTTGCTGGACGGCGACAATGTGCGCCACGGTTTGTGCCGCGATCTGGGGTTCTCTGACGATGACCGGCGCGAGAACATCCGCCGGGTGGGGGAAGTGGCCCGCTTGATGGTCGACGCCGGGTTGGTGGTGCTGACGGCGTTCATCTCGCCGCATCGCGCAGAGCGGCAGATGGTACGTGAAATGTTGGACGACGGCCGGTTTATCGAAGTGTTTGTCGATACGCCGCTGGCGATTTGCGAGGCGCGCGATCCCAAAGGCTTATACAAAAAAGCCCGCGCCGGCGAACTGCGTAACTTCACCGGCATCGATTCCGTTTATGAGGCGCCGAAGGCCCCGGATATTCACCTGGATGGCGAACAATTGGTAACAAATTTGGTTGTGCAATTGTTAGACGTGCTGCGTAGTAAAGTTATTATCAAATCCTGAAGTTAAGCAAAGCAGAGGGTGTTTTCGGCGCCCTCTGTTTTTCGCATTCAAGCCGCCGCAGAGCGTGCTGACAGAAGGCGAGTAATCAGGAATCACTATGCAGAACGTTACCCCCATCTTGGCAGGCGCAAAACAGGAAAAAGAAGAGCCCTCATCCTCTTTCCTGGGCGGCGTTAGCGGCTTTGTTTTTTATTGGCTGGCCTTTGCCGTGCCGTTTTTGGTATATGGCCCCAACACGCTGTTTTTCCTGCTCTATACCTGGCCCTTCTTCCTGGCGTTGATGCCTCTTTCCGTGTTGATCGGCATCACGTTCAGCATGATATTGCGTGAGCGCCAACTGTTGACGCTATTGCTGACCGGTGTGGCGGTAATGTGTTTATTCTGGCTGGTGTTCAGCAGCCTGAGCGGGTGGTGAACTGCCAGGCGCCAATCGCAGGCGCCCGGCAGGATTGCAAAGCCGTGCTGAAAGTTACAAAACTTTGCTTAGAAATGCCTGCGTACGCGGATTGGTCGGGTTGGTAAAGATCTGCTGCGGCGCGCCTTCTTCCTGAATAATGCCCTGATCGATAAACATCACCCGATCGGCCACTTCGCGGGCAAACCCCATTTCATGCGTGACGACCACCATCGTCATGCCCTCATGCGCCAGCGCTTTCATCACCGCCAGCACTTCCCCCACCAGTTCGGGATCCAGCGCCGAGGTGGGCTCATCAAACAGCATGATTTTCGGTTCCATTGCCAGCGCGCGGGCAATGGCGACGCGCTGCTGCTGCCCGCCGGACAGGCTGTTTGGGTAGGCATCGGTTTTATCCAGCAGCCCGACTTTGCGCAGCAGCTTTTCCGCGCGCAGCGTGGCCTCGGCGCGCGACAGCTTTTTCACATCCATCGGCGCCATGATGATGTTTTCCAATACCGTCATGTGCGGGAACAGGTTGAACCGCTGGAACACCATGCCGACGCTCTCACGCATTTTGTTGAGATCGGTACGCTGATCGTGAATGGCGAAGCCGTTAACGTCTATTTCGCCGCCGGAGAGCGTTTCCAGCGCGTTGATGCAACGCAGGAAGGTGCTTTTCCCTGAGCCGGATGGCCCGATAATGCACACCACTTCATTCGGCGCGATGTCACAGGAGATGCCGCGCAATACGTGGCTCTCACCAAATTGTTTTTGCAGATTATGTACGTGAATCACTTTTGCCGAACCTCTTTTCCATATGTTGCACCAGCAGCGAAAGCAGGAAGGTGATGACCCAATAAACCAGTGAAATGGTCAGGTAGGGTTCCCAGTAGGTAGCGTAAGCGCCAGAGACGGTACGGGCGGCATAGGCCAAATCGGCCAGCCCGATGGCGGAGGCCAAAGATGAATCCTTGACGATGGCAATGGCGTTGTTGCCCAGTGGCGGCAACATGCGGCGGAACGCCTGCGGCAGGATCACCCGGCGCAGGGTTTTGCCATAGCCCATTCCCAGTGAGCGTGATGCTTCCATCTGCCCACGATCCAGCGACTGAATACCGGCGCGGAAAATTTCCGAAACGTAAGCGCCGGCATTGAGCGTAATCGCCACCACGCAGGACAGGAAGGCGCCGTAGTCGGAGCGCAACATGCGGGCGAAGTCGCTGCTCATCAGGCCGCTGGTGACCAAAATACCGTCACGCGGGTTGATAAACAGCGGCACCAACGCAAAGTGCACCACCATGATCTGGACGAACAGTGGCGTGCCGCGAAAGGCGCTGATATAGATGCGCACCGGCCATTGCACGCCGTAGCGCAGGATGGGTTTCCAGATGCCGTGCGGTGCCTGCGCCAGGCGGCCCAAACCGAGGAGCAGGCCCCAGGTGGTGCCCAGCAGCACGCAGATAATGGTGCATTTGATGGTCATCCAGGCGCCTTGGGCAAACAGCGGCGCATATTCCTGGATGATTTCCCAGCGGAAAGCAGACAAGTTCAGTTCCTTACAGATAAAAAGCGGCAATCAGGCAGGCCCGATTGCCCACAACAAGATACAGCCCCTTCCCATAGCGGGCGGAAGGCGCTGGGATTATTCAGCCGGCAGCGTCGGGACGTTGCTGTCGAACCAGGTTTGGTAAATTTTGGCATAGGTGCCATCGGCAAGGATTTTTTTCAGGCCGGCGTTAATCTTATCGCGCAGTTCTTCGTTGCCTTTCGCGACGGCAATGCCGAAATACTGGCGTTCAAATTTGGCGTCGGACACCAGTTTGAACTGTTTTTCCGGGTGGGTTTTGATATAGAACTTGGCGACGCCCACATCGCCTACGGCGGCGCTGATGCCGTCTTCATACAGCTCCTGTAGCATCAGCGGCGTGTTATCGAAGCGTTTGATCGCGGTGTTGTTTTTGCCCAACACGTCGGACACCACGATATCACCGGTGCTGGAGTTAACCACGCCAACCTTCAGCGTTTTCAGCGCGGCGATGGAATCGACGCTGGAGTCATGCGGCACCACGATCGCCTGTTCCGCCGGGAAGTACGGGGCGGAAAAATCCACCATCTGCTTGCGTTTATCGGTGATGGTAATCCCCGAGATGATAATATCGCGATCGCCGGAGTTCAGCGTGGCGAAAATGCCCTCCCACGGCGTATTCACCAGCTTAACCTGAAAGCCTTCGGCCTTGGCGATAGCCTTGATGATATCAATATCAAAACCTTCCAGCTGTTTGTTGCTGTTTTCGTATTCGAACGGGCGGTAAGTGCCGCCGGCGCCGACGGTATAGGTGGCTTCAGCCGCAAAGGCGGCGGCGGATAACGTGGCGGCCAGGCAGGCGCCAATAATAACCAGACGTTTTAGCATTATGTTTCCCTGTGATTAATTAACGGTCATAAAAATTATTTATGCATTTTGACTGCATAAAAGTAAGGGGTAATGCCAGGGAATGCAACCGTGTGCCATCGACATGGCAAAAGTCACTTTTTTTGTCGCTTTCGCGACGGATTTAGCGGATAAACACGGGAAATTGTTATCCGTATTCTGAATCTGGCGCTGAAATGCCGTGCTCGGTGTGGAGTCCAACCAAAAGTTGTGGGATGATTGTGCGGTTTTTCAGGGGGCGGGGATGGGAAAACTTACGCTACTATTGTTGGCATTGCTCGGCTGGTTACAGTATTCGCTGTGGCTGGGTAAAAATGGTATTCACGATTATGTGCGCGTCAATGACGATGTTGCTGTCCAACAGGGCAATAACGCGAAGTTGAAAGCACGTAACGATCAGTTATTCGCTGAAATCGACGATCTCAACGGGGGTCAAGAGGCGATAGAAGAGCGTGCGCGCAATGAACTGGGCATGATTAAGCCCAATGAAACTTTCTACCGTTTGGTGCCCGACCAATCCAGGCGTACGGCCACGTCCTCTTCACAAAACAACGTAAAATAACGCATGAATCACTCCGCAAATGCCTTTCCACAGGTGATTGCCGTGCTGCCTGCGGCGGGCATCGGCAGCCGCATGCAGGCGCATTGCCCGAAGCAATACCTTACCATTGGCGATAAAACCATTCTGGAACATGCGATCCACGCGCTGTTGCGTCATCCGCGCATCCCACAGGTGATTGTCGCTATCAGCCCGGCCGATCGGCAGTTCCAACAGTTGCCGATCGCGCAGGATCCGCGTGTGCGTGTGGTCACCGGCGGCGAGCAGCGTGCCGACTCTGTCATGGCCGGCCTGCGTCTGGCCGGCGGTGCCGAGTGGGTGCTGGTGCATGACGCTGCGCGCCCGTGCCTGCACCGCGACGATCTCGATCGCCTGTTGGCGATCACCGAACACAGCAAGGTTGGCGGTATTCTGGCAGCACCGGTACGCGATACCATGAAGCGTGCGGAAACCGGGCAATGTGCGATTTCCCACACCGTTGAACGCCAGGATTTGTGGCATGCCCTCACGCCGCAGCTGTTCCCGCTGGAATTGCTGAAACTGTGCCTGCAGCGTGCGCTGGATGAGGGGGCGGCGGTGACCGATGAAGCCTCGGCATTGGAGCATTGCGGTTATCATCCGCTGTTGATCTCGGGGCGTTCAGATAATATTAAAGTAACGCGGCCAGAGGACTTGGCGCTGGCGGCGTTTTATCTAACTCAATTAAACAGGTAAGAACCTATTTGAATAGGCACCAGCGTTGCGGGCTGCGCCGGTAGCGGCGCTTGCGCGTGGGCGCTGCCACGGTTTGCCGGCGCATACGCCTATTGGAATGGGTTCTGAGGAGAACAAATAATGCGTATTGGTCACGGTTTTGATGTGCATAAATTTGGCGGCGAAGGCCCGTTGGTGATCGGCGGTGTGCGCATCCCTTATGAACACGGCCTGCTGGCGCACTCCGACGGCGACGTTGCGTTGCATGCGGCCACCGATGCGTTGCTGGGTGCGGCGGCGTTAGGGGATATCGGCAAGCTGTTCCCGGATACCGATCCTGCGTTTAAAGGCGCAGACAGCCGCGCACTGTTGCGTGAAGCGTGGAAACGTATTCAGGCCAAAGGCTACCGGCTGGGCAACCTGGATATCACCATTATTGCCCAGGCGCCGAAGATGGCGCCGCATATTCCGCAGATGCGGGTTTTCCTGAGCGAAGATCTGGGCTGCCATCTCGACGACGTCAACGTGAAGGCGACCACCACCGAGAAGCTCGGTTTTACCGGGCGCGGCGAAGGCATTGCCTGTGAGGCGGTCGCCTTGTTGATCAAGGAGTAAGCGAATGGACATGGTGAATCTGAGCTGGCTGCACGGTAAACCGCGCGGCAGCGGTGTGTTGAAAGCCAACCCTGAAGATTTCGTGGTGGTGGAAGACCTGGGCTTTGAGCCGGATGGCGAAGGTGAGCACCTGCTGGTCAACATCCGTAAAAATGGCTGCAATACGCAATTTGTGGCCGAGAATCTGGCGCGCTTCGCCGGTATTCATGCCCGCTCCGTCAGCTATGCCGGCCTGAAGGATCGCAATGCCGTCACAGAACAGTGGTTCTGCCTGCATCTGCCGGGCAAAACCGATCCCGATCTCAGCCAGTTTGCTTTGGCGGGCTGCGAAGTGCTGCGCGCGGCACGCCACCGGCGCAAGCTGCGCATTGGCACGCTGAAAGGCAACGCGTTTACCCTGGTACTACGCCAAATCAGCGATCGCCAGGAGGTTGAACAACGGCTGGGGGCCATCGCCGCCCAGGGCGTGCCGAATTATTTTGGCAGCCAGCGCTTCGGGCATGGCGGCAATAATCTGGTGATGGCGAAGCGCTGGGCCAATGACGAAATTCGCGTCAGGGAGCGCAACAAGCGCAGCTTTTACCTCTCCGCCAGCCGCAGCGCGCTGTTTAATCAAGTGGCGAGCGCACGTCTGGCCGATGGCCTGCAGGCCACCGTGCTGGCAGGTGATGCTTTGCAACTGACCGGCCGGGGCAGTTGGTTTGTGGCGCAGACGGATGAACTGCCCAGCCTGCAGCAGCGGGTTGATGCCGGGGAGTTGCGGGTGACGGCGCCGCTGCCGGGCGATGGCGAACCCGGCACGGCCGATGCCGCGTTGCAGTTTGAGCAGCGGTGCTTGGCGGAACAGCCAGAATTGCTTACGCTTCTAAAGCGTGAACGGGTTGAGCCGGCGCGCCGGGCGCTGCTGTTACAGCCGCAAAATATGCGGTGGAGCTGGTGGGACGACGTTACCGTTGAGCTGCGCTTCTGGTTGCCTGCGGGGAGTTTTGCCACCAGCGTAGTTCGCGAAATTATGCTGCAGGATAACGGCGATGCGGATATTACTGAGTAACGATGACGGCGTTTCCGCTCCGGGTATCCAGGTGCTTGCCGAGGCGTTGCGCCGCTTTGCCGAGGTGCAGGTGGTGGCGCCGGATCGCAACCGTAGCGCCTCTTCCAATGCGTTGACGCTGGAAGCGCCGTTGCGCACGTTGACGTTGCCGAACGGCGATATCGCCGTGCAGCAGGGCACGCCAACCGACTGTGTCTATCTTGGCGTTAATGCGCTGATGCGGCCGCGGCCGGATATTGTGATTTCAGGTATCAATGCCGGCCCGAATCTGGGCGATGATGTGATCTATTCCGGCACCGTAGCAGCGGCGATGGAAGGGCGCCACCTGGGGTTCCCCGCGCTGGCCGTCTCGTTGAATGGCCAGCGGCATTATGACACTGCGGCGGCGGTCACCTGCCGCCTGCTGCGCGCTTTGCAGCGCGAGCCGCTGCGCACCGGGAAAATTCTCAACGTTAACGTGCCGGATTTGCCGTTGGCTGAAATCAAAGGCATCCGCGTGACGCGCTGCGGCAGCCGCCATCCGGCCGAAAAAGTCTTTTGCCAGCAGGATCCGCGCGGGCAGAATCTCTACTGGATTGGGCCGCCGGGTGATAAATTTGATGCTGGGCCGGATACAGACTTTGCCGCGGTGGAGCAAGGCTATGTAGCGGTGACGCCGCTGCAGGTGGATTTAACCGCTTATGCGGCGCGGGATGTGGTAAAAACGTGGTTGACCAAGGCAGAGGTTAGCGGGGAATGGTGAACAAACGTATGCAAACATTATTGGCCCAGTTGCGGCAGCAGGGCATCCGGGATGAACGCTTGCTCAAAGCGATCGAAGCCGTGCCGCGCGAGCGTTTTGTTGATGAAGCGCTGGAGCACAAAGCCTATGAAAATACCGCGTTGCCGATTGGCTCCGGCCAAACGATTTCCCAGCCTTATATGGTGGCGCGGATGACCGAACTGCTGTGCCTGACTCCAACCTCACGGGTATTAGAGATCGGCACTGGCTCCGGTTATCAGACCGCCATTCTGGCGAACCTGGTGCAACATGTTTGCTCGGTAGAGCGTATCAAAGGGCTGCAATGGCAGGCGAAACGCCGCCTGAAGCAGCTTGATTTGCACAATGTCTCCACCCGCCACGGTGACGGCTGGCAGGGCTGGGCGTCGCGCGGGCCGTTTGATGCAATCATTGTTACCGCCGCCCCGCCGGAAATCCCCGCGGCGTTGATGGAGCAACTGGATGATGGCGGCATTTTGGTGCTGCCGGTGGGTGAACAGGCCCAGACGTTAAAGCGCATTCAGCGCTATGGTAATGAATTCAGTATTGATGCGGTTGAGGCCGTGCGTTTTGTCCCCTTGGTGAAGGGCGAACTGGCCTGATGGCCGCCTGAATAAACCACCCGGTTTTAACTCTGTTGCACTTTAGCCGCTGGCGGAAACGCTTTTCGCGTTTCAATGCGACTGATTTTCACTACAATGGCAGTATGTTAGCCGTTGTCTTATTGTGGAGCGGTGTTGATGTGGTTAGCATCGGCCTGCTGTTTTTTGATTTCCCGGCACGGGCCGTTGGTGTGTGCTTAGCTTGGGGGAGCCTTTCATCGCAGCCTTCGTGGTACGTACGATACCCAACTGCGGTGCAAGGGGATTTTGGATATATTGCTGTCATGGGGGAAGCATGAGCACGGGAAGCCCAATGATTACTTTACGCCGCGTTGCGGTGTGTACAATGATAAGTGTGTGGTTGGCAGGATGTTCCAATGGCGAGTCGACCTCGGCCCCCATTAGTAGCGTCAATGACGGCGGTATTGCTGGTGCAGCAACGGCGCCGGCGGTGGGTAATGCCAGCGCGCAGGGCGACCGAATTGTCTACAACCGCAGCTATGAGTCCATTCCGAAAGGCAGTTACAGCGGCAGCACCTATACGGTCAAACGCGGTGACACGCTGTTTTATATCGCCTGGATCACCGGGAATGACTACCGCGATCTGGCGCAGCGCAATAATATTCCCGAGCCTTACAGCCTGAACGTAGGCCAAACCATTCAACTTGGTAATGGGTCTGCACAAAATAACGGCGGCATGCTGGTGGCGACCGATGCGACGAGCGGTGGCGTGCCGAAGCCGCCTTCCTCAACGCAGATACAAACTGCAACGGTTGATTCTCAACCAACTAACGCGTATTCTGGAAACTCGGGTAAACAGAATGTAGGGAAGATGTTACCTGCATCAGGTGCTGCTGCAGTAGGTTCTGCCGCTGCCCCTGTTACCGCACCAGCTGCTGCACCTCCGGTGAGCAGTACCGTCAGTAATAGCGCGCCAGTCAGCAGTTGGCGGTGGCCGACAGACGGTAAGATCATTGATAACTTTTCTTCATCAGACGGTGGAAATAAGGGTATTGATATCGCTGGTTCCCGTGGACAACCCATTTTTGCTACCGCCGATGGGCGCGTAGTGTATGCGGGCAACGCCTTACGGGGTTACGGTAATCTTATTATCATCAAACATAATGATGATTACCTGAGCGCCTATGCTCACAATGATACGATGCTGGTCCGGGAACAACAGGAAGTGAAGGCGGGTCAAAAAATAGCAACCATGGGGAGCACCGGAACCAGTACAGTACGTTTGCATTTTGAAATTCGTTACAAGGGGAAATCCGTAAACCCGCTGCGTTATCTTCCGCAGCGATAGATTGGGCAGGATAAGCGCTATCCTGCTCGCGGTATCACGGGTAGGAGCAGCTTATGAGCCAAAGCACGCTGAAAGTTAACGAGTTACATGACGAGACGGATTTCGACGAGAACGGAACTGAGGCTGAATCATTTGATGAGAAAGCACTGGTAGAAGAAGAAACCAGTGACAATGATCTGGCAGAAGAAGAGCTGTTGTCGCAGAGTGTTACCCAACGTGTATTGGATGCGACGCAGCTCTATCTTGGCGAAATTGGTTTTTCACCTCTGCTGACGGCAGAGGAAGAAGTCTACTTTGCACGGCGGGCACTGCGTGGTGATATTCCATCTCGCCGTCGAATGATTGAAAGCAACCTGCGGCTGGTGGTGAAAATTGCCCGCCGTTACAGCAACCGCGGCCTGGCACTGCTGGATCTGATCGAAGAAGGTAACCTCGGCCTGATCCGTGCGGTGGAAAAGTTCGATCCTGAGCGCGGTTTTCGTTTTTCTACTTATGCCACTTGGTGGATCCGCCAGACGATTGAACGGGCGATCATGAACCAAACCCGTACCATCCGCCTGCCGATTCACATCGTTAAAGAACTCAACGTTTATCTGCGCACCGCGCGCGAGCTTTCCCACAAACTGGATCATGAACCGAGCGCTGAAGAGATTGCCGAGCAACTCGATAAGCCGGTGGACGACGTCAACCGTATGCTGCGCCTGAATGAGCGTATTACTTCCGTTGATACGCCGCTGGGCGGTGATTCAGAGAAAGCCTTGTTGGACATTCTGGCCGATGAGAAAGACAACGGCCCCGAAGACACCACGCAGGACGATGATATGAAGCAAAGCATCGTTAAGTGGCTGTTTGAACTGAATGCGAAGCAACGTGAAGTGCTGGCGCGCCGTTTTGGGCTGTTGGGTTATGAAGCGGCCACGTTGGAAGATGTGGGCCGTGAGATTGGCCTGACGCGTGAACGCGTTCGCCAGATCCAGGTTGAAGGTTTGCGCCGTCTGCGTGAAATTTTGCAGATGCAGGGGCTGAGCATTGAAGCACTGTTCCGCGAATAGCACATTTTTACCACGCATATAAAAAGGGTGGGCTTGCGCCCACCCTTTTTATATCGCATCTGTGCAATGCTGGTTACACCATGTTTTTTAACCGGTAAATCCATTCCAACGCCTGCCGTGGGGAGAGCGTATCGGGATCGAGCGCTTCCAGCGCTTCTACCGCTGGCGAGGTTTCTTCTGCCAATAACGTCATCTGGGTGGCCTCGACGGTGCCGGCGGCGGTGTGGCTGGAGATCGTTTCCAGCTCGCGCAGCTTTTGGCGCGCCCGTTTGATAACATCGCGTGGCACACCGGCCAGGGCGGCAACCGCCAGGCCGTAGCTTTTGCTGGCCGCGCCGTCTTGTACGCTATGCATGAACGCAATGCTATCGCCGTGCTCCAGGGCATCCAGGTGCACGTTGACCACGCCTTCCATTTTTTCCGGCAGCGTTGTTAGCTCAAAATAGTGAGTCGCAAACAGCGTCATGGCCTTGATGCGGCTCGCCAGGTTTTCTGCGCAGGCCCAGGCCAGCGACAGGCCATCGTAAGTGGATGTGCC
This sequence comes from Gibbsiella greigii, assembly GCF_039540155.1. Taxonomy (NCBI): domain Bacteria; kingdom Pseudomonadati; phylum Pseudomonadota; class Gammaproteobacteria; order Enterobacterales; family Yersiniaceae; genus Gibbsiella; species Gibbsiella greigii. The sequence goes on from NZ_BAABEM010000007.1 coordinate 291,793, forward strand.
GCGCCCAATTTCATCCATCAGCACCAGGCTGTGTTCCGTGGCATTGTGCAGGATGTTAGCGGTTTCGGTCATTTCCACCATGAAGGTGGAGCGGCCGGAGGCCAAATCATCGGCGGCTCCCACGCGGGTGAAAATACGATCCACCGGGCCGATGGTCGCCTTTGCCGCCGGTACATAGCTGCCGATGTGCGCCATTAGCACAATCAGCGCCGTTTGGCGCATATAGGTGCTTTTACCCCCCATATTGGGGCCGGTGATGATCAACATCCGGCGCTGCGGCGACAGCGAAACCGGGTTGGCGATGAATGGATCGCTTAATACCTGCTCCACCACCGGATGGCGGCCTTCGCTGATGCGGATGCCGGGTTTATCACTCATGGTCGGGCAGGCGTAGTTCAGCGTCTCTGCGCGTTCCGCCAGGTTTGCCAGCACATCCAGCTCCGCCAGCGCGCCTGCACTTTGTTGCAGCTCGGCCAGATGCGGCAATAGTAGATCGAACAGCTCATCATACAGGCCTTTTTCTATCGCCAGCGCCTTGCTCTTCGAGGTCAGAACTTTGTCTTCGTACTCTTTCAGCTCGGGGATGATGTAACGTTCTGCATTTTTCAGCGTTTGGCGGCGCACATAGTGGATCGGCACCAGGTGGCTTTGCCCGCGGCTCACCTGAATGTAGTAACCGTGTACGCCGTTAAAGCCCACTTTCAACGTATCCAGGCCCAGTTTTTCGCGCTCGCGGATTTCCAGGCGCTCCAGATAATCGCTGGCCCCGTCGGCCAGCGCTCGCCATTCGTCCAGTTCAGCGTTATAGCCGGTGGCGATCACGCCGCCGTCGCGTACCAACACCGGGGGCGCTTCAACGATCGCCCGTTCCAGCAACGCCTGCAGTTCATCGAACTGGCCAATTTGCTGCAGCAGGCATTGTACGTGCGGCGTATCGATCGGCTGCAACAGTGCGCGAATTTCCGGCAGCTGTTGAAATGCGTGGCGCATGCGCGCCAGATCGCGTGGGCGTGCGGTCCGCAGCGCCAGGCGTGCCAGAATGCGTTCCAGATCGCCCACCTGGCGCAGCGGAGGCTGCAACTCCAGGTATAAATCACGCAGGGCGCCAATGGCCTGCTGGCGGTTATTTAGCACCTTGAAATCACGGGTTGGCATATGCAGCCAGCGCTTGAGCATACGGCTGCCCATCGGCGTAACCGAGCGATCGAGAATGGCGGACAGGGTATTATCCGCCCCGCCGGACAGGCTCTGCGTCAGCTCCAGGTTACGGCGCGTGGCCGCATCCATGATTATGCCGTCCTGCTGGCGCTCCATGGTGATACTGCGTATATGGGGCAGGGAGGTGCGTTGGGTGTCCTTGGCGTATTGCAGCAGGCAGCCGGCGGCGCGCAGTGCCTGTTGCGCCTGTTCGACGCCGAAGCCGCTGAGATCGCGCGTGCCGAACTGCAGGTTCAACTGCTGGCGTGCGGTTTCCAGTTCAAATTCCCACAGTGGGCGGCGGCGCAGCCCGCGGCGTTGCTCGATCAACGCCATCTGCTCAAAGGTTTCTGGGTACAACAGTTCGGCCGGGTTGGTGCGTTGCAGCTCTGCCGCCATGGTTTCCAGATCGCCGGGTTCGGCGACGCGGAAACGGCCGGAGCTGATATCCAGCGTGGCGTAGCCAAAACCGCGCGCGTCTTGCCAAATGGCGGCCAGTAGGTTGTCCTGACGTTCTTGCAGCAATGCTTCATCGCTGACGGTGCCAGGGGTGACGATACGCACCACCTTGCGCTCTACCGGCCCTTTGCTGGTGGCCGGATCGCCAATCTGTTCGCAGATCGCGACCGACTCCCCAAGCTGCACCAGCTTGGCCAGGTAGTTTTCCACCGCGTGGTGTGGCACACCGGCCATCGGGATGGGCTCGCCTGCCGAGGCGCCGCGTTTGGTCAGCGAGATATCCAGCAGTTGGGACGCGCGTTTGGCATCGTCATAAAACAGCTCGTAGAAATCCCCCATGCGATAAAACAGCAGAATTTCAGGGTGTTGCGCCTTCAGGCGCAGGTACTGCTGCATCATTGGCGTGTGGGCGGTAAAGTCCTTGTCAATAGACTCTTTCATATTGATTTTACTCGTTTTATAAGTCTTTTGTGTACTCGGGCGGCTCGTTGTAACCCCCCTGGAAACTCAAATGAACCCAAAAATTTATATTCCATAGCTATCCCAGCGATGCACTGGAAGAGGCATGTGGACTGCGGGTATACATTTGGACCAACGCATGAACATGACACTCAATCAGCCGATTCTAATCAATAAGTTATCTGTACCCAAAACAATTCGAGCCGCAGGGAAAAACGCCAACGGCGTGGCTGAACGGGCTGGTAAGGCTTGCAACGTAAATGATGACGGCCAAACCGCATTTTGGCCGCGATGGGCAAGCCGTTGCCGCCTGGGGCGAAAGCCGTATCTTATCACTGATAATCACTGCGATTCACCCGCAGCGTTAGCGCACAGGCGAACGCTGCCCGAAGCCTTTCTCTTCCCATGGCGGGTTGCCGCTGTGAACGCTGTGTAAATGGAAGAAACACGCCACCTGAGATTATCAAATCAATCATGGCTACGGTGTCGGATTGTGCCGATATTGTGTAGGTATGCGATGCCGCCCGCATGATGGCCAGACGAAGTCACCCACGTGAAGTTGATATTGTTGCACCGGCCAGCGGAGTGGCCTATCGGATGGCAAGCGCGCCGTCGGTAAACCCTTCGGCGCAGGTAAGCTGATCGGCCAGTTGCCCGGTGTTTTAATCCCAGCCGCAAATCCCCTTGATTTCGGTGTAGTCATGAATGCCCCAATCCGCATACTCACGACCATTCCCAGACTGCTTATAGCCGCCAAAGGGGGCGAAAAGATCCCAATCCGGTCCGTTTAAATAGATAGAGCCGGCGCGAATACGTTTGGCCACATTGCGCGCCCGGCTGTTATCGCCTGACCAAATATATGCGGCGAGCCCATACAACGTATCATTGGCGATATCAATCGCCTGGTCTTCATCGCGATAAGGCATGATTGACAACACTGGCCCGAAGATTTCTTCACGCGCGATAGCCATTTCTTGGCTGACATTGCCGAAAATAGTCGGTTTGACGAAATAGCCATGAGTTATGCCATCAGGCTTGCCCAACCCACCGGTGACTAAAACAGCACCTTCATCGATACCCGATTGAATAAGCCGCTGGACCTTGGCAAACTGCTGAGCAGAAATTAACGGGCCCATTGTTGTCGCCTCGTCACGGGGATCGCCGACAATGATCTTTTCGGCAATGATTTTCGCCATGGCAAGCACTTCTTGATGGCGCTCGGCGGGAACTAACATACGGGTCGGTGCATCGCAGGATTGCCCGGTGTTGTTCATGGCGGCAATCACACCGCTACCGATCGCCTTTTCGAAATCGGCGTCTGGCAACACGATATTGGGGGATTTGCCCCCCAGTTCTTGCGTCACTCTTTTTACGGTTTCAGCAGCCGTTTGGGCGACGTTTATCCCTGCACGCGTCGAGCCGGTAAAACTCATCATATCAATATCCGGGTGCGCCGCCATTTTTTGGCCGACTTCCGGCCCCGTACCGTTAATCAGGTTGAAGACGCCTTTCGGCACGCCCGCTGCCTCAATAATTTCAGCGAATAAAATGGCGCTCAATGGCGCAATTTCTGAAGGCTTGAGAACGACCGTACAGCCGGCTATCAGAGCAGGCGCGACTTTGCACACGATTTGATTCATCGGCCAATTCCAGGGAGTAATCAGGCCGCAGACGCCAATGGGTTCGCGGATAATCAACGTTGAACCGCGTTTTGACTGCCATTCAAATGTTTCCGCCGCCTTAATGGTGGCTTCAAGATGCCCTCTGCCTGCATAGGCTTGCGCATTGCGCGCCCATGAAATCGGCGCACCCATTTCGCGGCTTATGGTTTGGGCCATGAGCTCATATTTTTCGTTATATATCTTGAGCACCCGTTGCAGCACGGCAATGCGTTCCTCAACAGGGACGCCAGCCCAGGCAGGAAAAGCCCTACGGGCGGCTTTCACCGCACGATCGACATCTTCCGCGCCGCCAATGGCAATTTGCGCAAATTGGTGTTCAGTGGATGGATCAATGACATCCATCATGGCAGGAACGGCGGGATCTACCCAGGCGCCATCTATGAAGAATTTCTGCGTGTGACGCATATCGGTTTCCTTATGATGCAGTTTTATTTCGATGAGAATACAGGCTGCGCTAAATTTTTAGTTATCCGCTCGCTTTATCATCAGCGAGCAGCGTCCCATGAGACGAACCCCAAATCACCTCAACCTGCTCATCTAATGAAAACGCGCCACTGTCATTGGGCATACGGGCCGTAACAATCGTGCCGTTAGCCAGCGAAACCTGATACTTAACTACATTGCCAAGATAAATCTTCTCGCAGATTTGGCCCGACAGGCGGTTTTTATTTTCATCAGCCCCCATTGCCTGTGGGCGTTGCACCATGATTTCTTCTGGGCGTAAGAGAATACACTGTGCCTTTGCGCCTGAAGGCAAACAATCAATAGTGACATATTCATCTTCGGCTATTTGTATCTCGGTTTTATCCCCGACGATACGATGTGGGCCACGTAACACGGAGCTTTCACCGATGAACTCACCGACGAATAACGTTTTTGGATATTTATACAGTTCTTCCCCAGTTCCTATCTGCTCAATGCGCCCTTTGTTGAATACGGCTATTCTGTCAGACAGAACCAGCGCTTCTTCCTGGTCGTGTGTAACAAAAATAAAGGTGCTGCCCAATTCGCGGTGAATACGTCTGATTTCGAGCTGTAATGATTCCCGCAGCTTTTTGTCTAATGCGCCGAGCGGTTCATCCATCAGTAACAGCGCGGGTGAAAATACCATCGCCCTGGCAAGCGCCACGCGTTGTTGTTGCCCTCCGGATAACTCTTCGGGGTAGCGATTGGAAAATGCATGCAGCTCGACCTTCTCTAATACCTCGGCGACCAACCGTTCGCGTTCGCGTTTCGCTATTTTCCGCCGTTGTAATGGGTATGCAACATTCGCAGCGACCGTCATATGTGGAAACAGCGCATAGTTCTGAAAGACCACGCCCATGTTTCTTTTGTGCGCCGGCTCTTTATCTATTTCGTATCCATTATAAAGTATCGATCCACTATCGTTATCGATAAACCCTGCGATAATGTTTAGCGTCGTTGTTTTGCCAGATCCTGAAGGCCCAAGGAAAGAGATAAATTCACCGGCCTTTATCTTGAGTGACACATTATCTAACGCAGTAAATCCACTATAAAATTTGCTAATGTTACAAATTTCGACCTCTGCGCCTTTCGTGGCAGATTTATTCAACATTATTTTTTCCTCTTTAACGAAGAGAGAAGGCCAATACCGATGAGAAGCGTCGTCACCGCAAAGGTTATCGAGCCTATCGCTGCGATAGTAGGATCGGTATCCCGTGTTATTGATGAATAAATTTTTACGGGTAGCGTCGTGACCTGTGGGCTGGATATAAATAATGAGATGACTATTTCGTTAAATGAGGTCACAAAAGAGAATAATATTCCTGACAGTATCCCGGGTAACGTGAGCGGAATGGTGACGGTTAATAGTGTGGTTATCTTGGATGCCCCAAGACTGGCTGCCGCCGTTTCCAGTCGGTTATCGAATACGGCCAAATTCGCACTCACTGAGATAACAACAAATGGTAATGCTAAAAGCGTATGGGCCAGAATAAATCCCGTATAAGTGCCGATCAGGTGATATTTGAGATAGATTGCATATATGCCAATGGCTAGCACGACGCCAGGCATGACTATCGGTGTGAGCAAGATAACCTTTAACATACCGCCAAATTTATTTTTAAGGTGTTCAATCCCCAGGGCCGCAAACGAACCAAGAAGCGTGGCCAGAATGGAGACGATCACCGCAACCTGTAGGGACGTAATCAGGCTATCCTTCCAGCTCTGGCTCTCGAAAATATTTTGGTACCACCGCCACGAAAATCCCCTGGGTGGAAATACCAGCGATTGTTGCTCGCTAAATGAGATCGGGATGATGACTAACGTCGGCGCAATCAACCACAATGAAATTAAAATGCAAACCAACCCCAGTGAAATGCGTAAAAAAAGCTTCATCATTTATCCTCGTTTACACTCTTTCGTTTGCGACGCATAAACGGCGTCACAGCGAGCAGACATCCGAAAGTGAGAATAAGTAATACCACGCTCATGGCGCCGCCATGCCCCCAATTGAGCAAGGAGGATATTTGTTGTTGAACAAGCGTTGAGAGTAGCGTGCTCGTCGGGCCACCAAGGAGTAACGGTGTAATATAGAAACCTGTCGCCAGTATGAAAACGATGGTTGCTCCCGAAAACACGCCTGGCAACGATAAGGGCAAATAGATTTTAAAAAAGCTGACCAGTGGCGAAGCGCCTAAACTGCATGAAGCCTTGATCAAATCTAAGTTTATGCCGCGCATAACGGAATACAACGGCATGATCATAAATGGCAGCAGTATTTGAACCATGCCAATCATCACCCCGGTTTGTGTTCTGATTAACCTTACCTTTTCAAAACCAAAATACTCAAGGATGCTATTAAAGACGCCTGAATTTTGTAAGATGATAATCCAGGCGAAAGTCCGTACGATATCCGATGCCCATAAAGGAACCAGGGTACAGAGAATGAGCAGAATACGGTATTTGGGTTTGAGCACCGACATAGCGTAAGCATAAGGATAAGCAATCACGGTGCATAGCAAAGTGACGATTAGAGCCACCTTAAAGGTACGTATTAAAACGGTGACGTTTATATTGGTATTAAAAAACCATAAGTAATTTTGAAAGCCCGTGGTGGGTAGCGTGAAACTCTGATAGATTATTGTGAAAATAGGTATAAGTAAAACCAATGATAAAAGTGCTAACGCTGGGGTCGTCATCAGAAACGCTCTAAATTTCCTCCGTTCTTCAGGCGTAGCACGGGAGCTAAAGACATTGCCCATAGTTATTACCTATAGAAGTTAGTGGCTACCATAACACGAAAATAAGCTCACGTTTTGGCGTGATGACGATCAATTACCCGCGATGAATTCGGCCCATTTATCCGTTAATTCCTGGTTGTGATCCACCCAATAAGGAATATTCGGCTGGTATGCATCTTTTTGCTTTTCAGGGGTATTGGTTAACCATTGGCTGATTAAACTATCCACTTTGGGTTGAGACTTAATATTGATGGGGGAATAGGATGTGGCCTCTGTCATGATTTCTTGTTGCCTTTTTCCCAGGTAATCATTAATCAGAGCATATGCGGCATCCAGGTTTTTTGTGCCGACGGGGATAGTCAGCTGATCTTTCACCACGACCCAATCTTTCCAAACGGGTGCGTAATCAGCGCCATTACGTACTGCTGCCATTCCGCGCCCGGACCAGACCATGATCATATCGGCCTCTCCCGATTCAATAAGCTGCTGGGATTGTGCTCCCGTCTGCCAAAGAATCAAGTCGCCGGAATCACGAATTGCCCGATACTTATTCAAAGCGCGATTTATATCGGCAGGGAACAGTTTATCTTTTGCCACGCCATCGTTTAATAATGCGAGTTCAATAACATAGCCTTCTGCATCACCATATCCCGGGATTGCACGTGTGCCGGGGAAAGCTTTTACATCAAAGAAGTCGTGCCAGCTGGTTGGCGGGTGGTCTTTATATTTCGCTTTGTTATACATCAGCACCACGCCGTAGTTCATCGCCGGAACACTGCATGGCCCAACCTGGTCTTTTGGTATATTCGAGGTATCAATACGGCTGAGATCTAACTTTTGAAACACCGTGCCGCAGTAAACGTACGGCATGCTGTCCCCAGTATCGACCACATCCCACTGCACGTTGCCTGACTCAACCTGCGCTTTCACCTTTGCGAGTTCGGTAGGGCCATCCGAATAGAATTTGACCCCAGATTTTTTCACAAAACTATCCAGCGCTTTCACTTGCCCGTCTTGGTAGACGCCGCCATAGGAAGCAAACGTCACGGTCTTACCCTTGAGGGAATCACTGGGGGTTTCACCCGCAACCGGCGTTTGGGCCAGGGCCGGCGCTACGTGAAACAATGTGGCGATAAAGGACGTTTTTATAATATTTTTCATGCTATTACATTTCCTCTGACGGTTGTTAAAGCGAAGCTATACAATGTCGATGACTTTAAATAAATGCACTAAAATATATTGATATGTAAAAAAATCTGTGTAAATTTTTAGCGCAGATAATTTTATCCGTCAAGCCTTGTTGTTACATTGTTGTGTCTTTGCGTAAAAAGGTGAGGAACATGTAATGAAAAATCTTTATAAGAAAACCGCCCGGCTGCAAATATCCGCTCCGGTGCTGGCCAATGAAAGGCGAGCCGATGTCGTCATTATCGGCGGGGGATACAGCGGGTTATCGGCTGCGTTACATCTGGCGCAGGGGGGCATGGCGCCCGTGGTGCTGGAGGCGGCTGAAATCGGCCATGGCGGTTCCGGGCGTAACGGCGGCCAGGTCAATCCAGGGTTAAAGCTGCTTCCCAATGAGCTGGTGGCGCATTTTGGTCAACAACAAGGTGAGAAACTTAACCAGCTGTCTTCTGATGCACCTAAGCTGGTATTTGATTTGATCAAGCGTTATCAGATTGACTGTTCCCCAAGCAATACCGGGACAATACGTGCGGCAATAGACCAAAAAGGGCTGAAGCAGGTTAATGCTCTGGTGGAACAGGCGAGCCAGCGCGGATGGCCGGTGCGTTTTGCTGACCAAAACGAAATGGCTCAACTGACAGGCACCCACATTTATATTGGCGGCGCAGTTGACGCTCGCGGCGGGCATCTTAATCCGTTGGCGTATGTGCGAGGGCTGGCCTTGGCGGCACAACAGGCCGGCGCGGCGTTACATGAAAATAGCCGTGCTATATCCATCCGGCGTGAAAATGATCGGTGGCATGTGGCGACGGCCCAGGGGAAAGTGATTGCGCCGGAAGTCATTATTTGTACCGATGGCTATTCGGATAATTTATGGCCCGGTATGCGTAAATCCTTAGTCCCGGTTTATACGTATATTGCGGCAACGGATCCATTGCCTGAAACCATCAAAAGCAAAATCATGCCGTGTAAATCTGCGCTTTATGAAGCGGCATGGGATGTTATTTATTATCGGGTTGATGATGAAGGCCGGCTGTTAATGGGGGGCCGTGGCCCACAACGCGACGACAAAGGCGCGAAGGATTATCAGCATCTGATCGATTATGCGATCAAGCTTTGGCCAGAGTTGAAGGGGATAAATTTCCCATGGGCATGGCAGGGCCAGGTTGCCATTACCAAAGACCACTTGCCCCATTTAGTTGAGCCGGAGCCGGGTGTCCGATTGGTGTTTGGTTATAATGGCCGAGGTGTTGCGATGTCTACGATGGTAGGCAAAATTGTCGCGGATCTGATTCTTTCTCCTGGCACCTCTGATAACCCCTTTACTATTGACAAAAACTTATCACAATATGCATTCCATGATTTTTGGCGCGTTGGCGCAACCGGAAGCATGATGTGGAATATCATGCTGGATGGGATTAAAGGCAGATAACCTTATTTATGCGTAGGTCTGCCGGCACGTTTTAAACATGATTGTTATGAGCGGGTATTGGTAATGTTTATAGATGAACGACTTAATTTAAAAACTATGCGCACATCTGCGAATGTTGTTCACGATGGAAAAACGTCTGATTTAGGAACCCGCCTGCGTTTACGGCGCAAAGTCAAACGCATGACGCTTGCGAGCGTGGCAGAAAGTACAGGGATTTCTACCGCCTTGTTAAGCCAAATCGAGCGCGGCAACGCGACAATCTCTATTGATAAGCTGGTGCTGCTCTGTAAAGCGTTAGAGATGCCGCTGAGCTGGTTACTCGATCCGGTTTACAACGACGCTTCTGCCGATGAAGAAAGTCGTTACATCCTGAGAAAAGAAGCGCAGCGGCATATTAGTTTTAGCGATAATGGCATTGAAAAAGACATGCTCACGCCGGATAGCATGACGCAGCTGCAAATGATGCGGATTGTATTATCGCCAGACGGCACGACAGGCGAACACCCCTATAATGAGTCTGAAGGAACGAAATGTGGGCTGGTGCTGCGCGGCATATTAGGCATTGAAATAGATGGCAATACGTTTACCGTGAATGCAGGTGACTCATTTTTCTTTAGTGCGAAATCGCTTATAAGGTTTTGGGCCGAGGGCGTTGAAACCGAATTGTTTTGGGTGACTAACCCTGCGTTCTATTAATTATCGTGGTATATTCGCCATCTTCAAATGGCATATGCAGGCTTGGTGACTCGGTGCCCACTTCCGGTGAGGCGGCTGCGGCAGATTTTCCCTTCGTCCCGTTAATGGCTGGAGCCGGTTTTCAGCGTTTTTCTCTTGCCGCTCGCATCATTGATCGTTTAGCGAAGCCAGAAAAAGCTCCAATATTGAGTTCGGCCTGCGCCCTTTGCGGGTAACCACGGAAATTTCTGATTTTGCACACATTACCTCTGGCATAATGGCGCGCATCATCCCTTTTTCCTCCCAGTAGGCGGCGTAATGATCGGGTAATAAACCAACATATCTGCCGGTCAGTATCAAAAAAGCAATGCCTTCTCGATCAGAAGCCGTTGCGCTACCGTTAAAGTGTTGAAGCATTTCTATAATATCCGCCGTCATGCGGTAAGTGGGGATGACGGCGTCATACATCCGGAGTTCGTTGTTATCAGGTGCATGGTGGTAGTGGAATAGCGGGTGCTTCGCACTGCAATAGAGGAAGGAGACTTCATCATACAGCTTGCTGTAATCAAGGCCGGAAACCGGGGCCGATTTAGGTAGCGCGCCTACGTGCAGCCTTCCATCCATAAGGCCGCGTTCGATTTCTGACGCTGTGCTCATGCTGAGGTTTATACGAATTCCCGGGCCATGCTTGCTGAGTATTTCAAGCGCATTGGTGATTCGCATGATGGGCTGCGTCACCAGGTTATTAATGATCCCAATATTGAATTCGCCACGTAGGTTTTTGTGCATCTCATTGACTTGCTGGCGAAAGCTTTCAATAGATACCATCATGGTTTCGCTAAGTTTGAGGATCTCTCTTCCTTCATCGGTTAGCGAAAACCCGGCTCTCCCGCGCTGGCACAGGCGCATTCCCAGTCGCTTTTCAAGATCGCTCATGTGCAGGCTGATTGCAGAGCGAGTAATGCCCAGCAGACTTTCGGCGGAGGAGAAACTCCCGCATTCGGCGACGGTTTTAAAGATACGTAGCAATTTGATATCGAAATCGCTTATTTGGCCCAGCGCTTTGTTTCGCATATAGGTGAGTAAATCCAAACCTAATCATTCGATAATATGGATTTATCTCAACTGACTTTTGATTGCAAACTCTTCTAACATCTGTTGGGAGAATGATCATGGCTAAAGATCTAGACACGGCTTCACTTAATCTTAAAGCGCATTGGATGCCGTTCAGCGCTAACCGCAATTTCCATCGTGATCCGCGCTTCATCGTTGCCGCGCAGGGACATTGGCTCACCGATGATAAAGGCCGCCGGATCTATGATAGCCTTTCCGGTTTGTGGACCTGTGGCGCCGGGCACACCCGCAGCGAGATTCAAACCGCCGTGGCAAACCAGCTCGGCACGCTTGATTATTCGCCGGGGTTTCAATATGGCCATGCGCTGTCATTTAAACTGGCAGAAAAAATTGCGCAGTTGATGCCGGGCGATCTTAACCACGTTTTCTTTACCGGCTCTGGTTCCGAATCTACAGATACCGCTGTCAAAATGGCCCGCGCTTACTGGCGTGTTAAAGGCCAACCGGCCAAAACCAAGCTGATTGGCCGCGCCCGTGGTTATCACGGCGTGAACATTGCCGGTACCAGCCTGGGCGGCATTGGCGGTAATCGTAAAGTGTTTGGTCAGTTGATGGATGTGGATCACTTGCCGCATACCTTGCAGGCCGGCCAAGCGTTCACTCAGGGTATGGCTGAAACCGGCGGCGTTGAACTCGCCAATGAGATGCTTAAACTTATTGAGTTGCATGATGCTTCCAATATTGCCGCCCTTATCGTTGAGCCGCTGTCTGGTTCTGCGGGTGCCATCATTCCGCCGAAGGGATATCTGCAACGCTTGCGTGAAATCTGTGACGAACACGATATCTTGCTCATTTTTGATGAAGTGATTACCGGCTTTGGCCGCATGGGGCGTTGGAGTGGGGCCGAGTTCTTTGGTGTCACCCCGGATATTCTCAACTTCGCCAAGCAAATTACCAACGGCGCGATCCCGCTTGGCGGCGTTGTTGCAAGCAGCAAGATTTATGAAACGTTTATGTCCCAGCCGTTACCAGAGCACGCAGTTGAGTTTCCACATGGCTACACCTACTCTGCGCACCCGGTAGCCTGTGCCGCGGGCCTGGCGACGCTGGAACTGATGGAAAAGGAGAACCTTATCGCCCAGTCTGCGGCGCTGGCGCCACATTTCGCCACCGCGCTGCATGCGTTGCGCGATTGCCCACACGTGATTGATATTCGCAACTGTGGCCTTGTCGGGGCTATTCAGCTTGCGGCGCGGGAGGGCGATGCAACGGTAAGGCCATTTGATGCAGGCATCGCACTGTGGAAAGCTGGATTTTATGTTCGCTTTGGCGGCGACACCCTGCAATTCGGCCCGATGTTTAATAGCCAGGCTGCCGAACTGGATCGTTTGTTTGATGCCGTCGGCGAAACGCTGCACCACATCCGTTAAAGAATGCCCGCTAACCTCGTGCTCTATCGGCCAAATGTGCAATAGGCTCGTTGCTGATGTATTCACCGCTTCTTGTAAGGCCGCCGCCCCTGGCGGCCTTAATGAACAACGCGCCTACAGCATGGTGTAGGCCTTTTTCAGCCCGGTATCTTCCTCTGGATCCGCCCCTTGCGGGGGCACGTTCTCATCTTCTGCCGTTGCTTCGTCGGCCTGGCTCTGCGGGCTGGCGTTTCCCTCTGCTGGCGGCTCGGGCGCGGTTTCCGGCGGTGGCATGGTGTCCTGAATCATCTGTTCGTCAAACGCCGGGTTCAGAGCAGGCGACAGCGGGGAACTGACCAGGCTATCCGGCATAGGAACATGGGGCAATGGCGCATCCTGAGCAAACTGCTCCTCGTATTTTTTCACGGAACGGTTGAAGGCCACAATCATTACGCCGCAAAGCGCAAAGAAGGCGTAAAGAATGTTGCCGCCCAGCGGTTGAATCAGCAGGCCAACGATTAACGGGCCGATGCTGGCGCCAACGCCAAATGCCATCAGCAGACAAGCGGCCAGCGAGACGCGGCGCTCGGGTTCGATCATATCGTTGGCCAGTGCGACGGCCAGCGGATAGAGGGTGAATTGCAGCATACTGACGACAAACCCCAACGCCAACAGTACCGGGAAATGAATCTGGGGCAGTACGGCAAGGGGTAGGGCGGCAAGCACCAGCAGGATGGCGTTCACGCGCATCAATAGCTGGCGGTTATAGCGATCGGAAAGCCAACTGAGCGGGAATTGCACCACCAGCCCGGCGAAAACCGCAATCGCCATGAACAACCCGGTTTGTTGCGTGCTCAACGCCTGCTGGCTGGTGTATACCGGCGCCAAGCCATAGAATGCGCCAATCAGCATGCCAATGACCAGTGTGGTGGCCAGCACCTTCGGGATCGCCTGGGTAAAGTAGCGCAGCTCCATCGGTGCCGGCGACATATGGCGCGCATTGGTGCGGGTCGTCAGTGCGATTGGCACCAGACACAGGGCAAAGCACAGTGCAATCACCAATAGCGTGCTCATGCCAAGGCCGCTTTGGACCATCAAAACCACCTGGCCTAACGTCATTCCCAGATACGTCGCCGCCATATAGACGCCGAAGACCATGCCGCGCTGGCTGGATTCGGCCTGATCGTTAAGCCAGCTTTCCAGCACCATGAACTGGCACATCATGCACAAGCCGATAATTAAGCGCAGTATGACCCAAACGGGAATATATTCAGTCAGCCCATGGCCGATCACCGCTGCCGTAATGATGCCGGCACAGGCGACATAGGCCCGAATATGGCCGACACGGGCAATCAGGAAATGGCCCACTTTGCCGCCGATCACTAACCCGATATAGTTGGCGGCAATGATCGCCCCGATCAGGCCGCCGCTGACATGAATCGCGTTCAAACGCAGTGAGATATAGGTGGTTAGCAGACCAGACCCCAGCAGCAGCAAGAGGGTAGTGGTGTATAGCGGAAGGAAAATGCCCAGCGTTTTTTTCACTCTATCATCCTAATTGTTTTCCTGGCCGGTGTTTGGGCGGCCCCTACCATCATGTGCCTCTATAAGAGAATCGGCCCGGAAAAACGGGATACGTTTGATACTAGCAGCTTGTTCCCTGGCATCAAACCGCATTACTCTGCGCAACGGTACGCATCTCCTGCGTAGTGCAATCGCGGGTAGGGCTTGATAAATGCTACTATCGGGCACATATATTCGTTTCTCTAAGGAGGGATCATGAGTGGAAACACGCTGCATGAACTGAGCGTCGCCGTTGGGGCCAGGCTAAAGGCACATGGCCAGTGGATCACCTGTGCGGAGTCCTGTACCGGCGGCGGCATCGCCAAGGCGATCACCGATATCGCCGGCAGCTCGGCCTATTTTGACCGCGGGTTTGTGACCTACAGCAACGCGGCGAAACATGATTTACTGGGCGTGGCGTCAGCAACGCTGGCAGCGCACGGTGCCGTGAGTGAAGAGGTGGTGCGCGAGATGGCACAGGGCGCGCTGCATGCGGCCAATGCCGACCTGGCGCTTGCCGTCAGCGGTATCGCCGGGCCTGATGGCGGCAGCGTGGAGAAACCGGTTGGCACCGTCTGGTTCGGCTTTGCCGGGCGTTCGGGCAAGGTGCTGGCCCGCAAGGTGCGTTTTGATGGCGATCGTAATGCGGTGCGCGAACAGGCTATCGCCTATTCTTTGCAAACGGCGCTTGATGAATTTTTATAAAATTAGGCTTGATACTGTATGCTCATACAGTATAATCAGCGGCATTACCTGCACAACAATTATTCTGTAGCAGTGTGGGCGACCACCGGCATTGCGCAACGAAGGAGCAAAAATGGCTATTGATGAGAACAAGCAAAAAGCGTTAGCAGCAGCCCTGGGCCAGATTGAAAAACAATTTGGCAAAGGCTCCATCATGCGCTTGGGTGAAGACCGTTCCATGGATGTGGAAACGATCTCCACCGGTTCACTGTCACTTGATATCGCGTTGGGTGCCGGTGGCTTGCCGATGGGGCGTATTGTAGAAATCTACGGGCCTGAATCTTCAGGCAAAACCACGCTAACGCTGCAGGTTATCGCCGCCGCGCAGCGTGAAGGGAAAACCTGTGCGTTTATCGACGCCGAGCACGCGCTGGATCCTATTTACGCCAAAAAACTGGGTGTGGATATCGATAACCTGCTGTGTTCTCAGCCAGATACCGGCGAGCAGGCGTTGGAAATCTGTGATGCGTTAACCCGCTCCGGCGCCGTTGACGTCATCATCGTCGACTCGGTCGCGGCGCTGACGCCGAAAGCGGAAATTGAAGGCGAAATCGGCGATTCGCACATGGGGTTGGCGGCGCGCATGATGAGCCAGGCCATGCGTAAGCTGGCTGGTAACCTGAAAAACGCCAATACCCTGCTGATCTTTATTAACCAGATCCGTATGAAAATCGGCGTGATGTTCGGTAACCCGGAAACGACGACCGGGGGTAACGCGCTGAAGTTCTACGCTTCTGTTCGCCTGGATATCCGCCGTATCGGCGCGATCAAGGAAGGCGATGAGGTTGTCGGCAGTGAAACCCGCGTCAAAGTGGTTAAAAACAAAATCGCTGCGCCATTTAAGCAGGCTGAATTCCAGATCCTGTATGGCGAAGGGATCAACAGCCGCGGCGAACTGATCGATTTGGGCGTTAAGCACAAGATGATCGAGAAAGCCGGCGCCTGGTATAGCTACAATGGGGAGAAGATCGGGCAGGGCAAGGCAAATGCCTGCAACTTCCTGAAAGAAAACCCGGCTATTGCCGCCGAGCTGGACAAAAAGCTGCGCGATCTGTTGCTGCATAACAGCAATGAACCGGCCTCCGCTACCAACGAAGGGTTTGATGATAGCGAAGCTGAAACCAGTGAAGAGTTTTAATCTTTGCTGATGTACATGCATGCCGCCAGGCATGCATGTGAAAATACAGGCTAAAATGATGAATGAACTGCTAAGCCGCGCCATGCGCTTACTGTCTCAACGCGATCATAGTGAAGCTGAACTGCGCCGCAAACTTGCGGCGCAGCCGTTTGTACCGCAAGCGCGATCGGGTTCAAAATACGGGCCGCAGAGCCCTGATGAACCCGTCTCTCCTGAAATCATCGATCAGGTCATCTCCTATTGTTATCAGCACAATTGGCTGGACGATCAGCGCTTTGCCCAAAGCTATATAGGCAGCCGTAGCCGTAAGGGGTATGGCGCGCAACGTATCAGTGCTGAACTATTGCGCAAAGGCGTCGATAAAGAGATCGTGCGTACCGCGCTGGCAGAGTGTACGATCGACTGGTGTGTCTTGGCGCAACAGATCGCCCAGCGCAAATTTGGTGAACAGTTGCCAACCGAGTGGAAAGATAAAGCCAAAGTACAGCGCTATTTGCTTTATCGTGGCTTCTTCCGTGAAGAAATCCAGTCTATTTATTGCGATTTTGCGCAATGAACGCACACGGGGTTTTACTTCCCTCTGAAGAAAATTTATCTTATCCCCACTTTTTGTTCGTGAGCCAGATGCCATCATAGGATGTCGAGTTTCTTGCTCACGTGTCGTTATTCTGCCTTTCCGGGAAAAATATGAGCAAGAGCACCGCTGAGATCCGTCAAGCGTTTCTCGATTTCTTCCAGAGTAAAGGTCACCAGATCGTAGCGAGCAGCTCCCTGGTGCCTAACAATGATCCGACGTTGCTGTTTACCAATGCCGGGATGAACCAATTCAAAGACGTTTTCCTGGGGCTGGACAAACGTGCCTATTCCCGTGCGACAACGTCGCAACGCTGCGTGCGCGCAGGCGGTAAGCATAACGATTTGGAAAACGTTGGCTATACCGCACGTCACCATACCTTCTTCGAGATGCTGGGCAACTTCAGCTTTGGCGATTATTTCAAGCACGATGCGATTATCTTCGCATGGGAACTGCTGACCAGCCCGCACTGGTTTAATCTGCCGAAAGAAAAGCTGTGGGTCACGGTATATGAAACCGATGATGAAGCGTACAACATCTGGCGTGATGACGTGGGCGTGCCGGTGGAGCGTATCATCCGCATCGGCGACAACAAAGGGGCGCCGTATGCCTCCGATAACTTCTGGCAAATGGGCGATACCGGCCCATGTGGCCCATGTTCCGAGATTTTCTACGATCACGGCGATCATATCTGGGGTGGCCCTCCGGGCAGCCCGGAAGAGGACGGCGATCGCTATATTGAGATCTGGAACCTCGTTTTCATGCAATTCAACCGTCAGGCCGATGGCACCATGCAACCGTTGCCGAAGCCTTCCGTTGATACCGGCATGGGGCTGGAGCGTATCTCCGCCGTACTGCAGCATGTGAACTCCAACTACGAAATCGATCTGTTCCGCACCCTGATCAAAGCGGTTGCGGAGGTGACGGGTGCGACAGACCTGGACAACAAATCGCTGCGCGTGATTGCCGACCATATTCGCTCCTGTGCTTTCCTGGTTTCCGACGGCGTGATCCCATCGAATGAAAACCGTGGCTATGTGCTGCGCCGCATCATTCGCCGTGCGATCCGCCATGGCAATATGCTGGGTGCGAAAGAGACCTTCTTCTATAAGCTGGTTGCGCCGCTGATCGCCGTGATGGGGCCGGCCGCTGACGAGCTCAAGCGCCAGCAGGCGACGGTTGAGCAGGTGTTGAAAACCGAAGAAGAACAGTTTGCCCGCACGCTGGAGCGTGGCCTGGCGCTGCTGGATGACGAGCTGGCCAAGCTGCAGGGGGATACCCTGGACGGCGAAACCGCGTTCCGTCTCTACGATACTTACGGCTTCCCGCTGGATCTGACGGCGGATGTTTGCCGTGAGCGTGGGCTGAAGGTTGATGAAGCCGGTTTTGAAGCCGCGATGGAAGCGCAGCGCTCCCGTGCGCGTGAGTCCAGCGGTTTTGGCGCTGACTACAACAACGTGATCCGTGTGGACGGTGCCAGCCAGTTCTGTGGTTACGACCATAACGAACAGCAGGCAAAAGTGACCGCTTTGTTCCGCAACGGCCAGCCGGTAGATGAAATTCACGCGGGTGAAGAAGCCGTCGTGGTGCTGGATAAAACGCCATTCTATGGCGAATCTGGCGGGCAGGTTGGCGATAAAGGCGTGTTGAAGGCCGCCGCCGGTGATTTTGTGGTTAATGATAGCCAAAAATACGGGCAAGCCATCGGCCACCAGGGCCAATTGGCGCAAGGGGCGTTGAAGGTTGGTGAAGCCGTTGATGCGGTGATTGATGTCGCGCGCCGTAACCGTATTCGCTTGAACCACTCGGCGACGCACTTGCTGCATGCCGCGCTGCGCCAAATCCTGGGCGAACACGTCGCGCAGAAAGGCTCGTTGGTGAATGACAAATACCTGCGTTTCGACTTTTCGCACTTTGAAGCGATGAAGCCGGAACAGATCCGTGCGGTTGAAGATCTGGTCAATCAGCAGGTGCGCCGTAACCTTCCGGTGCAGACCGAAATCATGGCGCTGGACAAGGCGAAAGAAAAAGGCGCCATGGCGCTGTTTGGCGAGAAGTATGACGAGAATGTTCGTGTGCTGACCATGGGCGATTTCTCCACCGAACTGTGCGGTGGCACCCATGCCGGGCGTACGGGGGATATCGGTCTGTTCCGCATCATGAGCGAATCCGGTACTGCAGCCGGTATTCGTCGTATTGAAGCGGTGACCGGTGAGGGCGCTATCGCTTCGCTGCATCAACAAAGCGATTTGCTCCAGAACGTTGCCCAGTTGGTGAAAGGCGACAGCAACACGCTGGCTGATAAAGTACGCGGCGTGGTGGAACGTACCCGCTTGCTGGAAAAAGAACTGCAGCAGTTGAAAGATCAGGCCGCAGCGCAGGAAAGCGCATCGCTGTCGAGCAAGGCCAAGCTGGTCAATGGCGTTAAGCTGCTGGTGAGCGAGTTGAACAACGTTGAGCCGAAAATGCTGCGGACGATGGTTGACGATCTGAAAAATCAGTTGGGATCGGCGATTATTGTGCTGGCCACGGTTGCGGATGATAAGGTCAGCCTGATTGCCGGCGTGACCAAAGATCTGACCGACCGGGTTAAAGCCGGCGAGCTGATTGGCAATGTCGCACAGCAGGTTGGCGGCAAAGGCGGTGGCCGTCCGGATATGGCGCAGGCAGGCGGGAGCGACGTTAATGCGTTGCCTGCGGCGCTGGGCAGCATAGAGGCTTGGGTTGCTTCAAAACTGTGAAATATAAATAAATAGTACAAGGAAATGCTATAAATGGTTGTTGTTTATAGCATTTTATTACTGTACTGCTACATTGTTGTTACACTTACGGGAACAAAGTTTTGCAGGTCGGCTAGACTTACCATTAGCTGCGGTGATATCAAGCTCATTAACATCCATTGTTAATGTCATGGCTTACGTTTTCACCATATATGATGGATAATGGCCGGGAACTGAGAGACCCGACTCTTTTAATATACCAAGGAGCAAAGAATGCTAATTCTGACTCGTCGAGTTGGTGAAACCCTCATGATTGGCGATGAGGTAACGGTCACAGTGCTAGGAGTAAAGGGCAACCAGGTACGTATTGGCGTGAATGCTCCCAAAGAGGTGTCTGTTCACCGCGAAGAAATCTATCAGCGTATCCAGGCCGAAAAGTCTCAGCAGACGACTTACTGATTTCTAAACAGCGTCTCGTGGCTTAGCGAGGCGCTGTCTACAACTTTTGCCTGTTGGGGCATCCCCTTGCCGTTACTCCCTGTTTTCTATTGCCGCCGTTCATCTTTTTCTCTGCGTTCATCCACCGTTGCCTGTTGATAATATTCCCATTTTGCCGTGAAAGTGCCCATGTTGCGTGTGAATTGTGCAAACGGCGGTGAGTTGGGAAAAATTGTTTGACTTATAAGGCGGGGAAAGTAATATGTGCGCCACGCAGTGCCGATGAGCTTCAACAAAAGTTTTCATCGCACACTCGAAAGAGGCGTTTGGTGAGGTGGCCGAGAGGCTGAAGGCGCTCCCCTGCTAAGGGAGTATGCGGTCAAAAGCTGCATCCGGGGTTCGAATCCCCGCCTCACCGCCATTTGCATCCATAGCTCAGCTGGATAGAGTACTCGGCTACGAACCGAGCGGTCGGAGGTTCGAATCCTCCTGGATGCACCATATTTTGCAGTATGGTGGGGTAGTAACAACGTACCATACGGTATCAAAAAAGAAATTCTGTGCATCCATAGCTCAGCTGGATAGAGTACTCGGCTACGAACCGAGCGGTCGGAGGTTCGAATCCTCCTGGATGCACCATATTTTGCAGTATGGTGGGGTAGCAACAACGCACCCTACGGTATCAAAAAGAAATTCTGTGCATCCGTAGCTCAGCTGGATAGAGTACTCGGCTACGAACCGAGCGGTCGGAGGTTCGAATCCTCCCGGATGCACCATATTTAACCTCGCGAAGAGCAGTCTGCATTCGCGTGGTAAGCAAGAAGGTGTTCTTAAGGAAGATGACGTTGCTTCAGCAACGGCCCTCAGGGTAAGGCGCTCGCGCCAAGTTCCCCATCCTGGATACAGCCTATCAGCAAAACCCGCTTCGGCGGGTTTTTTGCTTTTTCATCACCATGCTAACCGTTTAGCACTTTCCCCCTCCGCACATGCAGCGACAATTTCCCCGCTTTACGCTAAAGTAGATGACTTTCATTTAATACGCATGGGGCTGCAATGTACGATCATTTCCAGGGTCTGATCTTTGACATGGATGGGACGATTTTGGATACCGAGCTTACGCACCGCCAGGCATGGCACGACGTTTTGGCGCGGTACGGCATGGTGTTTGATGAAAAAAAAGTCATTGCGCTAAATGGCTCGCCAACCTGGCGTATTGCCCAGGCATTGATTGAAAGCCACGGCGCGGATCTTGATCCTCATGCCCTGGCGAAAGAGAAAACGCAGGTTGTGGAAGCCATGCTGTTGGACACGGTTCGCCCGTTGCCGCTAATTGACGTGGTAAAGGCTTACCATGGCCGCCGGCCAATGGCCGTAGGCACGGGCAGTGAACACCGGATGGCCGAGATGTTGCTGCGCCATTTGGGGCTATTGCCGTATTTCAATGCTATTGTTGGCGCCGACGACGTTGCACGCCATAAGCCAGAGCCGGATACCTTTTTACGCTGTGCGAGCCTGATTGGCGTGCCGCCTGAAAAATGCGTTGTGTTTGAAGATGCCGATTTTGGTATTCAGGCGGCGCAACGTGCCGGCATGGCAGTGGTGGACGTTCGGGCGCAGTGAGTAGTACGCTAGCTCTCGTCTCATTGTTCGGCAGCAGTTTCCTGAGTGCGACCCTGTTGCCGGGAAACTCAGAAATTGTATTGGTCGCCTTGCTGGCAAACGGCGTGACGCAACCCGAGTGGTTGGTTTTGGCCGCAACCCTTGGGAATACGCTTGGCGGGCTGACAAACGTCATTATCGGGCGCCTGTTGCCCGCGTTGAAGGCTCAGCCGGGGCTGGGAATGGCACAGTATTGGCTGCAACGCTTTGGGCCGGTTGCGTTATTGCTCTGTTGGCTGCCGGTCGTCGGCGATGTGTTGTGCGTGTTGGCAGGTTGGCTGCGGATGCCATGGGGCCCCGTCGCGCTGTTTCTGTGCATTGGAAAAGCGCTGCGTTATATCGTCCTGGCGGTGATAACGTTGCAGGGAATTGCCTGGTGGCATTAACGAAATGAATATAACTCAATATTCTCTCGGGTGCAGATTCAGTATGCTTACGAGTTATTCTTTTATCAGCGGGAGGTCGATTTGATCCCGGACGTATCACAAGCGCTTTCTTGGTTGGAAAGCCATCCCCATGCTTTAAAAGGGATCCAGCGTGGCATTGAGCGGGAAACTCTGCGGGTCACCGCGGACGGTACGCTAGCCACGACTGGGCATCCAGAGAAACTGGGCGCGGCATTAACGCATCAATGGATTACCACAGACTTCGCCGAGGCGCTGTTAGAGTTCATTACGCCGGTTGATGACAATATCGAACACATGCTGACGTTCCTGCGCGATATCCACCGTCACGTGGCGCGGAATCTGGGCGAAGAGCGCATGTGGCCACTGAGCATGCCGTGCTTCATCAGCGCCGAGCAGGATATTGAACTGGCCCAGTATGGCTCTTCAAATATTGGCCGGATGAAAACGCTGTATCGCGAAGGGTTGAAGAACCGTTATGGCGCCCTGATGCAGGTCATTTCCGGCGTGCATTACAACTTCTCATTGCCGCTGGCTTTCTGGCAGGCGTGGGCAGGGGTAAAGGATGAAGAAAGCGGCAAAGAACAGATCTCCGCAGGCTATTTCCGCCTTATCCGCAATTATTACCGGTTTGGCTGGGTGATCCCCTATCTGTTTGGCGCTTCGCCGGCGATCTGCTCCTCGTTCCTGCAAGGGCGTGAAACTGCGCTACCGTTCGAGCGAACCGACAGCGGAGCGCTTTACTTACCGTATGCAACGTCACTGCGGCTGAGTGATTTGGGCTATACCAACAAATCGCAAAGTAACCTGGGCATTACGTTTAACGATCTGCATACCTACGTTGCCGGGTTAAAGAAAGCGATCGTCACGCCTTCTGAAGAGTTCGCCAAATTAGGCGTGAAAAGCCAGGGCGACGATCGTTATTTGCAGCTCAATAGCAATGTACTGCAGATTGAAAATGAACTGTATGCGCCGATCCGCCCCAAACGCGTCACAAAAAGCGGTGAGACGCCGTCGGATGCTCTGCTGCGCGGCGGTATTGAATACATCGAAGTGCGCTCACTGGATATCAACCCCTTCTCGCCGATAGGCGTTGATGCGGTGCAGGCGCGTTTCCTCGATCTGTTCTTGGTATGGTGTGCGTTGGCGGATGCGCCGGAAATGAGCAGCGATGAGTTGCTATGTACGCGCACAAACTGGAACCGGGTCATACTGGAAGGGCGCAAACCGGGCCAGACCATTGGTTTTGGCTGCGGAGACACCACCAAACCATTGGATCAGGTAGGGAAGGCGTTGTTTGCCGACTTACGCCGCGTTGCTGAAGTGTTGGATAATGACGCCGGGGATCGGCAGTATCAACAGGCCTGCGATGCGCTGGTGGCTGCGTTCGACGATCCTGATTTAACCTATTCCGCGCGTATCCTGAAGGCCATGCAGGAAAAAGGCGCCGGGCGGGTTGGCCTGGAACTGGCAAGTCAGTATCGAGATATGCTGATTGAAGAACCGCTGGAAATCCTGACGGAAGCGGATTTTAATGCCGAGCAGGTGGCTTCATGGCAGCGCCAGCGCAACAAAGAAGCCAGTGATACGCTAAGCTTTGAACAGTTCCTGCAAGTTAACGGCGGGGGCTGAAAAGAAAAAGGCCACATCACTGTGGCCAAATATACATCTCTGATGACAGGGATGATGATAACAAATGCGCGTCTTTCACATATTCAGACTCGCAGGCTTGGAAAAGGTTTCCCTGGTAGCTAAAAAAATTCTTAAACAGATACGATTGTACGAGGAGGCGACGAAATGCCACTGCTGGATAGCTTTACCGTAGACCATACTCGCATGGCAGCTCCGGCTGTTCGCGTTGCGAAGACCATGAAGACGCCTCATGGCGATACCATCACCGTGTTCGATTTGCGTTTTTGTGTCCCCAACAAGGAAGTGATGCCTGAGCGTGGCATCCATACGCTGGAGCACCTGTTCGCCGGCTTTATGCGTGATCATCTAAACGGCCAGGGCGTGGAAATTATTGATATTTCACCGATGGGTTGCCGGACCGGCTTTTATATGAGCCTGATCGGCGTGCCGGATGAGCAACGTGTTGCTAAAGCCTGGAAGGCGGCGATGGCAGACGTGCTGAAAGTCACCGACCAGCGCAAAATCCCGGAGTTGAACGAATATCAGTGTGGTACTTACCACATGCACTCCCTGAAAGAAGCGCAGGAAATCGCTCAGCACATTCTGGATAACGATGTGGTGATTAACCACAATGATGAGCTGGCATTGCCGAAAGAGAAGTTGAAAGAACTGCACATTTAATCCTGTGCGTTTTGTGCCGTAAATAAAAAAAAGACGCGATTGATCGCGTCTTTTTTCTTTTCTGCCGTGGCGAGCGCTCAGTGCCCTTGCACGCTGGCCTGCAACGGGCGGAGCGGGATAACCCGCACTTGTTTGACCATGTTGTCCTGCACGTCCAGAATTTCAATATCATACAACCCGATACGCACGCGCGTGCCGGCGTCGGGGATATCCTCTAATGCTTCCAGCAGCATACCGTTAATGGTTCTTGCTTCGTGCGCCGGCAGGTTCCAGTTGAAGGCCTTGTTTAATTCACGGACGTTGGCCGTACCGTCGATCAGCACCGAGCCGTCGCCCTGCGGGTTAACCTCTTCAGCCAGCGTTGGCGACATGGAGGTGGTGAAGTCGCCGACGATCTCTTCCAAAATATCCTCGACCGTCACAAGCCCCTGAATATCACCGTATTCATCCACCACGATGCCCACTTTCTCTTTATTGCGCTGAAACTTCACCAACTGCACGTTGAGCGGGGTGCCTTCCGGCACAAAGTAAATTTCATCGGCTGCGCGCAACAAGTTTTCTTTATTGAACTCTTTCTTTTCGGTCATCAGGCGATAGGCTTCGCGTACCCGCAGCATGCCAATGGCATCGTCCAGCGAATCACGGTAAAGCACAATGCGGCCATGCGGCGAGTGGGTAAGCTGGCGCATGATGGACTTCCATTCGCCGTTGACGTCAATGCCGACAATCTCATTGCGCGGCACCATGATGTCGTTCACCGACACCTTTTCCAGATCCAGCACCGAAATCAGCATGTCCTGATTGCGGCGTGAAATCTGGGCCTGGGATTCCGTGACGATGGTGCGCAATTCGTCTTTGCTGACCGCATCGTTTACGCGCACATTGGTGCGAATACCGAAGGCGTGTAAAACCAGACTGGTGATGCTGTTAAGCAACCATACCAGTGGGAACATCACCTTTTGCAACGGTGCCAACAGCACGCTGCTGGGGAAGGCAATACGTTCCGGGTAAAGCGCGGCGAAGGTTTTGGGCAGCACTTCGGCGAACAGCAGCACGGCCAGCGTCAACACGGCGGTGGCGATGGCCACCCCGAAATCACCATACAGCCGCATACCCACGATGGTCGCCAGCGCTGAAGCCAGAATGTTGACCAGGTTGTTGCCCACCAGCACCAGGCCAATCAGGCGATCCGGCTTCTGCAGCAGTTTTTCAACCCGGCGCGCAGCACGGTTGCCGCTTTTTGACTGGTGGTGCAGGCGATAACGGTTGAGCGTCATCATGCCGGTTTCTGACGCAGAAAAGTAAGCGGAGACCACAATCATGATCACCAGGGTAATAATGAGGGTCCCTGTCGAAACGTGCTCCAACGTTGTATTCCTTATAGGCGGATGAAGATAGCCCCATACACGGTGGTGTGAGGACGAACCAAAAGCGGACGCTATGCTATTTTAGCGTACCATCACTTCCTGAATCAGTCGGCTGCCAAAATAAGCCAGCGTCAGCAAAAAGGCGCCGGCAAAGCTGAACCAGACGACGCGCCGCCCGCGCCAGCCTTCGTGGTAGTGGCCCCACAGCAGCACGATATAGATAAACCACGCCATAATGGAGAGCACCGCTTTGTGAACATTTTCCTTGCTGAACAGGTTATCCATGTACAGCAGGCCGGTGCACAGCGTCAGAGTCAGCAAAACTACGCCGATCTGGGTGATATGAAACATTTTGCGCTCAATGCTCATCAACGGCGGCATATCGGCGCTGAAGGTGAGCTTTTTGTTTTTGAGCAGGTAATCCAGACAGGCCAACTGCAGCGCATAGAGCGCAGCGATAATCAGCGTTGCGTACGAGAACAGCGCCAGCCCAATGTGCACCAGCAGCCCTGGCGTCGCTTCCAGATGTGTGATGAACTCCCCCGGCATGAAGCTGGCAAACGCCAGATTGATCATGGCAAAGGTGTACACGATTGGCGTCAGGAACCAGCCGCGATTGCGCGAAGCGACGATGGTCATCACGGTACAGATAATCAGACTGACGATAGCACCGATATTGAGCAGGCTAAGATTTTGCCCGGTGCTGACATCGAAGATCCGCTGCTGCAGGGCAATGGCATGGCAAACTAATGCCGCCACGGCTGAAATCAAGGCAAGCCGACGGTATGCGCTGTTCTTCCTCAGTAGGCTGGGGATGATCAGCCCAAGGCTGATCAGATAGGCCGTTATAGCCGCAATGGAGAATACTGGCATAGCGTTTAATTTTAACATCGGCATGGTTAAACAGATTGCCAGTATAGCCTTGCATGCGGCTTGCTCCAACCTATCTCCAACGCTAAGGCAGAGATCGCGTAGGCTTCGTGTTATAATCGCCGCAATTGTGTCGCCACTGCGGCCTGTCTTTACGTTGAGCATGAGACGATGTTTGAAAATTTAACCGATCGATTGTCGCGCACACTGCGCAATATCAGCGGCCGTGGGCGGCTGACCGAAGAAAATATCAAAGATACCCTGCGTGAAGTTCGTATGGCCCTGCTTGAGGCGGACGTCGCCTTGCCGGTGGTGCGTGATTTTATCAACCGCGTCAAAGAGCGCGCCGTCGGCCATGAAGTCAACAAAAGCCTGACCCCGGGGCAGGAGTTCGTCAAGATCGTTAAGAACGAACTGATTGCCGCGATGGGCGAGGTGAATAACGAGCTGAATCTGGCCGCGCAGCCGCCGGCTGTGGTACTGATGGCCGGCCTTCAGGGGGCGGGTAAAACCACCAGCGTCGGTAAGCTGGGTAAGTTCCTGAAGGAAAAACAGAAGAAAAAAGTGCTGGTGGTTTCTGCCGACGTGTATCGCCCCGCGGCGATTAAACAGTTGGAAACCCTGGCAGAGGGCGTCGGTGTGGATTTCTTCCCGTCGGATGCTCAAGATAAACCGCTTGATATCGTTAATCGCGCGCTGCAGCAGGCGAAGCTGAAGTTCTACGATGTTCTGATCGTCGATACCGCCGGCCGTTTGCACGTTGACGAAGCGATGATGGATGAAATCAAGCAGGTGCACGCGGCGATCAACCCGGTGGAAACGCTGTTTGTGGTTGATGCGATGACCGGCCAGGATGCGGCGAATACGGCCAAAGCCTTTAATGAAGCGCTGCCGCTGACGGGCGTGGTGCTGACCAAGGTTGACGGTGACGCGCGCGGCGGTGCGGCGCTTTCCATTCGCCACATCACCGGCAAACCGATCAAGTTCCTTGGCGTGGGTGAAAAGACCGAAGCGCTGGAGCCTTTCCATCCCGATCGCGTCGCCTCGCGCATTCTGGGCATGGGCGATGTTCTGTCGTTGATCGAAGATATTGAAAGCAAGGTTGATCGCGAGCAGGCGGAAAAGCTGGCTAACAAGCTGAAAAAGGGCGACGGTTTTGATCTGACCGACTTCCTGGAGCAGTTAAAACAGATGCGCAACATGGGCGGGATGGCCAGCATGCTCAGCAAGCTGCCGGGCGCGGGCCAACTGCCGGACAATGTGAAGTCGCAGATGGACGACAAAGTGCTGGTGCGGATGGAGGCAATCATCAACTCGATGACGCTGAAGGAGCGCGCTAAGCCGGAAATCATCAAAGGTTCACGCAAGCGCCGTATTGCCATGGGGTCCGGCATGCAGGTGCAGGACGTCAATCGCCTGCTCAAGCAGTTTGATGAAATGCAGCGCATGATGAAGAAAATGAAAAAAGGCGGTTTGGCGAAGATGATGCGTGGCATGAAAGGCATGATGCCGCCGGGCTTCCCTGGCCGCTGAGGCGTGCGCGCGTTTGTTGAATTACCGTTCGCGGTAAAAACGCCCGAAATTTGACTGGCTGCAAAACTTGTTGGCTGCAATCGACGCTTTAGATTGCTTTTTGCGCCAAAATGAGTAAAATTTTCGGGCTTTTTATATTGCAACCGGGCCCCGTTCCTCGATGGGGCCCGGCTGTTTTATTAACTAAAGAGGATGTTATGGTAACAATTCGTTTGGCACGTGGCGGCGCTAAAAAGCGTCCGTTCTATCAAGTAGTAGTGACCGACAGCCGCAATGCGCGTGATGGTCGTTTCATCGAGCGCGTAGGCTTCTTCAACCCGATCGCTTCTGGTCAGGCTGAAGCACTGCGTCTGGACCTGGACCGCATCGAACATTGGGTCGGCCTGGGTGCAACCGTTTCTGATCGCGTTTCTGCGCTGATCAAAGACGTTAAGAAAGCAGCTTAATCTGTCGCGGTGGTGGCAATGAGCAAGCAACTCAAACCGGCAGTGCCCAACCAGCCGATTGTTCTCGGCAAAATGGGTTCTAGTTACGGCATTCGTGGTTGGCTCAGAGTGTTTTCATCCACCGAGAACGCTGAAAGCATTTTTGACTATCAGCCCTGGTTTATCCAGAAGGCGGGTCAGTGGCAGCATATCGAGCTGGAAAGCTGGAAGCGCCACAATCAGGACATGATCATCAAAATTAAAGGTGTTGACGATCGTGATGCGGCGAATCTGCTGACCAATTGCGAAATTGTGGTGGATTCAGAACAACTGCCTCAACTGGATGGCGATGACTACTACTGGAAAGACCTGATGGGCTGCCAGGTAGTGACGCCCGCCGGTTATGATCTGGGTAAAGTCATCGATATGATGGAAACCGGATCAAACGATGTGCTGGTTGTAAAAGCAAACCTGAAAGATGCATTCGGTATGAAGGAGCGGCTGGTTCCGTTTCTTCATGGGCAGGTTATCAAGAAAGTCGATCTCGCTGCCAAGGTGATCGAGGCAGATTGGGATCCTGGTTTTTGATCTCCGGCTTGAACGGTCTGGGGTCGTGGAATAGACAAATGGGGATTGGCTTGTGTTTATTGGTATTGTGAGCCTGTTTCCAGAGATGTTTCGCGCCATTACCGATTACGGAGTGACGGGCCGGGCAGTAAAAAATGGCCTGCTGAGCGTGCAGTGTTGGAGTCCGCGTGACTTCACCTACGATCGGCATCGCACCGTGGACGATCGCCCCTATGGCGGTGGCCCAGGGATGTTGATGATGGTGCAACCCTTGCGGGAAGCCATCCACGCAGCCAAAGCAGCGGCAGGTGAAGGCGCAAAGGTGATTTATCTTTCACCTCAGGGGCGCAAGCTGGATCAAACCGGCGTGTGTGAACTGGCGGCCAACCAGAAAATCATTCTGGTATGCGGCCGTTATGAAGGGGTTGATGAGCGCGTGATCCAAACCGAAATTGACGAAGAATGGTCAATCGGCGATTACGTTCTCAGCGGTGGGGAACTGCCGGCAATGACGCTGATCGATTCAGTCGCTCGGTTTATACCGGGTGTGCTGGGCCACCAGGCGTCTGCAGAAGAAGATTCTTTTGTCGATGGATTGCTGGACTGCCCACATTATACCCGCCCTGAAGTGTTGGAAGGAATGGAAGTACCGCCGGTTCTGCTGTCGGGCAACCATGCCGAGATACGTCGCTGGCGCTTGAAGCAGTCGCTGGGCCGAACCTGGCTTAGAAGACCTGAACTTCTAGAAAGCCTAGCTCTGACTGACGAGCAAACGGTGTTGCTGGCTGAGTTTCAACGGGAACATCAGGCCGAGCAACAGGACCATGAAGGGAACGCCTGATACGCAGGCGAGACCGATATATCAGTTTACCTAGGGTAAGAGACATATTATGAGCAACATTATCAAGCAACTTGAACAAGAGCAGATGAAGCAAGACGTACCTGCATTCCGTCCGGGTGATTCCGTGGAAGTTAAGGTATGGGTCGTTGAAGGTAGCAAAAAACGTCTGCAGGCATTCGAGGGCGTGGTTATCGCTATCCGTAACCGCGGTCTGCACTCTGCATTCACTGTTCGTAAGATTTCCAACGGCGAAGGTGTTGAGCGTGTATTCCAGACTCACTCCCCTGTAATCGACAGCATTACTGTTAAACGTCGTGGTGCCGTTCGTAAAGCCAAACTGTACTACCTGCGTGAGCGTACTGGTAAGGCTGCTCGTATTAAAGAGCGTCTTAACTAAGATACAGCTAACGCTGCATCCAAAAGTTAATAATTATCAGGGGTTTACCGTTGTGGTAAGCCCCTTTTTTTATTCTGCGCCTACAAATTGCCTACCGAGAACGGAAATCATGCCCACAATTGCCTACAGGCATAAAAAAACCTGCTTTCGCAGGTTCCTTTTTTACATCCAAAGTTGCCCCTGATTTTGCCGGGTTGGGTGGGGTGGGGCGTGGCTGATTTGCCCAGGTGTCATGATCGCGCTTTCGTAGGTTTCCATTGTTTTGAATGTATGCCCGCAGTTGATGTTTTGGCATTGGTGATAACGCTCTTTTGTTTTATCACTCAGGTAACGGCTTGAACGCGCATGAGCACCAGTTTTGCAAAGAGGACAATGGAACATAGTAACACCTTAATTTTGTAAGATATGGCGCACCGTAGCCCTGATTTTGTACGTTGTTAATGTGATTTTCACTAATTTACAAAATAAACTCATTGATTAACTTCATAATTCACATCAGACAGTAACACCTCAAGCGATAACCGTGTCGTAAACCCGCTGTTGTCCAGGCTATGCGTCACCTTGCTAACTATCCACGACTGGGCGTCGATCACCGATTTAAACCCTCTGACCTGCACCGGTGATTCTGGCAGGATATCCGCGCGCCCCATCGCCAGCGATAACGAAAACTCTGCTACACCGCGTTGTAGCTTTTCCCACTTGGCCTGCGCGGCGCGCATAGCGGCGGCTTTGGTCGCATAGACGGTAGTGATGGCAAACACGTTATCACTGCTGCCAGCCAGGTATTCGCCCTGTGCTTCTTCGGTCGCCTTGCTTTGCTTTTTACTGGCCGCTTTCGCCTTGGGGTGTTGCAACGCCCGCAAATGCGGCTCCTTGGGTTTGCGTTGCAGTTTCACTTTCTTTGGCTTGGGCTGTTTGGTGTTCAACCAACTGGCCGTTACGCCGGTGTAGGCGTCGCGGTCAGCAATACTGAAACTGTGCCGATCGCCATCCTTGCGGGTCAGGGTAAATACCGGCAGCGGCTTGCCGTTCACCGTCTGGCCGTTGCCGGGTTTCATCAGCAGCAGGCACCCGCTTTTTATCATGGCAACGGCGCCATTCAGCGAGGCCAACCGGGTTAAAAACGCCGCATCGGTTTCCTGCGTTTGGTCGATGTGGCTAATTGGGATCGCCGCCAGCCTGGTGCCCAGTAGAGCCTTGAGGTCATTCCTGGCCGCAACCTGCTGCACAATATCGCCCAGCGTGGTGTCGTGATACGAATTATCCCGGCGCGTATTCAGCGAGCCGCGAAAATCCGCGCTCCGGGCGCGCAACGTCAGCGTATCCGGCGCGCCCCGGTGCTCGACCTCGTCTACCGTAAACTGGCCTTTCGGCGTCAGGGGGCTGCCTTTCCAGCCCAGGGACACGGTGAGCACCGCATTGCGTTCCGGCATCACCATCCGCCCGTCGCTGTCGTCCAGCTCGATGTCCAACTGGTCGGCCTCAAAGCCCCGATTGTCCGTGAGCGACAGGGAAATCAGCCGCTTGCGGATATTCTGTGTAATGTCTTTGCCCTGCAACAACACGCTGAAATCCGGGGCAATCTGTGCCCCGGCAGGCATCGAAACCCCGGTGATCATGCCAATAATCCTCCCAATTTACTCACCGCGCTGTCGGCCAGGTCACCGGCCTGGCTATACAGCTCGCTGGCCTGCTGGCGCAAATCACCGAACATCGCTACCAGGGATTCATCCACACGCTTGAGATTCAGTGTGAACTCTGTGCGACGAGGCGAACCATCGGCAAAAAACAGGCTGTGCGTCTCAGCTAACGACTCCACCACGAACATGCCGTAAATCGTGCCATTGCCGCCAATCAACGGCCAGGCGCGCCCTTCGTCGGCCATTAATTCCAGTGTCAGCAATGACCAGCGCCCGCCGGTGATCTCCGGCAGGAGCACGCCCGACAGCGTGATTTTTTCGTTATCGACTCCCAGGAACTGGGCGGATGGTCGCTGGCCGATACGGTTGTTCGTCGGCCAACGGTAATCCTTATTGCGCTGCATCGTCTGGTACGGCAGCGTTTGCAACATAAAAACAAAAAATCCCAATGTCAGCATCATACGTTGTTACTCCCATCCCATCATTGTGCTGCGGGCGCGGGCGCGGCGGTCACGCTCCTGGCGTTCCTGCGCCTCGTTAAACAGTTGGATAGCCTCTTCACGGCTCAGCCCCGGCGGGATCACCACATCAAACTGGTTGTGCGTTACGCTGTGATCGGCATAGCTGGGTGAGGCGCCAGGCACCACCGGGGTATAACGCTGCGGGGCCAGCGGCGGTACCGAGAGCCGATCGCCCTCCGTCGCCGCTGTAGTTAATGCCTTGTCGGCCAGGCCGTTTGACTCACTGTTAACAATGCCGAGCTTTTCCAGCACCCAGTCGATGCCCTTGCGCAACGTGTCCAGCGCCTTGAGCGGCAGGGTTAACGCCATCGCCAGCCCTTCGCCAAAAATGCGCCCGGCCTGGGTGGCCGTTTCCAGCGCTTCCGCCGAGGCGGTCACCGGCTTAAAAAACGCTTTAAACCAGTCAAACGCGGTGCGCACGCCGTCGGCAATTGCGGTAAACAAGGGTTGCAGCGGAGCCAGACCGGCTTTGATGCCGTCGGCAACGCCGCCCATAAAGGCGCTGATTGGCGCCCAGTATTTACGGATAAATAACGCCCCTGCCGCTATCACCGCGATCACCCCGGCGACGATGGCGATGATCCCGGCCAGCGGCAGGCTCACTGCGCCCAGGGCGGCACCAATCACTCCGCCTGCCACGCTAAACGCCGTGCCCAACAATCCCGCCCCGGCAATCAGCGTATTCACCCCGGCCATTACCGGCCAGGCAATCAGCCCCAAGGTCGCCAGACCGCCGAGTAACGCCGTGGCGCCCGCAACGACTTTCACTAACGTATCGACCAACGCCGGGTTGGCCTTCGTCCATTGTCCCACCTTGGTCAGCCACTCCGTGGCGGTCACCGTCAGTTTGCGTAGCGCGGCGTTCTGGCCGTCGAAGACCTCGATACGCACGTCTTCCCAGGCGGAAAACAGGTTTTTCAAATCACCGTCGAGGTTATCCACCTTGACCTTAGCAACCCGTTCGGTTGTGCCTTGGGAATTAATGGCTGCATTTTTTCGCTGCTGCAGTTCCCCATCCCCAGCGGCCGCAATCAATCCAACGGCACCTTTCATGGCCTCTTCGCCAAAAATCACCTTCAGGTATTCCGCCTGCTGGGCGCTGCCCAGGCGATTCTTTTTAAACGACTGGTCGAATTTTTTCAGGATACCGGCGATCGGCAACATGTTGCCTTTGTTATCCTTTGTTTTAACGCCCAGCTCCGACAGCGCATCTTGGGCTTCGCCAACCGGCGCTTGCAGGCGGGTAAACATGGCGCTGGCCGACGTCCCAGCCATGCTACCTTTGAGGCCATCTTTCGCGAGGATGCCTAACATTGCTGTGGTATCTTCGATGCTCGCCCCGGCCATGTTGGCAATGGGAGCGACATACTTCATCGCCTCGCCAAAGTCTTCCAAACTGGAGTTAGAGCTGTTAAAGCCCTGAGTCATCACGTCAGCAACCCGTTGAATTTCATCCGTCGGAATTTTGAACGCCGATTGCATGTTGGTGATGATGTCGGCCGCATTGGCAATATCCACATCGGAGGCCAACGCCAAATTAACGGTTGATGCTGTTGATTTCAGAACCGCATCGCCGTCAAAACCCGATTTGGCAAGTACCGTTTGCGTGCGGGCGACATCGGTCGGCGAAAACGCCGTGGTCGCGCCAATATCCCGCGCCTGCTGGCGAATGGCCGCCAGTTGTGCATCCTCTTTCCCCAGCCCCAGGGTGGCCTGGGTATCGGACATTTGCTTGTCAAACTGGACGCCGGGGGCCACGAAAGCCCCTTCGGCAACCAATCCGGCGGTGGCGACGCCCAGCCCGGTCGCACTGGCATTGCGTACGCTGGCGGTGGCCGTCTGGCCCGCCTGATAACGGCGGCTCACCTGGTTAACCTGCGCCTGCGTCTGGCTTAACCGCGCCAGTTCGTTCCGCTGGCGCGCCAGGGTAGCGGTGGCTTCACCGGCCTGCGCCTTCAACTGGCGTTGGGCGGCACTCAGGTTGCGGGTGGCGATACCGTCGGCGTTGAGCGCATCGCGCTGGCGCTGTACCGACTGGCGCAGGCCGTTGTATTTGGTTTGCAGCTCACCGGCCGCCTGCTTGGCAGCCGCCAATAGTCGCGCCTGGGCCGCTGTGGGTTTTGCCGTTGCCTTGAACTGTACGGCCAGCGCCGCCGCTTCTGCCTTGGCCTTTTTCAGCGCGTCGCCGGTGACGGCCAACTGGGCATTGGTTTTACGAAAACCCGTAATGCGGGCCGCCTGGGCGTCCAGGGTTTTGAGGGTTTGCCGGGTGGCGTTGATATCCCCGGCCAGCCGTTGGCTGGCCTGTTGGATACTTTTCAGCGGGCGTGTGGCCTGGTCTACGGCCTTCAGCAAAACCTGTAGCTGTAGGCTTTTACTCATCGTGTTTCACTCCACTGCGTTGCAAGGCTTTCTCGCGCCAGTTCAGCAGCTCCGTGAGCGTCATACCGGCCATTTCTGACGGTGGCCAGTGAAAGACCACCGCGATATCCGCCATCAGATCATCAACGCTCAGGCGGGCGTCAATCGCTACGCTGCCGAGCTCGGCGACAAAAAACCGACAACCTTCCCGGCCAGCGCTACCAGGTCGGGCAATTCCAGGCGGGTGCATTCTTCTTTGGTCAGGTTGGGATAGGTCATGCGGGGCAGCACCACCAACAGCGCGTCAACATCCGCATTGGCGACGGCCGCCAGGCCAACGCCGCGCAAGGTGCCGGCGTTCGGTTTGGTGATACGGATTTCACTGATGAGGGTATCGCCGCGTTTTACCGGCGTATCCAGGGTAACCAGGTTATCGTCTTTTTCGCTCATGGTACTCTCGTGTCAAAAGTCGTTAGGTAAAGTCGGCCTGTGGCCGACGCAATATTACAGACCGATGGCTTTACGGTGGGCGGCCAGCAGGTCAACGCCGTCGACCTTCTCGATCATGTTGATGGTATCGACCTCGATCAACTCTTCGCCGTCTACGGTCAGCTTGTAGTAGGTGCATTCAGTGGCGACCTTGGTTTCGGTGTCTTCTCCCTGTTTGCTCTCGCCCCAGTCGATTTCCTTGTGCTTGCCGCGCAACACCACCTCGACGGCGGTGATCTCGCCGGTATC
Organism: Gibbsiella greigii; assembly: GCF_039540155.1. Lineage (NCBI taxonomy): Bacteria > Pseudomonadati > Pseudomonadota > Gammaproteobacteria > Enterobacterales > Yersiniaceae > Gibbsiella > Gibbsiella greigii. Next base: position 327,381 of record NZ_BAABEM010000007.1, read on the forward strand.
ATCCCGTTGATAGGAGCCCGCGAAACGCAGCGGTGCGGCATCCACGGCGCCCCACTGTTTCAGTACCAGCGTATCGAGGCCGCCCATCGACCATTCCAGCGACAACGCATCATCATCCAGGCCCAAATCGACCGGCGCCGCGCCGTTCATCCCGCCGCCCCGGTATTTCTCCAGCTTGCGGGTCAGCTTCGGCAGCGTCATGGCCGATACAATGCCCATGTAGCTAAAACCGTCGTTAAACAGGTTGAGGTATTTGAGTTTCTTTGGCAGTGCCATGGCTTATCGCTCCTTATTGATTGACCGCGGCGGCAAACTGCGCCAGATATTTGTCGGTAATGCGCTGGCGCAACGTCAAATCTTCCAGCGGCGGCACCGGCGTATAGTCGTAATCCAGGAACAGCTTGCCCGCCTTGAGGGTTTCGGCCGTGTTGGCGCTGCTGTCATACCAGCAATCGCCATCAAGGATGAGCCCGGCAGACTTCAGTTCGCGGAATTTGGCCTTGATACCGTCGACCATGTCGCGGATAAGCGTTGGCGTGACCGGGCGGTCAACGGCCCACAGGTGCGCTTCGGCCATGGTGTCGGCAATCACCTGCGCGGTACGGGTGTAGTTCTCAAAGGCGAACAGCGGATCGTCAGAACAGGTGCGGGAGCCCCAAAACTTGAAGCCGTCTTTGCGGATCAGCGTGGTGACGCACGCCTGGTTGAGCAGGTCGGCATCGGTGCCGGTCGCCTGCAGATCCCAGAACACACTGGCGGAAATGCCGGTCACGCCGTTGACGCCAACGTTGGACAGGGTTTTATGCCAGCCGGTGTCACTGTCGATTTTGGCGCGCAGGCCCAGCGCCCGCGCGGTGGCATAGGCGATATCGCTGCTGCTGGTTGTGGTGTTCCAGCTCACAAAGTCCGGCCAAATCAGCATCAGTTCGCGCTGGTTGAAGTTGTTGCGGTATTTGATGGCTTCCGGCACGGTTTTGCAGCCGTAGACGCTGATATAACCAAAAGCGCGTAACTGCTGGCAAATGGAGGCCAGCGCGGCGGCAACCGCCTGATTATCCAACCCTGGTACGCCGAGGATACGCGGCTTAACGCCCAATTCCGCCTGTGCGGAAAGTAGCGCCTTCATGCCGGTGTAACGGCCGGTTTCATCCGTACGGCCGATGATATTTGAGGTGGTTTCTTTTTCGTCCTTGCCTTCCGGCACGCGGACAACGACGGTCACCGGCCGGGCCTGCTCGGCAATCGCCAGCAATGCGTTTGCCAGGGTGCCCTGTTGGCCCGCGCTGGCGGTGGCGGCCAGTACATCGGTGATTAACACTGGGGTATTGAGTGGGAACGCCGTGGCGTCGGCATCGTCCGCCGTGCAGACCATGCCAACAATGGCGGTTGAGACTGTGGAAATAACGCGGGTGCCGTCGTTGACCTCAACGACGCGCACACCGTGATGATAATCCCCCATGTTGTGGCTCCAGTTGGTGATAGGAGCCGCCATACTGCCGTGTGCTTTGCACCATTGCACTTAACCCCGGTGGTGTGTGGGATCAGACAACGTGCCGCCGTTATGCCGCGCGATACCAGCCCATCAGCTTAATGAACTTGTTGGTCACGTCGAGGCGGTTACCGGCGCCCAGCGCGGCCGTTTTCCCCGATACGCGGTGGCCGTGCGGCCCAAGCTCGAGCGCATGCACGTGATCCGGCGCTTCGCTGGTTTGGGTCATCGCGTGCGGCCCCTGGTTATCCGTACCCGAAGATTGTTCCCCCCACTTGGCGCCTGGCGCACCCCATCCGCCATTGTGCACGTGTTTACCGGCGCCTTGGGTTGTCTTCGTCCCTAAATCGGTCTCAGCGGCGGTGCCGGTGACGTCAATCTGCACATTGGGCAGGTTGTCGCGATTGAGGGTGATCGCATCGCTGCCGCCGATGGCGCCCAGGTCTGAACCGTCGGCCTTCGCCAGCCGGAGGGTGCGATCCTCGCCGAGATATTCCCAGGTTGACCACGGCCATTTTTCGTTAGGGTTCACGTTCTGGTTAAAGAACCGCACATCACCCACTGGATTATCCAGCTCCCAGGCGTCGCGGATGGCGCTTTTGACGGCGGCGGCAATGGCGTTCTTGGTCGCTTTGTCGATTTCTACCGCCATCTCATCGGTGTAATCCATGGCCTGGCTTTTGGCCTTGCTGACTTCCTCGGCCGTTGCCAGCATCACCGCCGGGTCGGCAATCAACTGTACGTTTGCCGTGCTGCTGACCGCTAACCAGATAGTGATCACCTGGAAGCGGCCGGCACCTTCCGCCAACAGCGGCTTATAGGATTCGGGCAGGTTGGCGACCGCCAGGCATTCACCCTGATTATTAAACAGGCCCACTTCCCGCAGCCAGAAACCGCCGATCTGCGGCGGCATAATCATTTCGGCGCGAATAACGTTCGCGGCCTGGTCGGCGATAACCAGGCGATTGAGCGGCGCGCGAAACCGTTCGTTAATCAGCCCCGTTTGTTCTGGGGCCGGGGTTGGCAAGGTGCCGCCGCCATCCCCGACGGCCATCTGCGTGATGCCCAGGGGAATATTTGCCAGGGCTGCCGCCGCCAGGCGCTGCGTGCCCAGCGTGGTGAGAATGGCGCTAAATTGTTTGCTCATCAGGCTATCCATCAGTCAAGGGCTACACCCCGGCGTTACCGGGGTTAGGTGTTTAAGGCGATTAACTCAACGGGGCGTAATACACCGGGCGCAGGCCCATTTCCGTATTCACCGTTTCTACATTGTTGGCAAAGCCAAACTGGAAAATGTCGTTTTTGCCGCGTACCGGGTGTACGCAGTTGGTCGCCCCCGGATTGTAGTTGGCGGTGGAGCCCGCCGGGATTAACCCTGCGCCGGTGCGGGTCGGCCACACGCCGTACAGCTCCAGCAGATTTTTTACCACCTCCGGCAAGGTATTGATGGGTTGTGTACTGGTGGCTCCCCAGCTCTGGTGATAGAACTCATTAGACGCCAGCCCGGTGGCTTTACTGACCGCACGCACACTGTTGGGCGTGGTGGCGACATAATCCGATGTGGACGTGCTGCCGGTGTGTGTCGGGGCGATCAGCGCCCCGGTGCTGGCATCAATAGCATACCAGCCCGCCACATCGGCCGCATGGGCGCCAAAGGTGGCCGCAGCGGTCAGCGCCGCTTCATTACCCGCGCCGTAAAGCTGGATTTCACCGCCGACCACCCGCGCCCCGTAGGTGCGCTCCCACAGGTTGCCCGCCAGATCGCTGATGCCGTTGTACTTTTTATCGTGACGGAACGACAGCGGGCCGGAGCCGGTATAAATTCGGGGTGATTGCGATGACGTATCGCCCGCCGCCTTGCCGTCAACACGGCGGCCGTACTGCGTCGCATCCAGGGTGGATTTGCCGTACACGTCCGCCCCCTGGGGGCTGTAGGCATTTTTCACTGCCATGGCTTGGATCAGCGCCCATTCTACCGAAGTCATGCCGTGCCAGGTCGGGCCCATGGCTTTCAACAAGGAGATCAACGCGCTGCCGGTCTGCGCATAAGTATTGGCATCGACATTGGGCAAGCTTAACACCTCGCCATTCACCACACGCCCCTGATAGGTGCCGATATACAGATAAGGGATCTCCTTATCGCCGTGCTTAAACGCCGGATGCACGCCGTTAATGCCCAATGACGGATTCAAATCCTGGCTGTTCGCCTTGGCAATGATATTCACAAACGTGGCCTGGCCCTTCGGGGTGTACAGCACGGTTTGCTTGCCGCCGGAGGCCGCTTCAACCGATGTGCGCAGCGCATCTTTTACTAAAATGGTGGTCATGAGGGTGTCCTTATGGGTTATAGCTGAAGAAGGTGTCCAGGTAGTCAAGGCGCTGTGCAAGCCAACCCATGATCTGATCCAGACTGGTGATGGTGAGTGAGGGCACGGTCGGCCACTTGGCCTGCTCGGCGGCGAACAGTTCCGGGGTGTAACGCCCCAGCAGATCGCGGGCCAGCGCATAGACGCCATCTTGCGAAAACAGGCCGTTGTCGCGCAGCTCGGCGTAGCGGGCATTCATTTGTGCCGAATAGGCGTTACGCACTTTCTTCCAGAAATTACGGTTAACCTGCCCAGCCAGGCCGTTATCAAACAGGTTTAGCGTGGGTTCATAAGCAATGGATTTCCCGGCGAAATGCAGGCCAAAGGTGGTGTCCAGGTCATAGGGCATGAAAAACCATTTCGTACCGTCCCAAGTAATAAACGTGGTGTTTTTTTGCACGCAGTCCGGGGCGCAGATAAAGCAGAGGAACACGTAGAAATCCACCACGTTATTTTTATCCAGGTGCGTGCCGATATTGGCGGTGAAGTCGTCCTGGCCGGATTGGGCGAAGGCGCGCCAATCATCCAGGTAGCCATTAACCTCGTCGGTCACCTCGGTGGGGGAATCGATGATCCACGTGCCGTTATCCGTCAACGCAGGAATATTGACCGCCCCGTCCCAGATCATCATGATTTGCTTCGGGTCGTTTTTAGCGATGTTGTAATCTTTACGGGATGGGTTATAGAAAAAGTCCCCAATGCCGTAAAACTCGCCGTTGATGTACAGCACACAGGCGTAGCCCTTGGGGCCGCCGATGGCACCGGTATCAATGGCCTCGGCGCCCACCTTACCGACGTAGCTGTTATCGATATCGCGCTTGGGCCAGCCGCTGCGGGTCGCCATCACCTGGTGCCACAGGTTGTAACACAGGACGTTACGCAAGTGCGTGGCGTCGATCCAGTTGGCCTTGAACACCCATTTATCCTTGGGCGCCACGTCGCCGATTTTCAGGTTGATGCTCTGGGTATGCGCCGCATCGGCGAACAGTTCAAACTTGATGTTCTTTTTGGGATAGACGGCAGACGAAGCCCCCTGCACCTTAAACGACACGTAGGCGGTGAAAATCTCACCGTCCACGTCGACCTTTAACGTGCCGTTAATCGAGGTGTCCTTACTGGTCGGCGCGCCGTTTTCCGAGGTCACATCCAGCCGGATCAGCCCGTTAGGCTCACCGAAGGTGAACAGGCCGGGGTATTTTTCCTGCGCGGCCGCACTCCCGGCGCCCGTCGCGGCCGCCGCCGGATCAAAACCGTCCAGCGGCAGCAACTGACGCGCCAGGACGGAAAGCGCATACAGGGTATTCAACTGGTTAACCTGGAGCTCTTCGGGCGCGTCTTCCAGCAGGGAAAGCGCACGCATACCAGATTGAAAGGCCAGGGTGAGCGCCTGGAGTTGGTCAGACTGGTCGCGCTGTGCTTCCGCCACCGTCGCCAACCGGTCGGCCATCTCGTCCAGCCCCACCTGTGCCAGCAGGGAGGCAAGCGACTGCACCGCCAGGCTCAAGGCGGTGAGGCCGTCCAGGGCGGCGCCGCTGTCCTGCTCAAGCTGTTGGCGCAGCACATCAATGGCGCGCTGGCTCGCCAGGGTATTCAGGGGTTTGGCGACGCCATCGGCGTTTTGGTAGTAGGCAAAGGCCACGGTCTGGCCGTCGCCGTCAGGCAGGGCAACGCGAAACAGTTTTCCTGCGGGCGTGCCCGCCAGCCCGGCAAGCGTACCGTCGGGGTCTGCCGGCGTAATGAAGAAGGTATAGTCGCGGTAGTCCTGGAGCGACTCCACCGCGCTTTTCAAATACCGTGTGCGGTTCGCCAACTGCCTGGCCTGTTTGTTTGATGCGCCGTTAATGCCGCCTTCAACCCGGTCTTCACGCGCCAGCAGATAAATCTCGTCTTCCCACTGTGTCTGTTCAATCACTTTGCTCATCGTATTCTCCCGCGTAATCGCTGCTGCCGTCGTGGATCGTCATACCGTCATAACGGTGTCTGTCTTTCGGTGGATGTGTCTCGCTGTAATACCCCTGGTCGGCATAAAAGCCGGCGCCGTCGTAGCGCAACGCGTCGTCAGGCGTATACCCTGGCGGATAGACACTGATCGCATTCCCGTCGCACAAGGCCGCACCGAGGCAAAGCGGCCCGGCGGTTTTGGCCGACAGCGACAGGCGGGCAATATGGCGACTGACCGGCCGGGCGTCGCCAATCAGGCGCTCCAGCTCGCTGACCATGTTCTCGGTGATGCCGATATCGTTAACCTCGACCGTCATGCGAAACGTGCCGCGCGGATCGGCAACCTGCCACCACTCCTCAATGCTCAGGGTGTAGCCGAGGTTTTCAATCACCCGGCGCATGGCTGCTACCGTGCCTTTACGCCGGTGTATGTAAAAGGCATCGCGCACCGCCTGGCGTTTCTCCGCTTCCGTCCACTGTTCGTCCCAGCGGTCAACGCTGAAGGCCCAGGCCAGATAGGGCAGGAATTTCAACGGGCAGCGGTCAGGGCTCCACAGGTCACGCAGCGGTACGGCCAACGCGCTGATCCCGGCGCAGGCCTGCGCGGCCTGGCGCTCCAGCGTGGAAGATGCGGGCGGCAACAGGCTATTCATCCGAACCGCCGATCGTGAGGGTGTAATCGGTGCAGTTGGCCGCCTGGGTGCGGTCTAACACCACGTCATTGCGCGGTGCGGCCAGTTCAACGCGCTGCACGCCCTGGGTATGCAGCGCGGCATAAATCGCGGAGCGGCGGATGTCGCGCCCCAGGCGGCGCTGTTCATGGATATAGCTTTGTAGCCGCAATTCGGCATCGGCCTTGATCGGCTCAATGGCCGGGCCGGGGTAAACGTACAGTGTGGCTTCCACGCGATAAGGGATGATGTGCGCGGATTGCACGGTTACCCGGTCGGCCACCGGGCGCACAGCCTCATCGTTCAGCGCGGTGCTGACGGCGGCCAGCAGTGCGGGCGAGGCGGTGCCGTCACCGTCGCGTGACAGCACGCTTACCGTCACCTCGGCGGGGGCCGGGCTGATGGCGGAGGCATCGGCCACCTTGCCGTCGGCGCTGAGCGCATGAAACTCATAGGCGCCGGTCGGGCCCGCCACGCTCATGCCCTCAAACGCTGCGGGGATGCGCTGGCGCAGGTCGGCGTCGCTTTCCATTTCGGCGTCGACCGGCGGCACGGCGTTGGTATCGGCCGGGGTGATCACCAGGCGTTCGACATCATTGTTGGCGGCGAGCTGGTCAAGGTCGTTGCCAATGGCATACGCCACCATCACCGCCTGGGCGGCTTCGTTGATGCGCTGACGCAAGATAACCTCGCGGTAGGCGTTTTCCTGTAGCAATTTGACGATAGGCTCTGACTCTAGCGCCAGCGTGCGTGTAATGGCTTCCTGTTGGTCGGCCGGATACAGGGAAATCAGCGTGGCCTTGCGTTCAGCCAACAGGGTTTCATAGTCCAAGGCTTCCACCACTTCCGGGGCGGGTAATTGGCTAAGATCAATGGTTGCCATCAGGATTGACTCACAGGAATGGACAGCGCCAGCGTACCCGACGTATCGGTACGCGTGCCGGTGATATCAACCACCATCTTGCCGTCATAGGTGGTGTTAAAGGTGATGCCCGTCAGCGTGATGCGCGGCTCCCAGGCCAGGATCGCGCTGTAACAGGCGGCCATGATTTGCAGTCGCAACGCTTCACTTTGCGGTTGGGCTATCAGTTCGGATAACAGCGAACCGTAAGCGCGGCGCATGGGGCGTGAGCCCTGCGGCGTTAACAGAATATCGGTCACGGACTGGCGTATATGGTTAATGTCGGTCAGGGCGCGCCCGGAGTTACCATGCATGCCGAGGTATTTGGCGTTGTTCATGCCGGCTCGTCCGAACGCTCTTCACCGCGACGGATACCGCCGTGGGTGTGGCTATCCACTACGACGCCGTTAGAGGTGATTTGGCCGCCGCTGTGCTCCAGGTTACCGGTCATGGTGCCGCCCTGTTTAATCTGGATCGTCCCGGTAACCAACTGTTGGGTGCATACCACGACCGGCGCATCCAGGGTAATGCGTTGGCTGGCCGTGACCGTCACCTGCTGGCTCTCGGCGCGAATAGAGACCGACGCCTGCACATTGGCGGTCGTGATACCCGTGGCGGACAGCGCGCCGGTTGCCGGTTCATATACGATTTCCGCGCCATCCGGGAAAGCCAGGTGCACCGCATCCGCCGATGCCGACGGCGCGGGAAACTCGTCAGAGAAAATGCCCGGCAGCACAAAAGCGGTATCCAGTTCGCCGCCGAGCGCCAGGATTAATACCTGTTCCCCTACCGACGGCGCCCACCATGAACGGGCCCGCCCGGCACGGGCAGTCAGCCAGTGCAGCCAGTCGGTGTGATTGTCTCCGGTGACCACGCGGCAAACGCCGCCCTGGAGGTCAACGGCTTCAACGGTGCCAATACGGATTAAATTGCGCAGCAGGCGCAGAATGTTGGATTGATTTTGCATGGTGGGAAGGATGCCGCCCAGAGCGAACGGCGGCAATATAAGGGTGTTGGAAGATGTAAGGCACAACGGTGCAGCAAATGTTCTTATTTTTGTTTAAAATATGGGTTTAAAAAAATGGAGAATTGAAATGTTCGGCATAGATCAAGTCATTACTGATGGAATTAAATCCATACTTTTTATAGTCGCACTTCTGATAATTATTTACAGGTGCGGTGGAGGAACAATCTTATTAAGAATAATATTAAGAGCAGCGGGAATACGTTTCAAAGATAATACATTAGGCAGAGCAGATGATGAGGTTTTTTATACGCAAAAGTTTCGACTTCTAAATGGGGTTAATGTAAAAGACACTCATGATGCCAAGTTAATATCAAAAGGTATATTATCAGGGGAACTATCAAAATCTAATTTTTATTTTTCCTCTTATTTCGGTGCTATAGGGAAAAACAAATTTAATATAATGGATATGGTTTTTATAATATTTTTGGGGACTTGTATTTTGGTTTTCGCATTGTTTGTTCTAAGTGGACTTCCTAAACTTAACTATGCAAAATTTACATATAAAGGTACTTCTCTACAAATATCCATGGATAATATTTACACTCACAATTCAAAAGAATATTTATCAGGTTTTATTGATGTAGGGGCATGTGAGAGCATAATGAAAACCCACCCGGATGACGCTTATCGTTTGGCATGTAGCTATCTGGTAGTTGATAATAAAGAATTAACTATGGAATTGAAGGATGCTATTGAAATGTGGGATAGGTCACGAAACATAGCAATTAGTGTATTTATTTTTGTTGTGTTTTTTATAATATCCTTGTTTATAGGAGGGTGTAACCATTACAAGCTGAATAATTATATAAAAACAAGAAGAAGCTGATGCGATTTTCATCGTAATAAATATAAATTATTGCATAGGAATGGCATTGCGGTGGAGCCGCCATTCGTCAATGGCGGCGATGAGTTTCACTCCATATGATGACGTACATAAATAATATTACTCGACCGTTATAGGTATTTCTAAAGTTGTTTGTTCTTTATATTCTTCACATATCACACTTATTTTTATAACTCCATTTCCTTTTTCAATTGGAACTACAAAGATAGTTTCACAACGATATTTTTTTGTATGCATTATTTTATCTTTGTATATTTCAACAAGACTGTTACTAACCTTTTGCCATGAGCCTTCATTTCTTGCGGCTAATGATTTAAGTGTTAAATTTAATTTTTCATTTCGTGAATTAAGGTCAGTTAGTAATTTTGAGTGTGATGATCCCCCTCCCTGCTTAATCTCTCTTCTTAAATTACCAAGCCTTATCCTAGCTTTTGCAATCTCTATTGGATTAGCTGGGATTATATTTTTAGGCTCTTTTATGTTATCAAATTCATTTTTATCAAGAACAATGACAAAACTAGGGGATTTTATTTCAATATTTACATTAGACGCGCTCATCCGACCAATGTTTTTTATTTCTGGTGAAATCTCCACAGAGTTATAGGTTGCTCTATGATATAAGCATGAAATATTGTTATATATTCTTAAATCATTAACGCTTGGTATGTTTGAATTATATCTTTCAATAGAATCTTGGCTTATTAAATCAGATAAATTTGATGGAATATCATCTTCGTGGAATTCTTCTGGCATAATAACAGGCTCGTAATCGGGAGATAAACTCAAAGAAAACCCATCTCCTTCAGATAATTTGACAATTAAATTCGGTAGTTCTAGTGTCTGTTCATTTTCTAGTTCTGAAATTCGCTCTCTCAATTTTCTATTTTCTTTGCTAAGCCTTGCCAATTCTTCAGTTGTTTCTTTTGATACGCCACCACTACTTCTTATCCAGCCAACTCTCGGGTTCCGATGGAATATTTTATGGAGAGCTACAGAAACTTTACCTACTAGTTCTTCATAAGAACTCCAAAAATCACACATTTTACTGGCCTTGGCTTTCTCAATGAACGCATCTAATTTCTTTTGGCCATCAGCTTCACTTTCTCTTTCATTGTTTTTAAGAGCAATATCCCTGTTTCTTATAAATGCAAGAATTGGAACGCCATTTTCTTTCGCTAGATCATATTCTTTCTCAGTGTAGCTAATCCCGTCGCTAGCTAAAGCTCCGTATCTATGTCCTATAATAACAATGTAATAATCACTAAAATTAATTGCTTGCTCTATGGTTTGCCATTGCTCCCCGTCATCAGCACTAAACATCTCCATTCCAACAGGGAAGTGGTAAAGGCTCAGTATCATGTCGATAACCTTCTTTCTGGCTGCCTCCAGATCAGTAAAGGTTGAACTAACAAATATTTGGTATTTTTTTTCTTCCATGGGGCATCTCATTTCAGCTTTGAAGAGTTATACATTTATTATCTTTGTCGACCTATAAATGCAAGAATTTCTGACTCTATCAATGAGACTTCATCACTTCCAATGCCTAACAACTGACGCTCGTCGTATTTAACCGACTTACCGTGTACCGATGGCCGATCACGCAGGCCGTAATGATGCACCTTCGCCATCCGTTGTACTCGCCCAACAAATTCCACCACGGCGGCATCACTGTTGCCTGTGGCTTTCATATAGCGCGCCGTGCGAAGCTGGGTAAACATGGCCTGGTTGCGCAGGCGCTTTTTACTGCGTAATGCGGTTTTACGCGGCGCATAGGGGGTGCCGTCCGGGGACTGCTGGCGTTTGATATGCTGTTGCTGACTGGCACGCAGGCGTTTTGCCACCGTGACGGCCAATGTCTTGCGCGACGACGGCGACAGGCTGGCAAGCAGCCCGGCCAGACGGTCGTCAAAGGGCTTAAGCGTATTCATGCCGTTCACCTCCAGCGGTATTACTGATAAAAATCTGGCTCGGCCGCATGACATTCTCCGGCAACGGCGGTTCGGGCAGGTGTTCAACATGCAACGCGCCGTCGCGCTCCTTCACCACCACCCGCTCCGTCAACTGTACCGATACGCTCAGGTCGTAGGCGCCATTGTTGTTAAAGTCCGCGTCAAACGTCAGCCCGGTACGGCGCTTTTCTTCCGTGGCAAAAATATCCGGCTGGTTCTCCCGCAGCCAGGCCTGAAGCGGCACCATGATCAAATCCATATCGCCGGTGTAGTCCAGAAATAACAGATTCAGCGTGTAGCGGTATTCGTGTGACAGCGAGGTGGCTAACGTGGCGGCCACGCTCCCGCGTTCGATCTGGACGCGCAGGCTCTCCGGGTTGCGTTGCAGCCAGGGCAGACAACGGGTTAATTCAGCGCGCAGTTGCTGCGGTTTTATCATGGGGGCGTTCCTGACAGGTTTTAATCATATCAACCTGGACCGCACAGGCGGCCAGGGCGTGCTCAAGCTGGCGAATATCAGCGCTGAGATCACCGAGCGTTAGCGGCCGGCTGGCCGGTATCCGGCAGGGGATCACCCTCGGACAGCCAACGTAAATAATCTGCGGTGCCGGTAAAGGCGGGGCGTTGGTGCAGCCGGACAAGGTCAGCAGGCAAAGGAGTGCTGAACCCATCGCGTAATGTCTGGTTTTCATTGAGTAACCTCTGAATGTCTTGCTCACGGCGCAACGCCAGGCGCTGCGCGGTGTCAAGGGTATGCCGCAGGGCTTGCTCGTCCTGCGCCTGCTGCCGGGTGGCTGCATGCCAGGCATCGAGCGCCGCCCGGCTGCGGCGCAGTTCTGCCGACAGCGTGCCGTTTTCTTGCCGGGCTGTGTCCAGCAAGGCGCCGAGGGATATCGTCTGCCATTTCAGCCAACCGGCGGCGGCGATTGCCAGCAGCAGAAAACAGGCCGTCGTTCGGTTCATTCCGCCACCCCTTGCAGGCAATACGCCATTTCTGCCGCGCGCCGACGCTCCAGCCCCGACGACCGGATGCCTTTCACGAACACCCAGTGCGGCAACTGCCTGCACGCCTGCGCCCATTGCTGGCGGTTAATCATCTGCGCCAGCGTGGAGTCGCACGCCGCCGTTACGCCGACGTTGAAGGCAAACGACACCACCGCGTCGTAGACCGGCTGTGGCATGCTGATCGGCATGCAGCGCCCGATCACCCGCTCTATGCGGTAGACATCGGCCACCAGATTGACGGCGACCTGGCGTTCACTGAGGGTTTGGCCGGGCGTAACACCGGCCGTATGGCCGATACCGCTAGTCCAGACTCCCGCCTGGCATTGGTACGGCGTCAGTTGGCATCCTTCAAAATCGGCCAGCAGGCGTAACCCAGCTTCGGAAATATGCAGGGCGCTGTATTGCGGCAACAGGGCGGCCAGTGCCAGTACGGCAACCACGGCGCAGCGTTTAGCGATTGAGTTCATCAAATACCCTCCGGCTGATGCCGAGCTTGTTCAGCAACTGATAGCTTTTGCGCCGGTAGTACCAGTTGACCAGAAAAGTGCCGACGCCCACGGCGGCGCCGACCATAAACGCAATATCCTGCGGGCTGTAGCGCCCCACCCAGGCGAGGAACCCCGCCACGATATAGGCAATAAATGAAGTGATCTTTTCCACGCGATTAATCCCATAGGTTGACGGTTTCACGTTGCGCCGCAGTGGTGATCTCCGGCAACTCAACCGGGTAGCCGTGGGGCAGGAATACCCCGGCATCGGCCAACCCCACGTTGTGCGCATAGACCTGTTCCACCACGCCCTGGGTGCGGCCGTAGTAGCGCCAGCACAGCGCATCCACGGTATCCCCCTGCATGGCATAGACTTTCATCACAGCAGCCCGATGATGCAGTGGGCCCGCTCGGCCACGTTGCTGATGGCGTTACGGGCGTTGCGCCACAGTTCATCAATCGCCGCTTCGATCACCGCCGCCTTACCGGCCCCGGTGGCCGTGGTATCCAGGCTGCGGTATTGCTCCGACAGCAAGGCGGTGGTCATGGCGTTAACCGCATTGCGGTATTCACTGACGCGCAGGCTCTCACCGTCGAGCTGCTCGCCGGGAACGTCCGCCAGGCGTTGATAACCGGCGGCCATTTGGCGGCGCCGGTAGTCGAACAACTCCGCGTTAACCTCGGCGATGGCGCTCTTGATCGCCATGCGCAGGCGTGGGGCCGTAATGGTGCCTTCGATGCGCATCACGTCGCGCACGTCGGCGGGATCGATATCCGGCCAGAAAAAGACATTTTTAATGACAGGCTCGGCCGCCGGGCGCACGGCGGGCGCGTCCGGTCGGGGCGTTTGAATGACAATGCTCATAGATCCTCAGGAATAGGGGGCGGTGGACGCTGGCGTTGATGCGGTAAAACCTGTCGCGGCCAGCGTGCCGCCCGGCGCGGGGCGCGTTCTGTCAGCGGTTGGCCGCGTTGCGGATCTCGCGCTCCAACCGCTCAATGTCTTTTTTCACCCCACAGCCGCTGTGCAACTGTAGGGCGCGTTTCAGGTGGTTAAGCGCCCGTTCAGCCCTGCCCGCCTCGCGCAGAACGTACCCGATGATTTTGTGCAGCTTGGCGCGCACCTGGTCGGGCATGTCCTCTGCGTCGGTGAGCTCCAGGGTCTGCAACAGCAGGTCAATACTGACCGGCTCACCCGCCGTATGGGCGCGGGCGGCAGACTCGGCGACGTCTTCTGCAATGAGGTACGGTGTCGGTCGGTTGAACCCCTCCGGCATGGCAAGCCGGTAGCGCAACGCATAGCGGGCAATCTCCAGGGCGCCGGGAATATCCCCGGCATCCAGCCGCCACACCATGATGGTCATCAGAATGGCGTCCTGCGCGCCGTTGCCCTCGGCCAATACACCGGCAACCCAGGGGGCATACGCCGGTAGCAACTGGCGTTTGAGTTCGGCCTTGCGCTCCTGGGAGCGCACCTGCTTGAGCTTTCGTTTATCGTCATAGAGCTTAAGCAACATCAGTTCATAGCCGTTGGCATGTTGCGCCGGATCGCTTTCGCGTCGGGCGGCATCAATGGCCGATTGGCGCACAACGTGACGGCGGGCAGGGCTGGTCATGGCTTACGCTCCGCTGCTCTCGGTGGTTTTCTCCGGGGTGAAGTCACCCAACTGGATATTTTCCACCAGGCAACCGCAGGCGTAATCTTCCACTACGTAATCCTCGTTAATGGATTCGTAGTTTTCGACGCGGTCGCGCTTGGCGTTCTCCACCAGGTGGCGGCGATGCGTGCCTTCCTGCCAATAGATAGATAGGTTATCCAGGCGCGTGATCATCAGCGCATTGGCCGGGAAGTACGGCACGCGTACGGCGGGCAGGTTGCCGATGCGTTTCTGGCTGACAATCACATCGGCTGCCAGCGCTTCGCTGTTCGGCTGTGACTGATTGACGATCGGGAAGTATTTGTCTGCCAGCAGCTTGCGGCCGCAGATCACCACCAGGTCGGGGTCTTCCTGATACCAGGGGGCGATCATTTCATTGGTGGCATCCATCACCAGGGCATCAAGGTTGGCGTAATCGCCCGCCTTGCCCACGCGGATTTTTTCAGAAATCACCTTGCCGGTATCATCAACGACACTGCGCATTACGCGGGTTGGCGCATCGTCGCGGTACTTCTGCAGCCAACCGACCGCCACATCTTCCAACAGCGGATTCTTGAGGCGGTTGGAGGTTTTTGCCCGTTTCACACCGTTGAACCCGGCCATAATGCGGTCAAGCGCCTGACGTTTTACGATGGCATCGCGCAGGCGGGTCTGGAAGTCCTGATAACGCGCCCACAGATCGAGGGTGTTATAGCGAATGTGGAAATCGTAGTTGACCTGATCGCAGAAATAGCCCGTGCTATCCAGCGTGGCAAAGTCGGCGGTTTCGCGTTCATCACCGCCACTGGTATCGGTGGTGCTGGCAATGCTGCCGCTGACGCCCAGGCCGATCTTTTCCCCTTTCATCTCGGTAACCGGCACGATGTTGATACGGGTCAGGAACTCGGACGACTCCTGTACGCGGTTCATGATGGTTTGCGAGACGGACGGTTCAACGCTGAATTTCTTATCCAGATCGCCGGTGCCGACGCCGTTCAGTTCGGCGACGCGGCTGAGGAACTTATTAAATTTAAAGCGGGTTTCTTTACGCATGGGTTTTCTCGGTTCTTTATCAGTCGGGGTTAGCAGTCGGTTTGGTGGTCGTGGTGACCGTTGCCGCCGGTCGCTACCGGTCGGCGGGCAAACTGCGGGCTTTCCGTGCTGGCAAGCTGTTGTTTGAGGTCGGCCAGCTCACTGCCCTTATCGTCAATCTGCGTTTTAAGGTCGGCTACCTGTTGCGTCAGGGTGCTTTCCAGGCGGTTAAAGCGTTCTTCGGCGCCCTGTACTTGTTCGGCCACGGCGGTGACCGCGGCCTGCATATCCGCCTGGCGCGCATCGTCGTTGACCTGCTTACGGCTGAACATGCCCTTGATACGGGCGGCAAACGTCAGTTCCGGATCGGCGAGGTCTTCAAATTCAATCAGGGCTTCTGTCGCGACGCTGAAGACATTGGCGGGGTCTGCCTTGCGGGCGGCCAGCGGATTGGTTTTGGCGTTGCGGCTGAATTCCAGCATTTCGGTGCCCAGGCTGGCCGGGTCATCCGTCACGGCCAGCCCTTGCAGGTAGGCGGTGCCGGTCTTGGCAAAGTTGCGGGCGATCTCCATCGAGGTGTAGACCTTCTGGCCGTCGCCCACCATGGCGACAAGGTCGGCGGTCGGGGTGATTTTGGCGTACAGCGCCCATTTGCCGTGCAAGCGCGGCTCGTCCGGCTCGTCAATCTGTTCGGCTTTGAGTTCAATTACATCGCCATAGCGACGAAATTCACCGGTCGGCAAAATGCCGCGGATGTGCTCCATATTGATGCGGGCGCCGTACACCTTCGGGTTATAGCTGCCGCCCATTTGCTGGATATCGTTAGCGTCAATTTCGCGCCCGTCGCAGGTGTCACCCTCAACGCCGATGCGAAACCACTTTGAAACTTTCTTTGCCATGTCAACGGCTCTCCGGTTGTTGGATTCGGGGCTAGTGTGTGGGGAATAACGGTGCGGCTCAACGCGGCGCGGTTGGAAGATCCGAGACACAACAGGCACTTAAGGCAGGTTGTCGCCGGGTTACGTAGCCTTTGCGGCATGAATATGACACCGACAACCACCCTCATCAGCGATCCGCGCCGACAGGCAGCCTTGCTTTACTGGCAGGGCTTTTCCGTGCGCCAGATTGCGGAAACGCTGAGCCTCAAGGCGCCCACCGTGCAGAGCTGGAAAAAACGCGATGCGTGGGAAGATATCGCGCCGATTTCGCGCGTTGAGCAGAGCATGGAAGCGCGGCTGATCCAGCTCATCATGAAAACCAAAAAGGAGGGGATCGACTTCAAGGAGATTGACCTATTGGGCCGTCAGATTGAGCGGCTGGCACGGGTCAACCGCTATGCCCAAAGCGGCAACGAGGCGGATTTAAACCCCAAGGTCGCCAACCGCAACAAGGGCGAGCGCAAACCGGCGGAGCGCAACGTTTTCAGCGACGCGGCCATTGAAAAGCTGCAAAGCATTTTCATGGAAACCACCTTCGACTATCAGATGGCGTGGTATCGCGCCGGGTTAACCCATCGTATCCGCAATATCCTGAAATCGCGCCAGATCGGAGCCACTTTCTTTTTTGCCCGCGAGGCGTTGCTGGACGCGCTGACCACCGGGCGCAACCAGATTTTTCTGTCGGCCAGTAAGGCGCAGGCGCATGTGTTCCGTAACTACATCATTGATTTTGCCCGGCTGGTCGAGGTTGACCTGAAAGGCGATCCGATGGTGCTACCGAACGGCGCCCGTCTGATGTTTCTCGGCACCAACGTGCGCACCGCGCAGAGCTACACCGGCAATCTGTACTTGGATGAATATTTCTGGATCCCCAAATTCCAGGAGCTGCGCAAAGTCGCCAGCGGCATGTCATTGCATAAGAAATGGCGTACCACCTATTTTTCCACGCCGTCCAGCCTGGCGCACAGCGCGTATCCGTTCTGGTCGGGGGAGTTGTTCAACAAGGGGCGCCGCAGTAAGGCCGACCATATCCAGATTGACCTGAGCCACAGCCATTTATCCCAGGGCGTGCTGTGCGGCGATGGGCAATGGCGGCAGATCGTGACGGTCGAGGATGCGCTGACCGGCGGCTGCAACCTGTTTGATCTTGACCAGCTTTCACTCGAATACAGCCCGTCAGAGTACCAAAACCTGCTGATGTGCGAATTTGTTGATGATACCGCGTCGGTCTTCCCGTTCGCCGAGCTGCAAGGCTGCATGGTCGACACGATGGAGGAATGGACGGACTACCAACGCTTTGCGGCCCGGCCGTTCGGTTACCGCCCGGTATGGATTGGTTACGATCCGTCAGAAGCCAACGGCGGCGACAGCGCCGGGTGCGCCGTGGTGGCGCCGCCCATGGTGGCCGGGGGCAAATTCCGCGTGCTGGAGCGCCATCAATGGCAAGGGATGAACTTTGCCGACCAGGCCGAAAAAATCAAAGCGCTGACGGAAAAATACTGCGTCGAATACATCGGGATTGATGCGACCACCGTCGGTCAGGGGGTGTTCCAACTGGTGCGGGAGTTTTTCCCGGCCGCCCGCGAAATCAAATACACCCCGGAAATCAAGACCGCCATGGTGCTGAAAGCCAAGGACACCATTAGCCGCGGCTGCCTGGAGTACGACGCCGGCCACACCGATATCACCGCGTCATTCATGGCGATCCGCAAAACCATGACCGCCAGCGGCGCGCGCTCGACCTACACCGCCAGCCGCAGCGAAGAGGCCAGCCACGCGGATATCGCCTGGGCCATCATGCACGCCCTGTTAAATGAACCCCTGACCGCAGGCAGCGGCCACGGTACCTCGAATATTCTGGAGTTTTACTGATGAGCAAACGCAAAGGCCGCAAGGCATTACCCCGACCACAACCGGCAGCCGCCCCTGGCATGGAGGCGTTCACCTTCGGCGATGCGTCGCCGGTGATGGATAAGCGGGAGATCCTGGATTATGTCGAGTGCTGCGGCAACGGCCGATGGTACGAACCGCCGATCAGCTTTGACGGGCTGGCGCGCAGTATGCGTGCCGCCGTTCACCACAGCAGCCCAATGTTTGTGAAGCGCAATATCCTGGCATCCACCTTTATCCCGCACCCGCTGCTAAGCCAGCAGGAATTCAGCCGTTACGCACTGGATTATCTGGTCTTCGGCAATGCCTTTCTGGAATTGCGTAAAAATCACCTCGGGCAGCCCCTGCGCCTACAATGCTCACCGGCCAAATACACCCGCCGGGGCGTCGAGCCGGATACCTACTGGTTTGTGCAGGATTGGAAAGAGGCGCACCCGTTTGCGCCAGGGAGCGTATTTCATCTGATTGAACCGGATATCAACCAGGAGCTGTATGGCCTACCGGAGTACCTGAGCGCGCTAAATTCCGCCTGGCTAAACGAGGCGGCCACTCTGTTCCGCCGCAAGTATTACCAGAACGGCGCCCACGCCGGTTATATCCTGTATATGACCGATGCGGCGCAAAGTACCAGCGACGTCGACAGAATGCGCCAAGCCATGCGTGATACCAAAGGGCTGGGCAACTTCCGCAACCTGTTTATGTACGCGCCAAACGGTAAGCCCGACGGTATTAAAATCTTGCCGCTGTCAGAGGTCGCGACCAAAGACGATTTTTTCAATATTAAGAATGCCAGCCGCGATGATCTGCTAAGCGCGCACCGCGTACCGCCGCAGATGATGGGGATTATCCCGAATAATACCGGAGGGTTCGGGGATGTTGAGAAGGCAAGTAAGGTATTTGTAACTAATGAGCTTCGTCCATTACAGGAAAGAATGAGTGAAATTAATTCTTGGTTAAAAATAGATGTATTGAAATTCAATAGTTATAATTTTACATGATATTATTGGTGAGTTGTTTTCGCCGTTAAGTTATATGATGATTTACCCCTTTACTTGTGTATTTTAAGTAAAGGGGGTGGGTCAGTTTACTTTTGAGTGAAGGAAATGTTTTTCATATTTCTCGTCAACATTTTTTTTAATTGAACTAGTATATTTAGATACCGTCATTGTAGTGCGCATTCTTTGAATTTCTTTGATTTCCCTTACTTTTTCTAAATTGTATGTCGCTTCGCGAAATATTTTTATCATTGCATCTGAATGCTCATCACTTTCAGGGACTCTAGTGGAAAGATACTTCAACCATCTTTCTAGCTCACTTAAGTAACTATTTATCTCAACCTGGTATGCCAATGGGCTTATAAATTTATTGTCTTGGGGGAGCCAAAACTTTCGAGATGATGACTCAATATCTTTTAGAAGATCAGATATATTCTTAACTATGGACCAAGTTTCACTTCTTTTTTGAAGTGCTCTAGAGTTTTTGTACACAAAAGCCCAGCCAGAAACTGCTACAACTATAGCCAAAACTCCAGTTTCAGCTAAATACTTAATCACATCGCCTAAGAAAGATATTACTCCCATCATTTTTTATTTTCCTTAGTTGCCTCATCTACATATTGCCATGCGCTTTTTAATATAAAATCTAAACTGCAATGTAATTTTAGTTTTTTCCGTATTGTTTCTTTATCTATACCGTGACTACGATAAAGTCCAGCGAAAGCTTCATCTAAAAACGATGACCCATATCCCATAGCACCGTCCATATAAACATTCACTATGTCGGCTTTGACGAATTTAGGGTACAATATTTCTTCTCTGAATCTCTTTCCATTATCAGGGCCATCATCTTCATTACGACCAAATGGCAAGTCTGAAAATTCGTTAGCAATATCAATGTTCTCAACTTTCATTTTTTTTTGCCTCAATAAAAATGTTCCACTGAATTAAAGTTCCGCCAACAGAATATTTATAATCTATTTTTTCTTCTTGTTTTGATGACGAATAATAAGAGTATCTTCCCATGCCACTGAATATGTGTAATTCTCCCATAGGGTTGTCTAAAACAAATCTTTTTATATCAGGCAGTCCTTTGCCGTGTTTTTCACTTTTCATCCGAGTTTCACCATATTGAACTGCTGCGTGGATTTTTTCTGCATCAGTTTCTGGCTTAAACATTTGAAATATAATGCTAAAAAAATCTCTTTGTACCAATGTTAACGGTATTCCCTCACCCATGTCATATATAAGGATAAACATTTGATCTTCAATTAATCTGGAAAATATCCACCATCTCTTACCAGCTAAGCCTATAAAATCTTTATATTGATATTCACTGGAATAAGCATGTAAACCAACATTACTTATAGATTCCGTAACTGCAGCATATAAGTTTTGTGCATCTATCGGAGTGATATTTCCACCATAGATCTTTTCTTTTATGAAGTTTAATACTTGTTTAATTGTAGCTCTCGCCTCTTGATTTACATGTGGATCTTTTGATGCTCCAGCAACAGAAGAAACAACAGGCAACCCGATAGCCTCTTGTTCACTATATTTCTGAAATTTTGTAATATCCCATATGCCGCATCCTGCAAACATTCTATTAACTCGAGCATTGTTGCAAGGAGTCAATGTTATGATATTTTTATCATTAGTTAGTCGCTGGAAAAAATCTATATGTGCATAAAGAACAACCATTGCACAAGCTTTAAGTGATTCAGTGTTTCTGAAGTTAATAATTATTTTGTTGTTTCTTTCTATTTCATCTCGAATATCAGTTAAAAAACGTACAAAGCAATTATAGTTATCACTATTAAAAAGATCTAAGACTTTCGGTGCAAAAATTCGTACTCTTGAGAAGACCCTCAGATTCATTGCAATAGCGTTTCTATAGCGTTTTTTCCGTGAGCGACGCTTTTGGATACCCTTTGCATGTATCAGTTGCTGCTGCATGTCTTCGATAGTTAACTTCTTCATTTATAACACCTTTTATTCAATCCTTTGAGTTTAACATTTTAAATTTTAGTTTCAATCATAATTACACATAATAAGCAATTTCCTAATGTCAGAGTATAATGGTTAAAAAATGTTATTTTTCATTATGTTATTGTTTTTACTTTTTCATAACACCAAACTGCTACATACAGGTTAGACAGGTTAGATTCAGATACAACCAAATCATGAGTTTTCTGTCTCCCACCAGGCAGAGGCTGTAAGCATAAAAATATAAGTCTTGAAGAAGGGCATGCGCGCAATGCTATCCCCGCCTCGCCTGCGCGCTTTGTGTGTCACATTTCATGCACCTGCGTGATCCGGCGCGATCCGCGCCAGGGGTGGCATTGTAGGGGAGAAACGCGCACCGGATCATCATGCAAATTCATGCACTCTATGCATGCAGACAAATTATTGGCGGTTTACATACGCCTTACACAAGGCTTCATTATGCTGTCTTCCTGAGTTTTGAGCATTTGCTAAATCAGCAATAAGAGAAAGTGCAATCTGTAACTCTTTGTTTTGTCTGCGTGTTTCAAGAGTTATCTCTGCAATGAATTGTACGCGTGACAAAACAAGCTTGGCGCTTTCGAAGGTTTCCATATTTCTAACTTACCTAATTAATATAACTGTGTATACATACAGTATTGCGTAATTTGTTACGTTTTGCAACAAGTCGTTAAAAGCCATTCCAATCACCTAGCATTTCATACCGTACTGAAATATCACCAAATTTCACGCTAGCCCCTCGAGCCAGTGCCTCCAGCTCCCAACGTTCTGCATCGATATCATGTTGAGCCAAGTCTGCACGGATTTTCCCAATACGCTGGCGTTCCGCCGGGGTCAATCTGGCTGATGGGGCAACTGTTGGCCTTTCATAGGGGGATGTTTCGTGCTGCTGTTTGTTTACCTGGGGCATATTGACGCGTATGCGAGCCATGACAGACCGTGTAACGGTCATATCATCCCAGTCAATCGGGGTTTCCGGTGCATGTTCCATCACCTCTACGGGCGTTACAGGCGGCTTTTCTTGCCCATTTTCGGCAGTGCTATGACCAGCCAACCCACAGTTATTGACAGGACTCCGAGGCGCGCCAGAGGCGCTTTTTAAGGTCAACCCCTCAACGGCAACAGCTTTAGCGACGATGCGCCATTGCGTTGTGCGGGTTTTATAGATGCGGTCGCTCCCAAGATGCGGGGCAAAAATACCGGCAATCTTTTTAATCTCTTCGTCATATTCATTGGTTTCATCGGCAACCCGGCGAGCCACTCGCACGGTCTGATCGTCGCGGGCAACGTTGGGGCCACCCTGCGCCAGAATATAAGCAGCAAAATCACCGGCATCAGCCGCAGCGCGCACTGCTTCCACGCTTTCATCGAACTCATCAGCCAGACTGACAGAGCGGATTTTGCGACATTCGCGCCAGGCGCCGCGTGATGGCAGGCCCAGGAATTGAAATTGAGGAATGCGCCAGGTACTTGCCCAGGCGGTGACCGCTGCCGCCGTATCCGTTAGCAACTCGCCAGTTTCATGATCGCGCTCACCGTCCAGGGCATAGCCATCAATATTCTTTGCGATATATTTCGCGATATATCCTGCGGCTCCGCCTTTGTTCAGGTGCTTGCAGTCAAAGCGGTTTTTGGCTGCGCCACGCTCGTCGCCATCTTCCGCCATGGCATAACGGCGCATAATGTCGATCACCGGCTGGCGCTGCTCCTTACGGGTAAATAGCATCATATGCCAATGGGGTGTCGCATCATGGTGAGGCTCAACGACACGCACGCCGTATACCTGCAGGCCAGCATCTTTAAACGCGGTACGGATCTTACTCCACAGATTCACCAGGTAACGCTGGCCGTCTTTGGGCGTATGGGCTTGTGCGTCCCAGTTGTGATTGAACTGCACTTTGGGGTTATCTTTCCCGATAGTGCGCGTTGGGTGATATTTGGATGGCGTGGTGATGGTGATAAACATCCCTTTATCGCCTTTTGTTGCCGCTGCTTGTTCAACGCCTGCAATCATCGCCATCAATTCCATACGGCGGATTTCCGGGTTAGAGATACTTTTCATCACCTTGTCGATCAGGCTGAAACGTTCGCCGGTTTCGACGTTCTCCAACTCACGGCTGTTGAGGTAGTCAAGGTTAGACTGGCGGCGCGCTTTCACATCACGGATCGCCTGCTTGCTAGCGTATGACGATGCCCCGCGATTCACTTTACCGACGGCAATCAGCAACGCCTCGCGCCAACGCGTGCGCTGGGCTTTCAACTGGCGTTCCCACCACTCGGAATTCACCAACCGGGACAGACTGGCGATCGCGCTGGCGGCGTCAAGTTTACGACGGCGATATTTACGCCAGTGCATCGGGATGATGTTGAACGCGCGCGCCATACCGGCAATACGCCCATAAAACGCTGATTGAGTGGCATCTTCTAGCAGCCCGGTATTATCGCCGCCGTTCTCTGCGATAAACTTATCGCAGTAATCTTCGTAATTTTGCAGCAGTTGACCGGCCACCCTATCGGCAAGGCGGCGCAACGCTTTGTCATCCATGCCCGGTAACTGGGCGTAGTTGTCCACCTCGGCGGAAAAACGCAGAGAGGCGCCAAGATTCATGCCGTTTTTTTCATTAACGGCCTGGAGGCGGGGCCAGATGCGGCGATCAAACTGGAATACCAACCATTTGTTGGCATCGTGCAGCCCTTTGCCTTTCAGCAAATGGGTGTAGCGGGTGAGGAACATGGCGCTAAGAAAGCGCGGCAGGCTATGAATATGACTTAAAACCGCTTGCCCCTGAGCCAATTGTTCACGGGTAAGCGGTTTTACCGCGCCGGGTAGTACCTGGCGCGGTGTACTTCCAGGATAAGCATAAGCGGGGATCGCTTGGCTCATTGCTTATCTGAGCTTGTTTTTTCTGTTTTATGGACACATGCCGATTCGCTCAGATCGGCCGCAAAAAAATGGCCGTTCATCAGCGCCAGCAGGCTGAATAAAACAAAGAAACCGCTCATACTTGCCCCGCAAAATGACGGCTCTGTGCCTCGCGCTCATGTTGGCAATTCACACAGGTATTCACGCCGGGAACGGCTACCCGGCGGGCGGTAGGGATCGGGGCTTCGCATTCTTCACACACGAATGCGGACGGCAGCCCTGAAGACTTGCGAGCACTGGCGATCTGCGCTTCCAGTATCTGCGCCTGTTTTTCTTGTGCGTAATCCATCAAATCGGCCATTAGTGCAACTCCTGCGCCTGGTGCTCAATGACCTCTGCTTCTTGGCGCAGCAGCTCTACCGCTTCAATTGCATTCAGGCCTTTTGTTGCAATGTGAGCGGCCAGACGTAGCAGACGCGACGCGGCGAGATCGGCCTGGTTTTTACGCTCATCGATACGGGCGTTATCAAGCAGTACAGTTACGCAAGTCACATCATTGCCACCGGCGGGGTCAATACCGATAATCTGTTTATTCATCTATAAATTCCTTTATTCAGGTAAAGCGATGCCCGGCGGGTTTACGCCAGAATTACGCAGTACGGTTAATTAATGTTTAGTTCGCAATCATCTTCACTGATAAATCGCGGTAAAGATTTTGATAAATCAAGAAGGTCATTCAGCGCCCAAACAATTTGCTTACGCTCTGAATAACTCATTTCGGAAAACTTCATATTGATATGCCGTTCTTTCAACCCGGCATGAAAACAAACCGTCCGGCGCATATGCCCCGGCGACTTATCAAAAGCCTCTTGTGCCTCGTTTCGTTTATGCGCAAAAAAATCACGCTTAATTTGTGAAATGCGCTTAATGCCAATAGCTTTTTGATTTTCATTAGCCAGTAACATAACACTCCTAATTAACGGCAGAACAAACGACGCAATAACGGTGTCGGTTTTACCGTGGTGAGGCCGCGCAATAATGCCCGCT
Source organism: Gibbsiella greigii (assembly GCF_039540155.1). Taxonomy (NCBI): domain Bacteria; kingdom Pseudomonadati; phylum Pseudomonadota; class Gammaproteobacteria; order Enterobacterales; family Yersiniaceae; genus Gibbsiella; species Gibbsiella greigii. The sequence goes on from NZ_BAABEM010000007.1 coordinate 352,468, forward strand.
GATCGTAATGTGGCCGCCAGCGTTTACCGCCGGGTAATTCAATGAACCCATGTTCGAAGTGACGGGATGGGCTTTGCTGTTTCAGCAATGGAGCTATGGAGATAATCATAGAGATAGCCTTAGCTTAGGCCCGTAACAGCACTCAGGCCGCTAATGACATCAACGGCACTTGCCAAAGCAGGAGTGGACTGAAAACGGGTTTGTACGGTTAAACCAATTAGGGATAAATGGCGGATCGCCGTATTGACGCTGTCCAGTAGCGCACTTTTACGTACAGGCGTTTTGTGATCGCCCTGAACGGCAGCGGCCGCGACGTTGCCGACGGCGGCAGTCGCTTGAAGCGCGTATGTTGGGATGTTACCGGTGCTGGCTTCGTTGACCGGTACGGACGGCATACAGTTGATTTGTGCTAACAAGGCATCGAGCAGACTGGAATCTTCCGTAGCGTCAGTGATCGCGAGCAATTCAGCGCAAGTGAGTTGATGAGGCTGGCCGGGACTCAGCTTATTGCGCAGTGTTTGTGCATTCATACCGAGTTGCTTGGCGAGCGCCGTCACATTATGGCGTGCTGGTAACTGCCGGCAGGCCTCCTCGAAGTGCGGATGTTTAGATACGGCGTAATCAAACATGTTTTTTATTCTTCTAATCTTAAATAATTAAGTTCGACTTACGCAGCGACGTAACGGCAGTTGATACCCTGTTGAAGCAGGCGAGCGCGAAACGCGATCATGTTGATACGTGCGGCTCCGCCTCCTTTTTTTCTTGGAAGAATAAGTAGATCGCCATCGGCAACCATCTGTTTAACAGTGCGCAGGCAGTATCCGTATTGTTCACCGAATTCTTCATAAGTCATGAGGTCGCGGCCAGATGGGATTGCAATTTGAAGATTCATAAATCATCATCTCCGATTAAGTGTCGTTTTAGTGCATTGGCGTGCATTTTTGCTTCTGTGAGGGGCACTCTAAAACGAAAATACGTTTATGTAAACCCTTTTACGTTTGTGTGGGACATTATGGAAATACTTGGTAACGATGCAAATGCAGTATTTGAACGTTTGTTAATCGCATATAACGTTGATACTCAAAAGGCTTTGGCTGAGAAGCTCGGTGTCCATGCATCCAATGTAAGTGGTTGGGTTATAAGAGGAAGTATTCCGGGTAGTGCCTTGGTAAAGTGTGTTCTCGATACTGGGGCTGATCTTCAGTGGTTAGTTAGCGGTGAACTTAAAAATTTAAGTTGTCCGGGTTCGGTTTTTGCTGATGCAAAATTAAAAGGTCGCTCATTTCTTGATCGGATTTTAACTGCCGGTGGCAAACCCATAGTTCAGCGCATCATGGATGCATACGGCTACAAAATGCAGAAAGAGCTTGGTGATCGTTTTGACTTGTCTTCTGGCACTATCAGCTCCTGGATTCGGCGTGATTTCTTTCCCGCCGACATTGTGATCGCCTGTGCTTTAGAAACAGGCGTTTCTTTAGAGTGGCTGGTCACTGGTAGAGGTAATGGTACCGATAGAATAATTGATACTGCAAATCAACAATTACCGAGTGCAACTAATTTAGTCACAATACCTAAATATCTATTTGTGTCTAGTATCTTAAAACCGGATGGAAATTGGACTTGCGAAAGAAGCTTAATTCCTTCTTCTATTGTTAATGCCGCTTTTGTTGAAGGTTTGAAGAATTCATGGCTTATAGAAAAAAATATAGAAGCCATAGGAAGTGGTCGTTGGTTTGTTGATATAGATGGTGTGGTTGATGTTTATGATGTTGCAAGGATTCCAGGAAATAAACTCAAGCTTTCTAATCATTCAGCGCAGTTTGAATGCAGTGTTGGCGATATAAATCCTATTGGTTTAGTTATCATGACTTTTGAACGGCATATGTAAGGAAGTAAGTTTTGAAATTGAAGTCGTTAGTTTTATTTCTACCTTTTATTTTTTCTTTCGGTGCATCAGCTAAGGGGATGTTACCTGTTGCTGAAAATGATTTCGGCAAAGAATGGGCCTTTACTTTTAAGAATGGCGCTCTCCTATGCAAGTCAAATTTCGGTAATGCTGTTTTTATAGTTAATTATGATAATGGGAAAATGTACCCGCTTAACGGCACAGCTTCTGCTGCCACAGCGAAGGGAAAGGTAGGCGCTTTCAATCTTGATGATGTATGGAAAGAGGATATAGATGTACCCGGCACAAAAGTTAGTATCTCACCATTTATTGATGCTGGCTTGAAGAATTGTAATTGATAGAAAGGTATAAAATATGGCCGTGGTTAAACTACCCTCCGGAAAGTGGCAGTGCGACTTCTATATAAATGGCCGTGGAAGCCGACGCATACGGAAAAAGTTTGACACTAAAGGTGAGGCGGTAGCTTTTGAGCAGTACACATTAAATCAGGCCGCTGATAAACCGTGGCTGGGTGAGAAGGAGGATCATCGAAAGCTCAGTGAAATAATTGATTTATGGTATCGACTTCATGGCCAAGCTTTGACAGCCAGCAAGTCCCGCATGGGAAAGTTAAAGATAATATGTGACGGGTTAGGCGACCCAGTGGCCTCACGGTTCAATGCTAAAGATTTTGCTCATTATCGAGATCGCCGACTTCGTGGTGAAATTAGCAACGGGTATCATGACAACCCCGAAATGTGGGTTGTTAAACCGGTGACAGTAAACCGTGAATTGCAGTATTTAACTGCTGTATTTAGTGAGTTAAAAAGGTTGGGTGAGTGGAATTTACCGAACCCGCTGGAAGGAGTAAGGGCATTCACGGAGGAAGACCGCGAAATGTCGTGGCTAACACAGGCTCAGATAAAAGAGCTATTAGCCGCTTGTGATGCTTACGGGAAAGAGCATCTTACTCGTATAGTTAAAGTGTGTTTAGCAACTGGCGCACGCTGGAGTGAAGCAGAAAACCTTACCCGTTCCCAGCTTTCGCCTCATAAACTCACGTATTTCAGAACCAAGGGAAAGAAAAACCGAACAGTTCCGATTCCATTATGGTTGTATGATGAGCTATCAACTTTACAAGGTAGGATGTTTAAGGCGTGCTATCAAGAATTTAAAAAAGTGCTGGCGCGTACAAAAATAGTTTTGCCAGAGGGGCAGAAAACGCATGTTCTCCGGCATACCTTTGCTGCTCATTTCATGATGAACGGAGGCAATATTTTGGTGCTTCAGCGTATCCTCGGCCATGCAAATATTCGCGAAACGATGCGATATGCGCACTTTGCACCCGACCATCTTGAGGAGGCAGCCTTGCTTAATCCTATTGCTGACTATTGACTACAATGTGACTACGCAGCATGCACGCGAATGCATTTGATTGCATCAGAGATACACTTAACTTATTGTTATATATAAAAACACCATGCATTTCAAAGTGATGCGGAAGGAGCGTCTTAACTAAGATACAGCTAACGCTGCATCCAAAAGTTAATAATTATCTGGGGCTTACCGTTATGGTAAGCCCCTTTTTTATGCACAGAAAACCGGCATTCTGAGTGCCGGTTTAAGGGTGAATTAAGTCATTAGTTTTGGTTGTTGAACTGGTGGTCTCATAGCTCTTAAGGGGGGCATATCATTAGTTCTGCCATGAAATGATATCGTCCAGACCTGAGAGCAGGTCGGGAAAATAACTCTCATCAATTTCGAAAGAGTCCTCAAGCGTAACACTGTCAGCATGGTCTTCAGGTTTCAAAACCATGCTGACTCCAACAGCTCCGGCAAAATGTGACTGGTGAAACTTCAGCGTTACCTGATCGAATACTGAGGTTAAATTAATATCCTTAAATTCTATCCCATTTTTTATGGCTTGATGGAATCCATACATATCATTCCTGGACTGTTCCAACTGACCGACAAAAAACTCTGCCGCAAACTCAGTTTTTAAGGCTGGAATGGTGAATTCAACCCATAGCATAATGCGGCTATAGGCAGGCACTTCAGGCTCAGACAACCTTTCATAAGGCGTTAATTTGAGGTGTCTTGTGCCGCTCGTGATATCTATCATTATTCCCCCTTTACGGCATGTACTGAAAATGCATGATAGTCTAATCAGCTTCCCTGACTAAAACCTCAAGACGGTATGACTTGTAAATAAAAGGCCTTTATTTTGCCTGTCTTCCACAAGCTTATACATGCGAGCTTCATACCGAAAAAAACCAGGTTTTTTCAGTGGGTCTGGCGTTCTGGTACCATAACGAATTGCCTTTTCCTGAATCTGCAAAGGCACATAGCGACCAGGCGTGAGCATATGTTTTGCCGATGACTCAGTCATCCTGAGAACACGAGCTGATAAGCCCATTTTAAGACGTCCACGCAAGATACTGATGGTGGCCTCACTCAGCTTCACGGTTACAGCAGTTTTTACACCAGTCTCCAGCAGTGCCTTGCCCACCCGAAAAAGACGAAATGCACCAAAGGCAATTAATGCGAGGTCTGTTGGGTCAATAAGAGGAGATTCTAATGGTGCTTCTTCCATTCGGATGAACACACCGTCTGCATCATAAATCTGCCACAGACCTGGAGCCTGGGATACGGAGTAACCAATGCACATCCCGCTTTCATCATCAACGATGGGTTTAGAGTTCAGGGGGGGATTACGGGGGCGGAGCTCGAAGTATTCACCGGATGGCAATTTTGATTGGAAGGTGTAAAAGCGTCCGGGCTCACCTGTAATTATTCCAACTGTCATTGTCCTGATTTCCTTTAGAGTTTACCGTGGGGCATCATAATGGACATTTTAGCTTCAATCTACTTTGTCTGACTATAATTCAAACGGTTCAGGAAGCTAACGCATCGTTGGGCTCATTGAAGTATGTGCACTTTGCTCCCGAGCACTTGGAACAAGCCGTCACTCTAAATCCTTTATCATTCTCTATTGGCGAAAATTTGGCGGCGAGGTTTCATAACACTGCAACTCACTGTATTTAAAATTAATTTAACTAGTTGTTTTTAATGATGATTTTATGTTATTAGGGTATTTATACTAGGAGCGTTTTAACTAAGATACAGCTAACGCTTCATCCAAAAGTTAATAATTATCTGGGGCTTACCATTATGGTAAGCCCCTTTTTTTGGCCGTTTAGCCATCGTTTACATTGCGCTGGCGTTCGGTTGTTTCCCCGCCGCCGCCGGGCGCTGAGGTTGCACCGCAACGCTCTCGCTCGGTTTGGCGATCACTCGTGCAACTGATTCATGGGTGGCGAAAGTGCAGCTGCAATGAATATTTTGGCATTGATGATAGCGCTCTTTGGTTGAGTTACTGAGGTAACGGCTGGAGCGGGTATGGGCCACGTTACCGCACAGTGGACAATGCATCATAGGAACCCCCTTGATAGATAATTAAAAAATTTTGTGTTTGAACTTATTCAGTGGTTTGCTGGTTTAGTGAGCAGTATAGGCGCCGGGACATTCTCATTGCCGGTGTTTTTCATGGCCTGGCGTTGGTTGGCCGCCGCTCGTCTGGCGCCGCGCAGGCATAGTGTGCGCTCCGCCGCCCGCCGTCGTTCCAATCCCTTGCTTTTTATCCCCAGCACATACACCCATCGCGGCAGCTGATTGCATGCTTTCTGCCATTGCCGCTGCTGTAAAAAACGCATCATGGTCGAATGGCAGGCGGCGTGCACGCCAACGTTGAAGGCAAAAGCGATCACCGCGTCGTAGATTTCTTGCGGCATATCTGCCGGTAAACAGACCGCCATCCCTCTCTCTACATGGCGAACGTCCGCCAGAAAGTCTTTCGCCACCCGCTTACGGGTTACCGTTTGGCCGGGGAGCACGTCGAGGGTATGGCCGATACCGCGGGTCCAGATATCCGCATCGCATTGGTAAGCTGTCAGTTGGCAGCCTTCAAAATTGGCGATCAGCATCAGACCCGCCTGTGACGTTTTCAATTGATCAAACTGAGGCAGCGTTGCCACCAAAACCAGAATAGTGGCAGTGCTGCATCGTTTAGCGATTGAGTTCATCGTAGATCCTCCTGGCGGCTGCGTTTCGTTGGATTTCTTTCAGTAACTGGTAGTTTTTTCGCCGGTAGTACCAGTTGACGAGGAAGGTGCCAATGCCCACCGCTGAGCCCACCAGAAAGGCGATATCCTGTGGTGAAAGTTTGCCGAGCCAGGCGAGAAACAGCGCCATGGCATAGGTAATCAATGAAGTCATTTTTTCCATAACGCATATCCTGCATCGCCCTGAGAAACGGCGTTCATCAGCGTTATCGACCATGGGAGCCTGCCGCAGTAGATAGCTGTCATATTTTCCCTCCCAATAATTATACTGTATATATAACCAGTATTAAGCAATTTGCTAAATAGGTCAACCGTGAAATCACAAACTTTTTAGCAAGGGAGAAAAGGCAAATTTCAGGCATAAAAAAGCCCACCGGAGTGGGCTTGGCAGGAAAGAAGAGGAATTACAGACCGTAAACCAACGTGACCGAGGTGGTGGTGTCGGTTTTCTTCGGTGCAGAGGCCGGCGGGTTATTGTTATAGGTCACCGTATAGGCCAGGCGCAGCGAGAATTTTTCATTGATCGCGACGTTCAGCGCCGTTTCCGAGTTCAGGGTCACGTCTTCGTTGGCCAAAGCGGAAAGGCCTTCGGTGAACTTGGTGGTATCGGTCAGCTGATACGTATAGTTTGCGGCACCGTAAGCCAGTGCTTTGGTGCTGCGGCCGCCGCCGTGATATTCGTCGTGGCGTACGCCAGGACCAAATTCAAGACGCAGATCATGCACTGGGCCATTCAGCACCTGGCGCCCGTAACCTACGGTGAGCGTCGAGCGTGAATCATAACCGGCAAAGCGATCGTTCAGCCAGTTAGCCTGGCCGAACAGGTAATTACGCTCAGTCATGTTGTAACGGGTACGTCCGCCCACCTGATATTTTTCGCTTGAGCGAACGTTGGAGGAGGTGGTGTTGTTGGCGGCTCCCCACAGACTATAGGCCGTAGAAGTATTGAACCAGGTCAGTGAACTGTTCGCCAGCAGCGAGGAGTTTTCCGAGTTACCGGATTGCGCGTTATAACCCGCCTGTACATTACCTTCAAATGGCTTCTTCGCGGTTGCCGGGTCATCCATCGCGGTGAACAGTGTATTGTCTGCGAAAGAGGGAATACTGGCGAAAGCGGTGAGGCAGCTAATATACAATGGGATAGCGCGACGAGCGCGTAAAGAGAGCATTTTGGATCCAGTCTGTTAAAAGTGATGAGTGATTGCCGACGTATTATAGCGATTCGGAATTGCGACAAAAATAGCCATAGTTAGCTTAACTTATTCATTTTTCATCGTCACTTATGCATTTTTCTTCTACTTACGGCATGAATCGCTTGTCGTATTACCTATTTAGGCGGGAGCCGCTTAGCGCTAAAAACGCGTATCGTTGCCGTTCGTTAATTTTGTTGTAAACATATCTTTACTTTTGGGTGCTTTATACTTGATGGCTTTAAAAGAAAATGGGCTTTTTTTGTGATGCGGTGTTTTGTTAATAACATGATGTATAGATATATTTTGTTGTGTGAGATTGTTTTTTTCTCGCTTGTTTGTGTGTGGTAATTTTTTATTTACACTGAATGGATTGAAATCTTTACATCGCGTGATAAGGTATAGCCCAGTAACGCTCAATGTTTCAAACACGCTCACGCATAACAGCACACGACAGGACTAGCATCATGCAAAAAGACGCGCTCAATAACGTACACATCAGTGCCGAACAGGTCATGCTCACCCCCGAAGAACTGAAAGGGCAACTCCCGCTTACCGCCAGTGATGAATTGGCAATCACGACGGCGCGCCAGACCATCGCCAATATTTTACAGGGGCGCGATCATCGCCTGCTGGTGGTTTGCGGCCCATGTTCCATTCACGATCCAGACGCTGCGCTGGATTACGCACGTCGTTTAAAAACCCTGTCGGCTGAATTGAGCGATCAGCTGTATATCGTTATGCGCGTCTATTTTGAAAAACCCAGAACTACCGTCGGCTGGAAAGGCTTGATTAACGATCCGTATATGGACGGCTCGTTTGATATTGAGGCCGGCCTGCAGATTGCGCGTCGCCTGCTGTTGAATCTGGTCAACATGGGGCTGCCGTTGGCGACAGAAGCGTTGGATCCGAACAGCCCGCAATATCTGGGCGATCTGTTCAGTTGGTCAGCGATCGGGGCGCGCACCACGGAATCGCAAACGCACCGAGAAATGGCTTCGGGCCTGTCGATGCCGGTCGGTTTTAAAAATGGCACCGATGGCAGCTTGAGTACGGCGATTAATGCGATGCGCGCCGCTGCGATGCCGCACCGCTTTGTGGGGATCAACCAGGCGGGGCAGGTTTGCCTGCTGCAAACCCACGGCAACCCGAATGGGCATGTGATTCTGCGCGGCGGCAAAGAGCCGAATTACAGCGCGGAGCACGTTGCCGCATGTGAAAAACAGATGCAGGATGCGGGACTCCGTCCGTCCTTAATGGTAGATTGCAGCCATGGCAACTCGAATAAAGATTATCGCCGTCAGCCGCTGGTAGCGGCATCCGTGGTTGAGCAAATTAAAGCGGGTAACCGTTCGATCACCGGCATCATGCTGGAAAGTCATTTGCATGAGGGCAACCAGTCTTCTGAACTGCCGCGTGCCGAAATGCGCTATGGCGTATCCGTTACGGACGCTTGCATTAGCTGGGAAAACACGGAAACGCTGCTGCGCCAAATGCATCAGGAGCTCGGCGCGGCGCTGACGGCCCGCACTGGAGAGTAGTGATTTATGGTGGCTGAACTGACCGCATTGCGCGATCAAATTGACGATGTAGATAAAGCGTTGCTGGATCTGCTGGCAAAACGCCTGCATCTGGTGGCTGAAGTTGGTGAGGTCAAAAGCCGCTATGGTTTGCCGGTGTATGTTCCGGAGCGTGAAGCGGAAATGCTGGCTTCGCGCCGCAAAGAGGCCGAAGCCCTGGGGGTGCCGCCAGATCTGATTGAAGACGTGTTGCGCCGGCTGATGCGCGAGTCTTACACCAGCGAAAACGACAAAGGCTTCAAGGCGTTGTGCCCTCAACTGCGGCCGGTCGTAATTATTGGCGGTGATGGCCAGATGGGGCGGTTGTTCAACCGCCTGCTATCGCTTTCCGGTTATCAGGTAAAAGTGCTGGAGCAGCAGGATTGGCCGCAGGCGGAAACGTTGCTGGCGGATGCAGGTATGGTGATCGTCAGCGTGCCGATCCACGTGACGGAACAGGTGATCGCGCGTTTGCCGAAGCTGCCGGATGACTGCATCCTGGTCGATCTGGCCTCCGTGAAGAACCGGCCATTGCAGGCCATGCTGGCAGTACATGGCGGGCCGGTGCTTGGTTTGCACCCGATGTTCGGGCCGGATGTTGGCAGCATCGCCAAGCAGGTAGTGGTCTATTGTGATGGGCGTCAGCCGGAAGCTTATCAATGGCTGCTGGAACAACTGCAGGTTTGGGGAGCCAGGTTGCACCGCATCAGCGCCGTTGAACACGATCAGAACATGGCGTTTATCCAGGCGCTACGCCACTTTGCGACTTTCGCCTACGGGCTGCATCTGGCGGAAGAGAACGTGCGGCTTGAACAGTTGCTGGCGCTCTCTTCACCCATCTATCGGCTGGAGTTGGCGATGGTGGGCCGGTTGTTTGCACAGGATCCACAGCTGTATGCCGACATCATTATGTCATCGGAAGAGAACATCGCGTTGATTAAACGTTATTACCAGCGTTTCGGCGAAGCGATTGCGTTGCTTGAGCACGGTAATAAGCAGGCGTTTATTGAAAGCTTCCAGAAAGTCGAGCACTGGTTCGGCGATTACGCCCAGCACTTCCTGGTGGAGAGCCGTTCGCTGTTGCGGCAGGCTAACGACAGCCGCCAGTAATTGCATTTTTCGGTGTTGTGTAAAAAGGGTTTGGCAATGCCAGACCCTTTTTGTCTTTAGGAAGGATTGACCGGCACCACGTTTTCACTGGGGTAGCAGCCCAGCACTTTCAGGGAGCGGGTAATGGGTGCCAAATCCTTAAGCGCCTTTTGCATCGCCTCCGAGCGCAGGTTGGCCTGCACATCAATATAGAACATCTCTTCCCACGGGTTGCCGTTGATGGGCCGTGATTCCAGTTTGGTCATAATGATGCCGTTTTCGCGCAGCACCAGCAGCGCTTCCACTAATGCCCCCGATTGCTGGCCGGTGGCCATGATCAGCGTGCTTTTCGCCGGCACCTGTTCGGAAACCTCTATCGCTTTGCGCGCCAGCACGATGAAGCGCGTAATGTTCTGCTGCTGGTTTGCCAGGTTATGTTCCAGCACCTGCAGGTTATACAGCGCGCCGCCGGCCTCGCTGCCCAGCGCCGCCACGTTGGGTGAATTCAGGCTGGCGACTTTCTCCATCGCTGCTGCAGTGCTTTCGCAGTACTCGATGTTCCAGTGCGGGAAGCGGTTGATGAACTGGCTGCACTGCTGGAAAGGCTGTGGATGGCTGTACACGGTTTCTATCTGGCTGAGGTCGGCATCACCGGATACCAACACGCAGTGGTTAATCGGGTTGCTCAGTTCGCCGACAATCGACAGGCTGGTGTGCTGCAGCAGATCGTAGACGTCATTAATTGAACCGGAACTGGTATTTTCAATCGGCAAAATACCGTAATCGGCTTGCCCGGTTTCCACCTGGGTGAAGATATCCTGGAACTTGTGGCAGCCATGCTCGATCAACTGCTCAAAATGGCGTGCGGCATACTGGCGGGCAGCCAAATGTGAATACGAGCCTTTTGGGCCGAGGAAAGCGATACGCGCAATGTGTTGGCTGGTAGCGTTGAGCTGCTGCTGCAACAGCGCCTGTTGCGTCAGAACGGAATCCTCGATGATCAGTTGGAACAGGCGGGTGACATAAAATCCGTCAAGGCCGTGGGGTTTGGCGGCCTTAACCAGCGTTTCAAGCAGATCGCGCTCGCGTTCTTTGTCGCGGATCGGGTTGTGGGAGTGCAGCTTGGTTTTGCCCACCTCGATCGCCAGTTTCCTGCGTTCCGCCAGCAGCGCCAGTAGTTTTAGATCCAGCGCGCTGATGCGTTCGCGCAGCGCAAGTAACGGGTTATCAGTCATAGTCAGCTTTGCCTTGTGTTTTTATTCATTTGTTATCGAATAGCCATAAAAAAAGCCCCCTGTTTCAGGAGGCTTTGCTGTTCGTCTTTGCATTCTTTGTCACACGACGAAACGCCTCCCAATCAGGGGAAGGTAAAAAAGAATGCAAAGAAAAACGGTTTGTGTGCCATGGGGTACCCAGCGGTTTGATTGCTCAAGGTTAAGTTAACCGCGGGCTTTTCCCTGTGTCAACAAAAAACCCGCCGAAGCGGGTTTGATGCATCATGTTCGTGAGCGGATTATTTCTGTTCCGGTTCCACTTCCGGGACGATATCTTTTACGCTGGCGGCGGCGCGGCGCGCTTCGCCCTTGTGCTGAACCTTATTCAATTGGCGTTCAAGTTTTGCGATCAGTTCGTTAACTGCAGCGTACATATCATCGTGTTTTGCGCTGGCGACCAGCGGGCCGTTTGGCGTAGTGATGGTGGCGTCGGCCACAAAACCCTGGGGCTCTTTGGATAAAACGATATGCGGGTTAATGAGTTGAGCTTGCCATTTATCCAGTTTGGTAAGACGGTCTTCGACATGATTGCGGATGGCGGGGGTGATATCCATTTGTTTGCTGGTAATGTTGACTGTCATATAACTTACCTCTTGTGTCTTTCCGTCTTTGGATAACTTCAGCATACCTGTGTTTTTGCTTAAATGCGTGATGGAGATCACATTTTTTTGTCACTTTTTGTCAATTGCACGCGTTCTGTGATTTGGCTGTTGAAACCTGCATACAGCGCTTGAGTCTTGGTGCCGGATCGCGCATTATTGATGGGATAACTTTGCGGCGTATAGTGCTAATAGCCTGTTTTTATTAAGGTGTATAGCCAGTTTTTCGTGCGTCGGCAGAATAAAAAACGGCAGCTGAAGGCTGCCGTTTTTTGTGTCTTGCCACCGGGGATGTTAAGCCGGGTTGGCGGCAATAATCTTCGCGACCTTATCTGCCTGGCCGTTCAACTGCAGTTGCTTATAGGCATTTTCCATCAGCGGCAGTGCATCTCGGGTTGCTTTTGTATCCGGGAAATCACGCAGCATCTGTTCTACACGGTTAACAACCGCGACGTAAGCGCCGCGTTTGGTGTAGTATTGCGCAACGGAAAGTTCGTATTTGGATAAACGATCTTTCAGGAACACCAAGCGTTTTTGCGCATCGGTTGCGTACTGGCTGTTCGGATACTGCTGGATCAACTGGCTGAAATCACGGAACGCAGCACGTGCGTGCTCGGGATCGCGGTCGGAACGATCGACGCCAAAGAAGCCCTGCAGCGCACTGTCATCCAGCGCCATATCCGTCAAACCGCGCATATACATCACGTAATCGATGTTTGGGTGCGTTGGGTTCAGGCGCATAAAGCGATCGATAGACGCTTGTGCCAGTGGCAGATCGGCAGATTTGTAGTAGGCATAGATAAGATCCAACTGAACCTGCTGGGAGTATGGCCCGAAAGGATAGCGGTTATCTAACGCTTCGAGTTGCGTAATAGCACCCTTGAAGTTACCGTCCTGTAGTTTTTGCTGGGCGTTAGCATAGATTTCCGAAGGCGGGTTGTCGGGAACCGTATCCTTGGAGCTGGAGCAACCTGCCAGCGCCAGGCTCAACGTGGCTGCCGCCACCAGATATTTCATACGCGTCATGACGTTTTGATTATCCTCAGGGTGTTATTCCGGGAGACTGACCGTTAAGCTCCCGACAAAGACCAGTTACAATAGCACATTATATTAAACGGCATCGCCGTGAAAACCCAACGTTAACGAAGAAGCTGCATATGGCACAACAAGTACAACTCACCGCAACGGTGGCCGAATCTCAACTCGGACAACGTTTAGATCAGGCTTTGGCCGAATTGTTCCCTGATTATTCAAGATCTCGCATAAAAGATTGGATCCTGGAAGATCGAGTTCAGGTCAATGGCAAAACGATAAACAAGCCGAAAGAGAAGGTGCTGGGCGGGGAGACGGTCGCCATTGATGCACAGATAGAAGAAGATGCACGTTGGGAGCCGCAGAATATCGCGCTGGATATCGTCTATGAAGACAGCGACATCCTGGTGATCAACAAGCCGCGCGATCTGGTGGTGCACCCGGGCGCCGGCAACCCGGATGGGACGGTGCTAAATGCGTTGCTCTATCACTTCCCGGCCATTGCCGATGTGCCGCGTGCCGGCATTGTTCACCGTCTGGATAAAGACACCACCGGGCTGATGGTGGTGGCGAAAACCGTGCCGGCGCAGACCCGGCTGGTGGAATCGCTGCAGGCGCGGGAAATTACCCGTGAGTATGAAGCGGTGGCGATCGGTACCATGACCGCCGGCGGCACGGTGGAGGAGCCGATTGCTCGCCACTCGACCAAACGCACCCATATGGCCGTGCACCCGATGGGCAAACCCGCGGTGACCCACTACCGGATTATGGAGCATTTCCGTGCCCATACTCGCCTGCGGCTGCGGCTGGAAACCGGGCGTACGCACCAGATCCGCGTTCATATGTCGCATATCAATCATCCGCTGGTGGGCGATCCGCTCTACGGTGGCCGCCCACGCCCGCCGAAAGGGGCATCGGAGGCGTTCATTCACACCCTGCGCGGTTTTGATCGCCAGGCGCTGCATGCCACCATGCTGCGCTTGTATCACCCCATCAGCGGGATTCAAATGGAATGGCATGCGCCGTTGCCGCAAGACATGGTCGATTTGGTGGATGCGCTGAAAGCGGATACCGAAGCGTTCAAAGAGCAGATGGATTGGTGATGAATTCACTCATCGTGCCCGACTGGCCGCGCCCTGAAAGGGTGCGGGCCTGTGCCACGTCCCGGCATGGCGGCGTCAGCCGCCCGCCTTATGATTCACTCAACCTCGGGACGCACGTGGGCGATGATGCCCAGGCGGTGGCGGCCAATCGTGCGCGCCTGGTGGCGGGGGCGGCACTGCCGCAGATGCCGGTATGGCTCGAACAGGTGCATGGCACCCGTGTGCTGCGCCTGGACGGCACGCCGCCGCAGGATGTGTGTGCAGACGCGGTTTACACGCGCCTGGTTGGGCAGGTGTGTGCGGTGATGACCGCAGATTGCCTGCCGGTGTTGTTTTGCTCACGCTCTGGTGATGAAGTGGCCGCCGCCCATGCAGGCTGGCGCGGGTTATGCCAAGGCGTGCTGGAAAATACCGTGGCGGCTTTTGCCGCCGGGCCGGGCGACATTTCCGCCTGGCTGGGGCCGGCCATCGGGCCGCAACGCTTTGAAGTCGGGGCAGAGGTTCGCGCCGCGTTTATTGCGGTTGATCCCCAGGCCGCGGGGGCTTTTACACCCTACGGCGATAAATTCCTGGCCGATATTTACCAACTGGCGCGCCAGCGCCTGGGGCGTGCCGGGGTCACCGCCGTTTACGGCGGCGGGCGTTGTACCGTGGCGGAAAGTCGCCAATTTTTCTCTTTCCGGCGCGATGGAATCACCGGGCGTATGGCAAGTTTAATCTGGCTGATATAACCTATTGAATTAGGACGATCCACTGACGCATAACGTGGTACTCATAATAAAGTGTTGGAATAACCTTGAAAATTTGAGGGATGACCTCATTTAATCTCCAGTAGCAATTCTGACCTGTATTGGAGGTGTTATGCGTCTGGATCGTCTTACCAACAAATTCCAGCTTGCCCTCGCCGATGCCCAATCCCTAGCCCTTGGGCGCGACAACCAGTTTATTGAACCGTTACACCTGATGAGCGCTTTGCTCGCACAGGAAGGGGGCACGGTTCGCCCATTGTTAACTTCTGCCGGTATCGATGCAGGCCGTGTAAGCACCGAGATCGAACAAGCGTTGTCCAGATTACCGCAGGTTGAAGGTACAGGCGGCGACGTACAACCATCCCATGAACTTGTCCGGGTGCTGAACCTGTGCGATAAGCTGGCGCAAAAACGTGCGGACAAATTCATTTCTTCTGAGCTGTTTGTGTTGGCTGCGCTGGAAGATCGCGGCGCGTTGACCGATTTGCTCAAAGCTGCCGGCGCAACGGCCGACAAAATCAGTAAGGCCATCGAACAGATGCGCGGGGGGGAAAGTGTGAATGAGCAAGGTGCGGAAGATCAACGGCAGGCATTGAAGAAATACACCATTGATCTTACCGAGCGCGCGGAGCAGGGGAAACTGGACCCGGTTATCGGCCGTGATGAAGAAATCCGCCGTACTATCCAGGTGCTGCAGCGCAGAACCAAGAACAACCCAGTGTTGATCGGTGAACCCGGCGTGGGTAAAACCGCGATTGTTGAAGGGTTAGCCCAGCGTATTATTAACGGTGAAGTGCCGGAAGGGCTGAAGCATAAACGCGTGCTTTCGCTGGATATGGGGGCGCTGATCGCCGGGGCGAAATACCGCGGTGAGTTTGAAGAGCGTCTGAAAGCCGTATTGAGCGATCTGGCTAAACAGGAAGGCAGCGTCATCCTGTTCATCGACGAATTGCACACCATGGTCGGGGCCGGGAAAGGCGACGGCGCAATGGATGCCGGTAATATGCTCAAACCTGCGCTGGCCCGTGGTGAACTGCACTGCGTTGGCGCCACCACGCTTGACGAATACCGTCAGTATATCGAGAAGGATGCAGCGCTTGAGCGGCGTTTCCAGAAAGTGTTTGTGGCGGAGCCCAGTGTTGAAGATACCATCGCGATTCTGCGCGGCCTGAAAGAACGCTATGAGCTCCACCACCATGTGCAGATTACCGATCCGGCCATCGTGGCTGCCGCGACGCTGTCGCACCGCTATATCGCCGATCGCCAGTTGCCGGATAAAGCCATCGACCTGATCGATGAAGCCGCATCCAGCATTCGTATGCAGATGGATTCCAAGCCGGAAGCGCTTGATCGGCTTGAGCGCCGTATCATCCAATTGAAACTGGAACAGCAGGCGCTGAACAAAGAATCTGACGACGCCAGTAAGAAACGCCTGGAAATGCTGAGTGGCGAGCTGGATCAGAAAGAGCGTGAATACGCTGAGCTTGAAGACGAGTGGAAAGCTGAGAAGGCTTCGTTGTCTGGTACCCAGAATATCAAAGCGGAACTTGAGCAAGCCAAGATAAGCCTTGAACAGGCGCGCCGTGTGGGCGATCTGGGGCGTATGTCCGAACTGCAGTACGGTAAAATTCCTGAGTTGGAAAAACAGCTTGCCGCGGCGACCAACGCCGAAGGTAAGACCATGAAGCTGCTGCGCAATCGCGTTACCGACGCCGAGATCGCCGAAGTGCTGGCGAAAGCCACCGGGATCCCGGTAGCCAGAATGCTGGAAGGTGAGCGCGATAAACTGCTGCGTCTGGAACAGGAACTGCATTCGCGTGTGATTGGCCAGGATGAAGCGGTGAACGCTGTTTCCAACGCCATTCGCCGTAGCCGTGCAGGCCTGTCGGATCCCAACCGGCCGATCGGTTCTTTCCTGTTCCTGGGGCCAACCGGGGTAGGGAAAACCGAGCTGTGTAAAGCGCTGGCGTCGTTCCTGTTCGACAGCGACGATGCGATGGTGCGTATCGACATGTCCGAGTTTATGGAGAAACACTCCGTGTCGCGGCTGGTGGGTGCGCCTCCGGGCTACGTCGGTTATGAGGAAGGTGGTTATCTGACCGAAGCGGTGCGCCGTAGACCTTACTCGGTGATCCTGCTTGATGAGGTAGAGAAAGCGCACCCGGATGTGTTCAATATCCTGCTGCAGGTTTTGGACGACGGGCGCCTGACGGATGGCCAGGGCCGAACCGTTGATTTCCGTAACACGGTGGTGATCATGACATCCAACCTTGGCTCCGATCTGATTCAGGCGCACTTTGGTGAGATGAACTATGCGCAGATGAAAGAATCCGTGATGGAAATGGTCAGCCATCATTTCCGCCCGGAATTCATCAACCGTATTGATGAAGTGGTGGTCTTCCATCCGCTAGGCCAGAAACATATTGCCGCGATTGCCAAGATCCAACTGGCTCGTCTGTATAAACGTCTGGAAGAACGTGGCTACGAAGTCACCATGACCACGCCGGCTTTGGAACTGCTGGGTAAGATTGGTTACGATCCTGTCTATGGTGCGCGGCCGTTGAAACGCGCTATCCAGCAAGAGATCGAAAACCCGCTGGCACAGCAGATACTGTCCGGGAAATTGTTGCCGGGCAAACCGGTAACGCTGGATGTCGAAAACGAGCATATTGTGGCTAAACAATAACTGCCAGGCAGCAAGTGAATGAGAAGGGAGCGAGCAATCGCTCCCTTTTCTTTTATCGCTTTAACGGCCTTTACCGGTGTGGCGGGCTAAAAACGAACGTTTTCCGGTGAATTAATGCACCATTAGGGGCTTTTTGGCGTTTTTATATTCGTTTGACAGTTTTTTTTCAATTAGGGGTTGCAGGCTGCCGGGAAGTCCCTATAATGCGCCTCCACTGACCGGGAACAACGACTGACAAGCCGCCGGGTCAGCAAGACGAAAGCGAAATAAACGCTTGACTCTTCGGGCGAAAAGC